>VGBN01000058.1 GCA_016870455.1 Actinomycetota bacterium | reverse complement strand
AGTAATGTTGAAATGACCTTAGCAAAAACAGATTTGGCGATTGCAAAGCGTTATGTAGAAAGTTTGGTTGATCCATCGCTGCAAAATATATTTGAACAAATTAAAGCTGAATTTGATTTAACTGTTAAAGAATTACTTTTGATTACCAACAAGAAAGAGATCCTAGGTAATCAACCCATCTTGGCTAGGACCTTGCAGGTTAGAGATACCTATTTAGCGCCAATTCAGCTACTGCAAATCTCCTTACTTAAAAGGGTTCGCACTCAAAAGCAACTAGATCCGCTCTTGTCTAGAGCACTACTATTAACGATAAATGGTGTTGCGGCAGGTTTACGCAACACTGGATGAGTAGGCTGGCACAAGTTTTAGACAGGGGTTATGTTGGCTAAACAGTTAATTTATCCATTTACATTTGGCGATAAAAGTAAATCAGATCTTCTTGGCGGAAAAGGTGCAAACCTTGCCGAGATGGTGCAAATGGGTTTGCCAGTTCCACCCGGTTTTACTATTACTACTGATGCCTGTCGAGAGTATTTAACTACTGGAGATGTGCCAGCACAATTAGATGCTCAAATTAAAACTGCTCTATCAAACTTGGAAAAAGTTGTTGAGAAAAAATTTGGTGATCCTAAAAACCCATTGCTAGTTTCAGTGCGTTCTGGAGCAAAGCACTCTATGCCTGGCATGATGGAGACGGTTTTAAATGTTGGTATTACTCCTGAAGTTGCTGATGTAATGGCAAAAGCTAGTGGCAATGAGAGATTTGCCTGGGATTCTTATCGAAGATTTATCGATATGTTTGGTCGAATTGTGTGTGATTTGCCAGATGAAACAGTTCACAAAATAGAGTCCACCTACTTACAAAAAATGAATGTAAAAGTAGTTGCAGATCTACCTGCACAATCACTTAAAGAGCTTGCGCAAGATTTAATTAAAGCCATTGAATCACACACAAAGCAGCCATTTCCGACAGATCCAATTGACCATCTAACGCAATCAATTGAAGCGGTATTTAAATCATGGAACTCAGAGCGAGCCCAGTTGTATCGAAGACGAGAGCGAATCCCATCTGATTTAGGTACTGCCGTAAATATTCAATCCATGGTATTTGGAAACCTAAGTGATGACTCTGGAACTGGTGTGGCATTTACCAGAGACCCAGCAACTGGTGAAAAAGGTAGTTATGGTGATTATCTAGATCGAGCACAGGGTGAAGATGTGGTGGCAGGAATTCGTAACACAATGTCACTAGTTGATATGTCTAAGAAAGAGCCAGTTGTCCATGCTGAGTTAGAAAAACTGATGAAGAGATTAGAGGATCACTATCGTGACCTATGCGATATTGAGTTTACGGTAGAGCGTGGAAAGCTTTGGATATTACAAACCAGAGTTGGAAAAAGAACGGCAGAGGCAGCCTTTCGAATAGCTACTCAGCTAGTTGATGAAGGCAAGATCTCAATGGATGAAGCGCTGGCTCGTACCAGCGGTGATCAATTAGCCCAGCTAATGTTTCCGCAATTTGATTTATCTGCAAAACGAAATC
>VGBN01000057.1 GCA_016870455.1 Actinomycetota bacterium | reverse complement strand
CTCTCACTTGCTTGGGTGGATGGTCAATCACTTAGAACATATCGACACTTTCCAAATGCTGGATCTAGAAAATCTTGGGCGGCAGGGGATGCCACCTCCCGCGCAGTTCGTCTGGCATTAATTGCAAGGGCTGGTGAGATGGGTTATCCAACTGCGTTATCGGCTAAGACCTGGGGCTTTTATGACTCATCCTTTAGAGGAAATAAATTTGTATTTCAGCGACCATACACAGAGTATGTAATGGAGAACATCTTGTTTAAGATCTCATACCCTGCTGAGTTTCATGCCCAAACTGCAGTTGAGGCTGCGATGATTTTAAACAAAAAGCTCGCATCCCTTGGCAAAACCTCTGATGATATTGCCAGTGTTTCTATTAAAACCCATGAAGCATGCATTCGAATTATTGATAAAAAAGGTGAGCTAAAAAATCCAGCAGATAGAGATCACACCATTCAATATATGGTGGCAATTCCACTTATCTTTGGCAGATTGACTGCCAGAGATTATGAGGATGAAATTGCACTTGATCCAAGAATTGATGCACTCCGTGCCAAGATTAATTGTACGGAAGATAAGAGTTTCTCAGCTGATTACCATGATCCCCAAAAGCGCTCCATTACCAATGCAATCACAATTACCTTAAGTGATGGCACAGTTTTAGATGAGGTAGTATTTGAATATCCGGTTGGGCATAAGAGAAGGCGGAATGAGGGAATTCCACTTCTAATGCACAAGTACCAGACAAACTTGGCTCGTATTTTTGATGCTTCCCAGAAGGCAAAGATTGAGGAGTTAACCCTAAATTACAAAAAGTTATCGGCCACCAAAGTTGATCAAGTAATGGATTTGTTTGTAAAAAGGTAAGGCAGAGATTGAAAATAAAAAAGGTTTATCTCGCACTTTTAACAGTCATAGCAATCAATATTAGCTCAATACCTATCGCTCATGCTGAAATACCATCTGTAACGGTGATGAGTAGAAATATCTACCTAGGTGCTGATGTCGGAAGAGCACTTGAATTAATGCCTAATCTGCCAGCTGCAGCTCAATATATGTGGGATCAGGTTAAGCAAACTGATTTTTCAAATCGGGCCAAAATACTAGCGACAGAGATTAATCAAAGCTCATCTGATGTAATAGGTCTGCAAGAGGCAACAATTTGGTACTGCAAAAAATATCCATGGAGCAAAAAAGTTGAGGTCTTTAACTTTACCGAGCAACTACTTGATGCCTTAGAAGGTAGATATGAATTAGTAAGTAAAGATGGCGTTAAAGCCTTAAACCCAGGTTTTTCCATAAACCCAATTCCTTTTTTAACGAAGGTAAATGATGAGCAAACCTTTGCAGAGGTATTTGGAAGCTCTAGTGCAGCTTGTGGCTTTGAAACCGGGGATGCGCTCTTAGTAAAAAAGAGTGATAATTTAGAGGTAATTGAGGTTGGTAACTCTGAGTATGAAGATAGTTATTCAATTGTGCCAACCATTATGACCATTTACCGTGGTTATAGTTGGGCAGATATAAAGGTAAGTGGTGTGCCAACTAGATTTGTAACGACCCACCTTGAGTCCCTCTGGGATGAAAATAAAGTTCCAAATAGTGCCAAGCAGGCGATGCAATTAGTAAGTGATCTATCAAATACCAAGATGCCAGTAATTGTCATGGGTGATTTCAATGCCGATCCAAGAGATCCACGATCAAAGGATCAACCAAATCCAGGTAAACAACCAGTTCAATCTCAAGCCTGCCAAGCCAACGCCAACACATGTAATGCTTA
>VGBN01000056.1 GCA_016870455.1 Actinomycetota bacterium | reverse complement strand
AGCTCAGTAGGAAACTCAGATTCAACTAAAACTTGAAATCTTCGCATATTAACAATGTGATCAACATGTTCAATATCAACTGGGCACTCCTCAACACATGCGCCACAGGTTGTGCAGGACCATAAGACATCTAATGAGATTGCATTCTCATCTGCATTACCAACAATCTTGGTAGCAGCTGCTGCCTCTGTTCCAACCTTTGCCAAGGCATGATCTCGCATCGCCATAATCAAAAGCTTTGGCGATAGAGGTTTTTGCGTGTGCCAGGCTGGGCATTGAGATTGGCATCTGCCGCACTCAGTGCAGGTAGACATATCAAGAAGACCTTTCCAAGATATATCAGCTGCAGTTCCAATACCAAAAACATCATCCTCTTTAGGATCTTCAAAATTAATCTCTTTGCCACGGGAGAGCATTACCGGCAGTGGCCCTAGTGCATTTTCTGAAGTGGGGTTTCGCTTGTAGTACAAATTAAAGAAAGCCAAGAAGCGATGCCAAGCCACCCCCATGGTTAAATTTAAACCGATAGTTATGAACCAAACCATAGAAACTATAATTTTGATGAAGGCTACAACCTGAATCAAATTTTCTATTTGAGTTTTCTCCAGTGAGCTAAAAAAGAGTACTGCTGGATATGAAAGGGCATAATGCCAATTCCAACTATTTACACCAGATAATGCACCCTCTAAACCTCGAAGAGAAATCACACAAAAAACAATTAATACAATGGTAGCCTCGACGTAGTAAGCTTTTTTATTACCAGAACCAAAAAATCTAGAGTTACGTTTTGGTCGTTGCATCAAACTAACCAATCGAATTCCAATCAAGGTGATAATTCCGATCCCGGTAAGCCAGGCGGTTAACTCAACCATCAATTCATATCCAATAAAATGTCCGATAATAGGAAGTGTGAACTCCGGATTTATTATTTGACCATACGCTCCAATTAGAGAGCCAAGTAAGGTAAAAAATCCAATCATAATGAACCAGTGCGTCACACCAGTTGCAGTTAGATTTAACATCTTGGTATGGGTGATGGCCTCTTTTGACATATTTAGAAATCGTTTGCCCTTATCGTGAAAACGAGATGGATCACTTTGGCCTGATGAAATTTTTTTATACAATTTGTAAGAGCCAAAGGTAAAAATCCCCACAGCTACAACTGTTAATAGATAAGCGATAAGTGCGAGCACGGGTTAAGGGTAGGTGAGGGGCTGGCTTATTTGCCTCAAAAGTTATCCACAACACTTATCCACCGTGTGGAGAATTACAGTGGTGTAATTAGTACCAACGGGTGGCTAGTGAGAAACCAATGCCCACAAAGCCAAAACCAACCAACATATTCCAGGCTCCAATGCCAGGAATTGGGTAGGTAGTTCCACTTATATAGAAAACAACGATCCAGATCAGCCCAAAGATGAAGTTAGCCACCATTACCGGGGCAAGCCAGCTTGGGGACTCTAACTTCTCATCCTCGGCCGCCATCTGCTCAATAATCGGAGCAACCTTCTTCTTTTGGCGTACCTTATCGCGCACCTTTGACTTCGGCATGGCAGCAGATTACTACACAATTGGCCTATGAGCACCACTGCCTGCAAAATACTAGTGATCGATAATTACGACTCATTTGTATTTAACCTTGTTCAGTATCTGCAGCAGTTAGGGGCAGAGTGCACAGTGGTAAGAAATGATGCCATCAAGGTGAATGAGGCAGATAAATATGATGGTGTTTTAATCTCACCAGGACCTGGTACACCTGAGTCAGCTGGGGTAAGTGTTGAGTT
>VGBN01000055.1 GCA_016870455.1 Actinomycetota bacterium | reverse complement strand
TAAACACCATTTCGCTTACCAAGTGCGCCAGTTTCAAAATCAAACATAAATTTTGGAATTAGGTAAAGATCTAAACCTTTAGTTCCAGCAACTGCCCCCTCTGGTCTTGCTAATACAAAGTGAATTATGTTTTCAGTTAGATCAGAATCACCTGAGGTAATAAATCTCTTATTACCAGTTATATGCCAGGTGCCATCTGGTTGTTTAACTGCCTTGGTACGTCCTGCGCCAACATCACTTCCGGCATCTGGTTCGGTAAGCATCATGGTGGCACCCCATTGCTTATCAATCATTAACTTGGCAATCTTTTTTTGCTCTGGTGTACCAAATGCATATGCAACATGGGCGAAGGCACTACCGGAGGCGTAAATATGAATTGCCGGGTTTGAGCCTAAAACCATCTCAGCGATTGCCCACCTAATTGATGGCGGAATTGCTGTGCCACCTAGATCAACTGGTGCATCAATTCGCCACCACTCATTATCCATAAAAGTTTTATAGGATTTCTTAAATGACTCTGGAAGTTTTGCCTCGCCAGTTGATGCATCAAATTTAACTTTGATTTGATCACCTTCAACAAATGAGGCAGCTAAATCATTTTCTGCCATTCGCTTAACCTCTTCAAGCATTCCCATAGCAGTTGGGCGATCTAAATCTTTATAAATTGATTTTCCTAAAATAGATTCCCGATCAAGCAAATCAAACAAACAAAACTCAATATCGCGCAGATTGGCTATGTAATGTCCCATGGGATAAGCATGCTACCCATGGGTAACTTAATCAATACCCGCCAGTAGGTTTTAACCTCACAATTTTGTTATTCAGGATAGGGTCTGCGATTGTGCTACTAAGTGATCGAGATATTAAGGCGGAGATCACCACCGGCCGAGTAAAGGTTGAACCCTTTACCGATGCGATGGTTCAGCCCTCCAGCGTTGATGTTCGATTGGATCGATTTTTTCGAGTCTTTGAAAACCATAAGTACTCAGTGATTGATCCATCAATTGAGCAACCAGATCTAACCCGTGAGGTAGCAGTATCTCCCGATGAGCATTTTATTTTGCACCCAGGTGAGTTTGTATTAGCTAGCACCTATGAGGTCATAACTTTGCCAGATGATATTGCTGGCAGATTAGAGGGCAAATCATCCCTTGGTCGATTGGGATTACTAACTCATTCCACTGCTGGATTTATTGATCCAGGTTTTTCTGGCCACATCACACTTGAGCTTTCAAATGTGGCCAATCTGCCTGTGAAATTATTTCCTGGGATGAAAATCGGTCAACTTTGTTTAATTAAATTATCTTCATCTGCTGAGCATCCCTATGGTTCAGCAGTTTATGGCTCTAGGTATCAAGGCCAGCGAGGACCAACCCCATCTAAATCTTGGCTTAACTTTCACAAAAGCAAGATTGAGTAATTACTCCTGATTTAAAAAGTGCAAGGTGAAGGTGGAACCTTCACCAAGTTTTGATTTAACACTGACATAACCACCATGTGCCTTCATAACCGCATCCACAATTGATAATCCAAGTCCACTTCCTTCGCCACTATTTCTAACCCGCGAAGGATCTGCTCGATAAAATCTTTCAAAAACTCTCTCCTGATCTGATTGTGAAAGCCCCGGTCCATTATCGGTAACTGAAACTGTTGTTTCATTTACTCCAACAGATGCACTAACAATGATCTGTGTGCCAGCCAGGGTGTGAGTTCTAGCATTTGCAAGTAGGTTTGCAATTACTTGATGTATTCGTGCTGAATCACCCAATACAAATATCTCTTCTTTTTCCA
>VGBN01000054.1 GCA_016870455.1 Actinomycetota bacterium | reverse complement strand
GTAGGCGTTAGCTTACTGATCTGAAAACTTGGCTGTGAGTTAACGCCGCCTGAATGCGCTTTTAGCAAGTTAATTATAGTTTTGTGAGTTTCCAATTAACTTCAATACATGTTAACTATTTGGGGGCAAAGTTGAGGGCAATTACACTTTTTGAGCGCGACCTCACGCATAACGATGTCGTCTCCGGCTTATAGGGCGACTCTTCTTTAAATTGAACTAGGCGGGACAAAATCCCGCCTAGTTTCATTATTTCTTTTGGAATCATTTCTGACAAAACTGATTTCACTTTAGCCAATCAAAACGGGCAAATTAATCGGGGTAGCGGTTAATAAAAAAATTACCTTTTAAATATATTTCACCTAGACTGTCCATATGACTATTGCACTTAATCGATTACTAGCCCATATGAGTTGGGCCAACCAAAAAACCATTGCACATCTTCAAACTTTGCCTGAGCAATCTTTATCAGCCTTTGCCACCAACCCAAAGTGGCAGGTTTCAGAGATTACCCACCACATTGTTGATGCTGCTGATGCATATGCATTTCGTATTACCGGAAATCACCCACAGATACCTGGAGAGTCGATTCCTGAGATTAAAACTATTACCGATTTAGCACTTATTGCAAAGCAGGCTGCAGCAATTGATGCTGCGCTATTGCAGGCGGTCTCATTAGATGATGTGCAGATTGAGTTCACAAACTACTCAGGAAAGCTTGTTAAAAGATGGCGTTCAACCATTCTCTCTCAAGCAATCCACCACGCCACAGAGCACCGAGCTCAAATCGCATCAGCACTTGAAGCTAAAGGATTTACCCCAGTTGATTTAGATGAGTTAGATCTATGGGCATTTGAGATTGAAACTGAGCACTAGATAAAAAAATGGCCTTTAAGGATTTATGAGACGTGCAAGTGAGCTCGCCTCAGTAAAGCGCGCGATAGTAAGGATAGATCCAGCTTTTGCCTCGCCCATTAAGAATTTAGAGCCATGTACTTTTGGACTGAAAAATCCAAGGATGACTCAGTACCAATCACTTATTCGTGCTGTGATCGCACAACAAGTAAGCACTAAGGCTGCTCGCACAATTTCATGGCGCTTAGAAACTAAGTGTGATGGATCAATTACACCAACAAAGGTAGGGAAATTATCAACCAAGCAGCTCCAATCGATAGGTTTAACAGGAGCAAAGGTAAGAACCATAAGCGAACTAACACATGCAACCTTGTCCGGAAAGGTTAGTTTCAGAAAATTTGCTTACTTAAGTGATGAAGAAATCGCCCAAGAGTTGATTCCGTTATTTGGAATAGGTCGCTGGACTGTAGAGATGTTCTTGATTTTTCATCTAGGAAGGCTGGATGTGTGGCCAGTTGATGATTTAGCCGTCAGGCGAGGATGGGACAACATTCACGCAAATTCAAAACCGACTAAGGCTAAAGCACTTTATCTTTTAGGAGAGCCCTTCAAAGGAATGCGTAGCGTTGTTGCTTGGTACTGTTGGAGAGCCTCCTAGTTGTTGAGAGCATAGCTAAATACATTTTGCTACTTCTTGCTATCTAGTAACCATCTTTTTCGCTCTGATTTTGGCAACTGCTCAATCGAGTATCGCAACATTGTTCTAGGCATTTGGTGAACGTGCTTTTTTAAAAAACCACGAAGTGCCACCAGATCTCTCTTTCCTGCCTCTCGCAACATCCAACCTGTGGCCTTGTGAATGAGATCATGTGGGTGGTTTAAAAACTCTTTGGCCAAAATTAATGTTGGTTTGTTGTTGCCTGCTCTGATTAATGCAAAGGTTAAGATTATTGCAACTCTTTGAACCCATAAATCTTTATTTTTTGCTAACTTCATCAAAGTTTTTACCTGACCAGGTTGATTGATGAGGTACTCACCCAGATATGGCGCTGTGGCATCAACTAGATCCCAGTTATTTACTACCCCGCCACCTTTAACCATTGAAATATATGTTTCATACAGCCGCT
>VGBN01000053.1 GCA_016870455.1 Actinomycetota bacterium | reverse complement strand
TTTGCAACATCTCTAAGTTTTCGCTGGGCTTTATGAATCTCCCACTGACTGGTGGTGATACCAGCATCTTTATTGGAATCAGAGTAGCCAAGCATCACCTCTTGAACACCACCTCTTAAATCAACCACCTTGCGATAGTTGGGATTCGAAAGTAGATCATCCAATATTTTGTCCGCAGATCTGAGCTCAGCCACCGTTTCTAGCAATGGAACAAACCCAATCTTTGCAAATGCATTTGATTTAGAGAGTGAAATCAACCCGGCAAGTTTTGCGATTAAAACAGCTGCCATCACATCATTTGCCGATTTACTCATTGAAATAATGTAGCTCTCAATTACCTCGCTGCCGTATCTATCTATCAATTCATTAATTGCAACAAATGTTTTGAAACAGTTACTACCCATCAGATCTAATTTTGTAAGATCTGGATTATCTGTTGAGAGTAATTGCAGCTCGATTAGCTCTGGATCTGAGCCTCCAAAAACTTGATTTAACAATTTATGATGAACATCTGAGTGTTCTCTAACATCCATAGTGGCGTGAGTTAATCCAAAAGCGCCTACTGATCTCATAATGCGATCGAGTAAGCCATTGGCAATCAAACCACCATTATTTGCCAACAATGAAGTGCGCATAATATTAAAATCTTGTAATAACTCAGCAGTGTCTTTGTAATCTCGCCCAGGAAAGTGGGGCAGGCTCGCTGCGTGTCTAGATTGAGTTAGCGCCAACTTATGTCGGATAGCAGTTGCCTTTAATCTATATGGCTCTTCAACATTGATGCGACGGTAGCGAGCTTCAATCTCAGGTAAATTTTCAAGATCTTTAGCCACAGAGTTTTCTAATTCTTTTGATACCCCAGCTAATTTAGTTGATATTGATAAAGCCTGTCTTAACTCATCTAAATGTGAAAATAATGTTCGAGTGAAGTGTGCATTTTGTAGGAGTATGGCTGACTTAGTTACATCAGCTGTGATGCTTGGATTTCCATCCCTATCTCCACCAATCCAGGTTCCAAATCTCAATGGCCGGGCAGTTAATGAAAGCTCAACACCTAACTTCTTAACTTCATTCACAAACTCTGTCAAAACCTCTGGCACAGTTTCTAGCAGCAACTCATCAAGGTAATAGATTGAATTAACCGCCTCATCTAATGGCTCGGGTCTGCCAAGTCGAAGCTCATCTGTCTGCCACAACAGATCAATTGCCTCCGCTAACCTGTCATTGTTGATAGCACTATCAGGTTGCTCTAAAAGTTGCGCAATTGTTGTCATCTTGCTTAGCACTGATCTTCGAGCAGCCTCAGTTGGGTGTGCGGTAAAAACAGGTCGTACTGAGAAATTTTCAATCCACTCTTGCAGCTGCTCAGCAGAAAACCCCTGATCATTTTGTTGAGCCTTTAAAATATTTTCAATAGCTCGCCCCAACCAGCTTCCGCCTGATTTGTGTTCAGCAGCAAGAAGCTTGGATCGATTAACCTGTTCTGCCACATTTGCTAAATTAAAAAAGTTACTAAAAGCCCTTACCAAAGAGATAGTTTGTGAATCAGTAATGTTGTTTAAAATTTGATCCTGAGTACCCTCTCTAACTGAGAGCCTTACCGATTCAACAAGTTTTAGAAGTTTATCTCCTTCTTGGCGAGCAAGTGTTTGTCCAAGTAGGTCGGCGAGCTTTCTAACATCGTTACGCAGATCGGTGTTGTCTTCCCCGGTTTTCATGGCTTAATCATTACAGGTATTCAAAGTTCTTCGCACATCATTGTGGCAAATTGGATCTGGGCTAGCCCGTAGAATTAAGTCATTAACCCCCCTTCATTTATGGAGCGGGGGTATGTGGCGTTTGGCGAAAGGAGGGAAAAGTTAATGAAGCAGGTATTTTCAACATTGCAGCAAGCTGTTCAAAAGTACTTATCTGAAAATGATAATTTAATTGCGCCTGCAGCTGCTCACTCCTTGTTGTGTATAAATCAAAATTCACCAACCCTTATTGT
>VGBN01000052.1 GCA_016870455.1 Actinomycetota bacterium | reverse complement strand
GTCTATTTTATGTACCTGATAGTTACAGTCATTCAAATAGCTCTTTTCAAATCAAAATGGGGCCTAAGAACTCGCGCTGTTGGTGAACTACCAATTGCGGCCGATAGCGTAGGAATCGATGTTAATAAATTAAGGTTTCGAAATGTACTTATTGCAGGAGCAGTAGCGGGAGTCGGTGGTGCTGTTTTCACAATAGGTGCAGTTGGAGTTTTCTCACAATCCATGACTGCAGGCGCAGGCTTTATTGCACTTGCATGTTTAATATTTGGAAAGTGGAGTCCTAAGGGAGCCTTTATAGCAGCATTGTTCTTTGGCTTTACCAATAGCTTACAAAGTAATTTATCAATTGCTGGAGTGCCAATTCCATCAGAATTTATGTTGATGATTCCATATATTGCGACAATAATTGCAGTCTCAGGACTAATAGGGCGGGTTCGTGCGCCAGCAGCTGATGGAATCCCATATCTCCGCGGTACAAAATAATCAATATTCATAGGACAATTACCCCATGAATATTGATTGGGAAAAACTCCATAGCGCCGCTAAAGAGGTAATGAAAAATGCATATGCACCGTATTCTAATTTTAAAGTTGGGGTAGCTGCATTAGTCGATGATGGCAGAATAGTCGTTGGTTGTAATAGCGAGAATGCAAGTTATGGAGTTGGTTTATGTGCAGAGTGTGGATTAATTTCAAGTCTTACCGCATCAGGTGGTGGAAGATTAATGGCAACAGTTTGTGTTGATAAAAATGGAGATTACTTATCTCCCTGTGGAAGGTGCAGACAACTTTTATTTGAGCACGGTGGCAATGAAATGTTATTTATGACTCCAGATGGTCCAAAAAAGTTCTCTACCTTACTTCCTTGGGCATTTGGCCCCGAGGATCTTAAATAGATGAGTGCAAAATTTACGGCCGTAGAAATTATTTCAGCAAAAAGAGATAAGCAAGAATTAAGTGATGACCAAATTGATTGGACAATAGAGGCTTATACCAAAGGAATAATCGCTGATGAACAAATGTCAGCATTATTGATGGCAATTTTATTAAACGGCATGAACAACCGTGAAATTTTTAGATGGACTGATGCGATGATCGCAAGCGGTGAAAAGATGAATTGGTCAATGTTGGATAGACCAACAGTGGATAAGCACTCAACGGGTGGAGTTGGTGACAAAATCACTCTTCCGCTAGCACCTTTAGTCGCAGCTTGTGGAGCTGCGGTACCACAACTTTCAGGTCGGGGGCTTGGTCATACTGGTGGCACACTTGATAAATTAGAATCAATTAAGGGTTGGAAAGCAAGTATTTCTAATCAGGAAATGTTAAAAGTAATACAAGAATGTGGTGCAGTAATTTGTGCCGCAGGAAGTGGCTTAGCTCCAGCTGATAAAAAACTTTATGCACTTCGTGATGTCACCGGTACTGTGCAAGCTATTCCACTTATTGCCTCATCGATTATGAGTAAAAAAATCGCTGAAGGTACCCAAGCTCTGATTTTGGATGTTAAAACTGGCTCAGGTGCCTTTATGAGCGAGCCAAAAGATGCAGGGCTGTTAGCTAGGACAATGGTGGATTTAGGCAAACGTGCCGGAGTTGAAACCAGGGCTTTAGTTACAGCAATGGATGTACCGCTAGGGCTAACAGTGGGTAACTCGCTTGAAATTCGAGAAACTATAGAGGTCCTTTCTGGAGGTGGGCCAAGTGATGTTGTTGAGTTAACTTTAATTTTGGCAAATGAGATGTTAGATGCTGCCAAAGTTAAGCCTAAAGTTGACCCAGCTACAGCTTTAAAAAATGGCGCAGCTATGGATGTATGGCGCAGAATGATTAAAGCGCAAGGTGGAGATCTAAGTGCTCCACTTCCTATAGCTAGAGAAAAATTTGAAGTTAAGGCTGCAACTTCTGGAAAACTTTTAACATTAGATGCTCTGAAAGTCGGAGTTAGTGCTTGGCGGCTGGGTGCTGGCAGACAAAAACAAGGAGATACACTTCAACTCGGTGCTGGAATTGAAATACATGCAAAGCCAGGGGATTTAGTTAAGGAAGGCCAAAGTATTTTGACTCTACATTCAGATGAAACCTCAAGGTTTGATCGAGCTAATGAGG
>VGBN01000051.1 GCA_016870455.1 Actinomycetota bacterium | reverse complement strand
GATCCACCTCTACATGAGTTCTTACCAGATTTAGCCACCCTTAGCGCCGAGATGGCAACAGCTGAGGCATTAGATACATCAATTACACCAAGAGATAAAGCAATTTTTGCTGCGGTAAAACGATTACATGAGGCCAACCCAATGCTTGGGCTGCGTGGTGTGCGCCTTGGGATTTTAATTCCAGAGTTATTTAAGATGCAGGTGCGGGCATTGGTTTTGGCATCCCTTGAGGTTAAGAGAGCGGGTTTTGATCCAAAACCTGAGTTAATGATTCCACTAGTTGCAACCCAACGTGAGCTCCTATACCTAAGAGAGACATTGGAGGAGGAGATTAAGAAAGCATTAAATGGTGAGAGCCTAGAAATGCCAATTGGCACCATGATAGAAACTCCACGGGCTGCGATTACTGCAAGTAGATTGGCCGATTACGCAGACTTTTTCTCATTTGGCACCAATGATTTAACCCAACTTACCTGGGCATTTAGTCGAGATGATGTGGAGTCAACCTTCCTACCTAGATATTTAGATTTAGAGTTACTTCCATTTAATCCATTTGAATCACTTGATCAAGATGGGGTTGGCTTATTAGTAAAAATTGCTAGAGATCAGGCTCGATCCTTTAGAAAAGATTTCAAATTAGGAGTTTGTGGTGAGCATGGTGGCGATCCAAGGAGTGTTCACTTTTTTCATAATTTAAATCTTGATTATGTCTCTTGCTCTCCTTTTAGAGTGCCAGTTGCACGGCTTGAATCAGGCAGAGCAAAGGTAATTAAGCGTTAAAAGCAGTTTGAGCCCGATCTAAACCGGTTAACACCAGCGCCGTAATCGCATCTGCGCCTTTTTTAGTAAATTCATCGAGCTGCTCTCGTTCGGCTTTACTAAATGGTTTTAAAACAAAATCAGCTGGATCTTGATCTGAGATTGGCCGACCAATGCCCATTCTGATTCGAAAGTAATCTGCGGTAGAAAAAGATGAGGTTAATGATTTAAGCCCATTATGGCCGTTATCCCCGCCACCTTGTTTGATTCGAAGTGCACCAAATGGCAGATCAAGCTCATCATGTATAGCAATCACCGCAGTGGGGTTGATTTTATAAAAATCTGACAATGCTTTAGCTGGTCCACCACTTTCATTCATATATCCACGTGATTTAGTTAAAAGTAGACTCTGATCACCACACTTAACCTCACAAAGATTCATGCCAGATTTGTGAGTTGAGTATTTTTGACCGCTGGATAAGTGATCTAAAACAAGTTGACCAATGTTGTGTCTAGTTTTTTCATACTCAGATCCAGGATTACCAAGACCAATTACTAACCAACGATCAGCCATAAGTTAAGGCTAGTGCCAACTTACTTCTTTTTGTCCTTCTTCTCATCCTTCTTGTCGCCATCAGCTGTTGCAGCAGGAGCAGCGGCAGCATCACCTTCGGCAGGAGCAGCGGCAGCATCACCTTCGGCAACAGCGGCGACAACTGGAACCTCTTCAACCTCAGCAGACTTCATAGATAGGTGAACAACAGTTAACTTTGGATCACTAATTAACTTAACGCCCTCTGGTAGAACAACATCGGCTGCGTATCTAGACTCACCAGCCATCATGCCCTCCATGCTTAACATCAAGAATGCTGGGATGCTAGTTACATCTGTCTCAACCTCAATCGAGTTATTTGTGTGCTCCAAAATACCATCTTGGTCATACTTACCTTCAGTATGTACTGGCACAGAAACTACAACTCGTTCACCACGACGAACAATTACTAAGTCGATGTGCTCAAGCAGCCCAGTTAGTGGATCTCGGCTAACAGATTTTGGAAGAGTTAATTCAGTGTGATCATCTAATACAACATCAATCAAAACGTTTGAGGTTTTTAATGCAACGCCAAGCTCACGAGATGGAAGCTTCACATGTTGTGGCTTCTCACCATGACCATAAATTACTGCCGGAATAAATCCATCACGGCGTGCTCTACGGGATGCACCTTTGCCAAACTCAGTTCGGCGTGCTCCCTTAATTGAAATCTCAGCCACTTTCTCTTCTCCCTCGATAACGGTTTGATCCCTCGCGGAATGAGGCGCAAGGTTATCCAATGATGAGGTAAAAGGACAAATCCATGGTGCGCCCGTAG
>VGBN01000050.1 GCA_016870455.1 Actinomycetota bacterium | reverse complement strand
TCAAGATTAGGTTTCCCACTGGTTTACCAGGTAAGACCCCCAAGAGACTATTGGGTTGATAGGCCGGAAGTGGAAGAGGCGCAAGCCTTGCAGCTGACCGGTACTAATAGGTCGAGGATTTAACTACAACAATAAAAAATTTGAATCGCGTTCACTGTGTGGTTCCCGAGCTACGGTCGGGGATAAAAATAATTTACATCTAAAGTGTAAAAATTTTATCTTGACTTGATAACTCAATAATGTTTCGGCGGCCTTAGCGTAGGGGAAACACCCGGTCCCATTTCGAACCCGGAAGTTAAGCCCTATAGCGTCGATGGTACTGCAAGGGGGACCTTGTGGGAGAGTAGATCGCCGCCGGACTCAATTTCATAATAAGCCTCATCTGTGTCTTCAGGTGGGGCTTATTTTTTGTTTCATCTTGAGCAAAATAGGCTTAAGAAAGCAGCCAAACTCAATGTTTTTAGATACCTTAGCGCTATGGAGAATGAGCAATCAAATACCCAAGCGATCAACTTGGAGCAGATAAAACAGCAGATCAAGAGTATTAATGATCTTCCAATTAGCCAGCACAGTGATCAGTTTGAGCAGATCCATGGGAGCCTACAAAAGGCTTTAACTAATCTCGACGGAGTTTAGAAAAAGATGAAGACCCGGCTGGATGCGGAGCTGGTCAGAAGAGAGTTAGCCCGCTCTCGTGAAAGCGCAGTTGAGTTAATCCAATCTAAAAAAGTAATGGTCAATGGGATGATGGCCAGTAAACCAGCGACTCAGGTTGATTCTCAAACCTCAATTACAGTAAAAGATGATGTTGATAAATTTGTTTCTCGGGGTGGCAATAAGTTAGCTGGCGCATTTGATCATTTCACTAAGCTGCAGGTTAATAACAAAGTAGCATTAGATGCTGGCGCATCAACTGGCGGCTTTACTGAAGTTCTTTTAAAGCGCGGGGCAAAGCAGGTAATCGCTGTTGATGTTGGATATGGACAACTCGCCTGGCAGCTGCAAAAAGATGATCGGGTAACAATCTTGGATCGAGTCAATGTTCGCACACTGACCAAACAGCAGATCCAAACAGATCTTGATTTGATAGTTGCAGATCTTTCCTTTATTTCATTAAAAACTGTCTTGCCCGCTTTGATTGAAATTTCAAATCAAACTACTGATTTTTTGTTGATGGTTAAACCACAATTTGAAGTGGGCAAGGATCGGATTGGAGCAGGTGGAGTAGTTCGAGATCTGCTTGAGCGAAAGCTGGCGGTGCAGAGTGTGGCAGATGCGGCTTTTTCGCAAGGTTTGGGCTGCTTTGGCGTGGTGGCAAGTCAATTACCTGGTCCAAGCGGCAATGTGGAGTACTTCCTGTGGTTGAACCGCGCAGCACCTGCACTATTAGAAGTAGATTTAGATCTTGCAATTGAAAAGGGGCCAAAGTGAGTAAGGGTGTTAAAGCATTATTGCTGGTGATTCATCCTAGTCGGCCTGAGGCTAAGAAGGCCGCAGTTGAACTTGCACAATTGCTAACAAAAAAATCGATTCAAGTTTTCTCCTCGGTGGAAATACCGGGAGCGGTAAGTTTTCAAGAGCAAAATGTTGAGATGGCGGTTGTACTAGGTGGAGATGGCACAATGCTAAGGGCGGCTGAAATATTTCGTGGTCGAAAGGTGCCAATTCTCGGTATTAATTTAGGTCATGTTGGTTTCCTAGCTGAGATTGAAAAACCTTCCCTAGCTGAGGTTGCTGTGGCAATCGCTACCGGCTCTTTTACAGTTGAAGAGCGAATGAGTTTGAATTATAAGTTGATTCGAGAAAACAAAGTAATTCAATCTGGTTGGGCGTTAAATGAGGTGTTGGTTGAACGTAATGACCACCAGATGATTGATACCTTTGTGCAGATTGACCACCGGCCATTATCTCGTTGGTGGTGTGACTCAGTTATTTGCGCTACCCCCACTGGTTCAACTGCCTATGCATACTCAGCAGGAGGTCCGGTGGTCTGGCCTGAGGTGGATGCATTGGTGTTACTACCACTTGCAGCGCACGCTCTCTTTTCTCGGCCGATGGTTGTATCACCAAACTCAGAGATTGTTCTGGATTTGGCAAGTGATTCAGCAGATCTTAATGCGGATGGCATACGAAGAGTTAAGTTGATCCGTAATGATCGGGTGGTGTTAACAAGTGATAAGGAGGATGTTTTACTAGCACACATCAAATCTGCCACCTTTACCGATCGATTGGTTGCAAAATTTAAGTTACCAGTTGAGGGTTGGCGTGGCGAGTAAGAAAAGTTTCCTAGAGGAGATTTCAATCAGATCTCTAGGTGT
>VGBN01000049.1 GCA_016870455.1 Actinomycetota bacterium | reverse complement strand
TATCAGGGACAATCACAATATTATTTGAACGCAGCTTTTTATCGGCACTGGTCATAATTGGCTGGTTAGCACCCTCAACAATAAAGCTAGCTTTAACCTTGTCCACATTGGCATCATTAATCACATCACCTAAAGCTGCTGGAATTAGGACATCACACTCCATCTCAAGGACTTCAGCAGATCCAATCCGGTTATCACTTTTGACATCAGCAAGGCTTTTCACATCAAAGATCGCCTTTATATCAATTCCTTTTTTATCTACTATCCCGCCAGACATATCAGAGAGTGCTATCACCTTCATCCCCAGCTCTTGGCAAACCAATCCGGCATACCTGCCCACATTTCCAAAACCTTGAATTGCAACAGTTGCACCTGCCACTTTTTTATTGTTTTGCTCTAATGTGGCAGCAGTTATCTGGGCCACCCCACGACCAGTTGCCTCCTCCCTACCAGGTGCGCCAAATAAACCAACTGGTTTACCAGTTACACAAGCAGGTTGAAACCCCTCTAACCGGTGAAACTCATCCATCAGCCAAGCCATAGTTTGTGCATCTGTTCCTAAATCAGGGGCTGGAATATCTCGATTTGGTCCTAAAACATTTATTAATGTTCTAGTCCATCTTCTAATTACCTCCTCCTTTTCAAGGGGAGTTAATTTTGTGGAGTCAACTGTTACTCCACCTTTGCCACCACCAAATGGCACATCAATAAGTGCGGTCTTCCAAGTCATTAGGGAAGCAAGTGCTCTAACCTCATCAATATCAACATCTTGGTGAAACCTAATTCCACCCTTTCTTGGACCTCTGGCACTTGAGTGCTGCACTCGGTAACCGGTTAACACCTCAATGCCATCTTCTCGATGTAGTGGAATAGATATTGTTACCTCGCGCTCACAGGCACTTATTGCATCAACTAAACCTTTTTTTAAATTTAAGACCGAACCGGCCTGGGCAACTAACTCATTAACCTCAGCAAAGGCGGAAATACCTGACGACGTTGTCATACTCCTAATCTAAGTGATTAACCTGAATTTCTTAAAACAGGCTGGCAAACCCCCTATGAAAAGAGAGCAAAGCCACCATTAAACTGCTGATAAGGTCGGCCAGTAGTAATACAGCCGGGTTGTTAGCTCAGTTGGTAGAGCAGGTGACTCTTAATCACCGGGTCAGGGGTTCAAATCCCTTACAACCCACTTACCTTGAAGAGGGCAATAATGCTTAGTCAAAACACCGCAAAGCACTCTGAGAGTCTGCGGATATCAGATTATTAAAGCCGGCAGGCTTTGATATCACTTACCAGTATCCCCTTAGCGCCAAGATTAAATAGATCATCCATCACCTTGTGAATATCCTTTCTTAAAACCATGGATCTGACCGCTACCCAACCCTCTTTCTTAAGGGGTGAAATAGTTGGTGACTCAAAACCGGGGGTAATTGCACAAGCTTTATCTAATACTGCTGTTGGGCAGTCATAATCCATTAATACATACTGTCGTGCGGTAACTACACCTTTAACTCTTCTGACCAAGGTGTCTAAGCGGCCGTCAAGTTTTACCCCAGGTCTAGTAATTAAAATAGCCTCACTTCTTGTAATTGGATCTCCAAAGACCTCAAGTCCTGCTTGGCGTAAGGTGTTACCGGTACTTACTACATCTGCAATTACATCGGCTACTCCAAGTCGAATAGCTGATTCAACTGCGCCATCTAGGGGCACCAATGTGGCTGAAATATCGGTATCGCTTAAGTATCTAGATAATAACTCTGTGTATGAGGTAGCAATTCGCTTACCAGCTATATCAGATAGCTGCCATTTTTTACCAACTGGGGCGGCAAATCTAAATGTTGATTGCCCAAAATCTAATGCCAATATCTCCGTCGCCTTTGCCTTGGAGTTAATCAATAGATCGCGTCCAGTAATCCCAGCATCTAATTCACCGGAGCCAACATAGATTGAAATATCTTTGGGGCGTAGGTAGTAAAACTCAACTAAATTATCATTATCTACCAAAACCAAATCCCTTAGATCTTTGCGCTGGCGATAACCAGCTGCAACTAAGGTAGCACTAGCTGCCTCGGAGAGTAATCCCTTATTGGGGATTGCAACCTTTAGCATAACTTCCTTTCTAAAAACTTATAAATTTCGGTAAATATCCTCTAATTTAATTCCTCGAGCTAGCATCAGAGTCTGTAGATGATAAATCAGTTGGCTTATCTCTTTAGCCAGCGCCTGATCATTTTCATGTTCGGCAGCAAGCCAAACCTCACCTGCCTCCTCTAAAACCTTTTTACATATCTCATGCACGCCAGCATCAAGTGCGGCAACTGTGCCA
>VGBN01000048.1 GCA_016870455.1 Actinomycetota bacterium | reverse complement strand
TAGTTTTACCAGCCCCATTTGGACCAAGGAGAGCAAAGATTTCACCAGATTCAACAGTGAGGTCTATTCCATCGACTGCATTTTTTGAACCATACCTTTTAACAAGTCCTTGGACTTCAATCGCTGCGTCAGCTCTCATACCGACATCCTGCCGTAATTGGTAATAAATGTGTTATTTATTCGGGAGAATAATCCTGTGAGTCCACGTAAAAGTAAGCCAAAACGAAAAACTAAGAGTGGCATTACTCACGATGAGCGTGAATTAGTCACCTCTAATGAATCAATTGAAGAGCATGATGACGGAATCTATGTAGTTAGAAAAATAAGTGGTTCCTCTTCTAACAAACCTTATCGATGTCCAGGCTGTGACCAAGTTATTCCCATGGCAACACCTCACACCGTTGCCTGGTTAGAGCATGATCAATCTGGACGTAGACATTGGCACAGCATCTGTTGGAGCAAACGTAATCTAAGAAAACCCAAGATAGAAAGAACCAGGAACGCCCCCAGATATTGAGAAATTCAAGCATTGAATATTATTGTTTGATTTTTTTAGTTATAGTTATCAAATGAGCAAAACTTTCACTGCCCTTAATCCAGCAACTGGTCAATCGGTTGGAGAATCGATCCCGGAGCACTCATTTGAAGAGGTATCAGCAGCAATAAAGGCTGCAGATAAAATCAAAGATAAGTTCGCCGCCACCTCACCTGCTCAACGGGCCGCACTTTTAAATGCAATTGCCGATTCTATTGAAGCCAAAAAAGATGAACTTGCTCAAATTTCAAATTTAGAAACTGCCTTACCAATACCGAGAGTAACTGGAGAGGTAATGCGAACTGTGATTCAAATAAGGGCATTTGCTGATTTAGTAAAAACGGGCGGACATTTACTACCAATTATTGATTTAGCAGATCCAAATTATCAGCCAGTGGCAAGGCCAGATCTTCGTAAATCTCAACAACCACTGGGTGTAGTTTCTATTTTTGCAGCCTCAAATTTTCCACTTGCTTTCTCTGTGGCTGGCGGAGATTCTGCCTCAGCGCTCGCAGCTGGTTGTCCAGTTGTGGTTAAGGCTCATCCATCACATCCAAATACCTGTCAAATGGTTTATCACGCAGTGGTGAAAGCTATTACTGAGCAGGGTTTACCGAAAGAAATATTTACATTAGTGCAAGGTGTCAATCCAGAGATTACCCATTGGCTAGCTAAAGCACCTGAGGTGAGTGCTATTGGATTTACCGGCTCTGGCATGGTCGGAAAGTTATTAATCAAGTTGGCCCAAGAACGACCAATCCCAATTCCAGTTTATGCCGAGATGGGTTCATTGAATCCAGTGTTCTTTACACCCGCAGTCCTAGCAGAAAAATCAGAGGAGTTAGCAAAGGCTGCTTTGGAATCTGCTCTCCTTGGATCTGGCCAGTTTTGCACCAAACCAGGAATTATTGTTGTTCCAAATGATGCAGCCGGAGACAAATTTATAGCAAGTGTTCAAAGTTATATCGCAGATCAGAAAGTACCGCCGCTTTTGAACAAAGGAATTGCATCAAGGTTTACCGATGCTATCTCTTTAATCAGCAAGGCAAAGTCAATCAAAGTTTTAACTGGCACAACCAATTCAGATGGATTTGGCGTCACTCCTACTATTTTTGTTGTGGATTGGGCTGAGGTAAAAAATCATGATGCTTTACTGGAAGAGCACTTCGGACCTACTTCAGTAATAATCAGAGCACCATATGATCAATTTCTAACGATTGCAAAAAGCATGAGTGGACAACTTGCATCGGCAATACATGCAACAGCGGCCGACAATGTTAAGGAGTTAGTTACAGCGCTAACCCAAAAAGCAGGCAGATTAATTTGGAATGGATTTCCAACCTCAGTTTCAGTTACGGCAGCTCAAAATCATGGTGGTCAATGGCCAGCCTCTTCCTCGCACACAACCTCAGTTGGCTTAGATGCACTTTTTCGCTTTGTTCGCCCGGTGGTTTATCAAAATTTCCCAGATCATCAACTTCCTGCAGAGCTTCAAAACGCCAATCCATATGGGATTGAACGGGTTGTAAATGGAGTGAGAAGCAATAAGCAAATAAATTAGTTATTTATAATTTACAACTTTATTTTTAATACTGCCAATTCCTTCAATGGTAGTAATAATAGTTTCGCCACCTTTTAGGAACTTTTCAGGTTTGAAACCCATACCAACACCCTCAGGTGTACCTGTATTGATTACATCTCCTGCTTTTAGTTCCATGAATTGAGATATGTACCAAACGCAGTGGTTGATGCCAAAAATCAAATCATTGGTTCGAGAGTTTTGTCTAACCTCGCCATCAATTGTGCAAGAAAGTGCCAAATTGTTTGGGTCCAATTTATTATTTTTCAATTCATCGGCTGTGACTATCCATGGACCCATCGGATTAAAAGATGGGAAAGATTTACCTTTTACCCATTGCCCACTGCGCTCTACCTGCCAGTGTCTTTCTGAAACATCTTGAGAGATGGTGTAACCCAAAATGTGATCGGCAGCTTCTATTTCATTTTTTAAGTAAAGAGCATTTTTCCCAATCACTACGCAAAGCTCTACCTCATAATCTGTTTTAGTTGAGTTTGGTGGAACTATCACATCATCATTTGGCCCAATCACCGTATCTGGTGCCTTCATGAAAATCACTGGCTCTGGTGGTGCACTCATGCCTGATTCAACAGCGTGCTTTGCATAATTTAAGCCAACACAGATGACTTTTGTAGGTCTTGCTACTGGGGAACCAATTCTAAAATCTGAGATTCTCACTTTCTTTTTAGATGCCAGATCTGCCGACTTTAATTTTGCAATGGCACCATTTTCTAACTCAACCCGATTAAAATCAGAGACCAGATCATCAACAAAAACCGCCTCAGAATCTGAGACAAGTACAGCTGGTTTCTCTTGATTAATTTGGCCGAGCCGGGCGATTCTCATTCTTCTCACATTTCTATCAAGGTGAAGTTTTGCTTCTGATGATCTAGAATATGAAAACCTTAACACAGGAATTTTCTCAATATTTGAGAGTTCAATTAGATTTTGAAGGGTTAGCGTGAGCGAAGAGAAGTTTGACCGCCGCAGCCAGTACTGGTTTGGACTTAAAGATAAAGGTGGCTATATCCACCGCGAAAGATTACGAAATCAAGGTTAT
>VGBN01000047.1 GCA_016870455.1 Actinomycetota bacterium | reverse complement strand
ATCGCTCTTATCTATTTTGATGGGTGGTGGAGATTTTTTAAGTTAAACATAGAGCGAGGAGCAGATTTTGGATCAATCTGGTTTGCACTCTCACTGCTTGATATAAATATTCCAAAGCTGGATTTAATTTATCTACTGCTATCTATTACCTTATTTGTTGGATTGGTTATTTACCTACTTAAACTACCAAGTACCCCCAACCTTGCAGCGATCGCATTATTTGCCTTGGTAATCTTTACAACTGTAGGAAAGGTTTACTCTCCGCAGTACATTTTATGGTTAACACCACTTGCAGTAATTGCTCTACAAAATAGTAGGCAGCTAATTACATTTTGGTTTTGGCAAGCAACTGAGATCACCTACCATCTGGCAATTTGGCAGTACTTAGCGTTGTTTTCAGATGCAAAATTTGGATTACCAGCAGGTGGTTACGCAGCTGCCACATTGATTCGCGTTATTGGGGTGTGCACATTTGCCTATATTTTGATGCGGGATTTACCTACCTCCTCAACAGCAAAAAGAGATTAATTTCCCTCTTTTTACCCCTTTGGCTACCCTTAGCCACAACACCTGCCGCGGAAATCCCGTGGCCGCTTTAGTCCAGAGGTGGTTTAGAAAATGCGTCGCTATGAACTCATGGTCATTTTAGATCCTGATTTAGAAGAGAAGACCGTTGCCCCAAGTCTTGAGACCTATCTTAAGATTATTAAAGAAGGTGGCGGGAAAGTAAACAAATTAGATATCTGGGGTAAGCGCCGGATGTCCTTTGAAATAAATAAAAAGGGCGAAGGTATTTACGCAGTTATCGATATGCAATCTGAGCCAGCACCAGTTAAAGAGTTGGATCGTCAACTTAATTTAAATGAGTCAGTGCTAAGAACTAAAGTTGTACGCCCAGAGTAATCCCCAACAAATAACCAACAAGCATCTAACTTAGATAAGGGAGAGATAAAAATGGCAGCAGGCGATACCAACCTAACAATGATCGGTAATTTGGTTAGTGATCCAGAGCTACGCTTCACCCCAAGTGGTGCAGCGGTAGCTAAATTTACTGTGGCATCAACCCCACGTTACCTAGATAAGAACACCAATGAGTGGAAAGATGGCGATAGCCTCTTTTTACAATGTCAGATTTGGCGACAAGCTGCTGAGAATGTAGCTGAGTCACTAACTAAAGGAATGCGAGTCATCGTCTCTGGTCGATTAAAGCAACGCTCTTATGAGACCAAAGAGGGTGAAAAGCGAACTGTATTTGAGGTAGAAGTTGATGAGGTTGGACCCTCACTTCGTAATGCAACAGCAAAGGTAACCAAAACTGCTCGTCAAGGTGGTAACACCTATGCTGCACCTTCAAATCAAAGCTCATCAACTGATGATCCATGGTCGGCAGCCCCAGTAGGTGGCGGCTGGTCTACGACACCAAGTGATGACGCACCACCTTTTTAAACAAGAAAAAGTAACCAAACCATTCCTGTTTTAAATAACAGGGCCCTAACTTAAGGAGCACCACAGTGGGAGCAAGAAGTAATAAGACGCTTAGAGAAAAAGCTAAGCAATCCAAATCAGCAGCAGCCGCTGCTGCGATGAAGAAGTTCAAAAAGAAACCATGCTCTTTTTGCCGCGACAAGGTGACATATATTGATTACAAAGATATTGCCACTTTGCGTAAATACATCACCGATCGAGGCAAGATTCGCTCTCGCCGAATTACCGGTGCCTGTACTCAACACCAACGAGCAGTAGCTGCTGCGGTTAAAAATAGCCGTGAGATGGCGCTTCTGCCTTACACCTCAACTGCGCGATAAGGAGATAATTAAAAATGAAGTTAATCCTTACCCGTGAAGTACCAGGCCTTGGTAGTGCTGGTGATGTTGTCACTGTTAAAGATGGCTATGGCCGAAACTTTTTACTAGCCCGAGGCTCTGCAATTATGTGGACTAAGGGTGGTGAAGGTCAGATTGATGGAATTAAGCGCGCTCGCACAGCACGTCAAATCCGCGACCTAGATCATGCAAAAGAGATCAAAGCCAAACTTGAAAAGGCTAATGTGATTGTCAAGGTTAAGGTTGGTTCAACTGGATCTATGTTTGGTTCAGTAACTGACAAGGCCATTGTGGCAGCGATAAAAAGTGCAACAAGTGAGACTATTGATAGACATAAGATTAAGCTGGATAAGCACATTAAAAAGGTTGGAAAGTACACAATCAAGATTGCACTTGAATCTCAGGTTGTGGCAAATGTGCCAATTAATGTGGTCTCAGATAAGTAATTAAAAGATTGTTTTAAAAGCCCTCCAGTTAAATGGGGGGCTTTTTTAATTAACCAAATAATGAGATGGATGAAAAAAACTTTCTCCACAACCTAATTCATATTTTTGCGCTTAATTTTTAAGTTAGTAAATACTTATCCACCAAAACTTGCGATTTACCCACATACTTATCCACCGATAACCACAGGTACTACACAGCCTGTTTCACAACCATAAAATCAGTTCATGCACCGGGTGAGTAAAGGGATTATCTTTGCCTCCTAAGCTTAAAAACCATTATTTATTAATACTTTTCTTACTTTGTCAGTGGTAGATGGGAGGGTTGTTATATGAGCATCGCAGAGTTTCCATCAAACTCAAGCAGGGGTAAAAACAACCCAACTGAGTTTGAGCGCACCCCACCACAAGATGTAATTGCTGAACAATCTGTATTAGGTGGCATGTTGCTATCTAAGGATGCGATTAGTGATGTAGTTGAGATTTTAAGAGATCGTGATTTCTATCGACCAGCACATGAGTTAATTTATGATGCAATTATTGATCTCTACGGCAGAGGTGAGCCAGCAGATCCAGTAACAGTTGCAGCTGAGTTAACAAAACGTGGTGATTTAGTTAGAGCAGGTGGTGCGCCATATCTGCACACATTGATCTCATCAGTACCAACCGCTGCTAATGCTGGCTACTACGCAAAGATCATTCGAGAGCGTGCAATTATGCGAAGGTTGGTTGAGGCAGGCACCAAAATTGTTCAACTCGGTTACACCGATGAGGGTGAGGTTGATGATGCAGTTGATCAAGCACAGGCTGAAGTTTTTGCAGTAACTGAAAGAAGACAGGCAGAGGATTATGTTCAACTATCTGAATTACTTCCTGCAGCTTATGATGAGATTGAAAAGATCTCAGCAGGTGTAGTTGGTGAGGGTGTTAAGACTGGCTTTAAAGATTTAGATGCACTTACAAATGGTTTCCACCCTGGAAATATGATTGTGTTGGCAGCCCGCCCGGCAGTTGGTAAATCAACACTTGGTTTAGATATTGCCAGATATGCCTCAATTCATAAGCGAGAGACCTCAGTAATTTTCTCACTTGAAATGAGCCGCTCTGAAATTACTATGAGAATGCTTTCAGCAGAGGCTCGTGTGCCACTAAATAACATTAGATCTGGTCAATTAGGTGAAGAAGAGTGGGCAAAGATGGCCCGCCGAATGGGTGAGATCTCAGATGC
>VGBN01000046.1 GCA_016870455.1 Actinomycetota bacterium | reverse complement strand
CAAATGCGATCATTACTGCGCCAAGAACAAATAAGCTCTTCTTCAATAAAACTTTGTCTTTTAAGTAGGAATTCTCATCAAGTTTATCTATTCGAGCTCTATCTGCTGCAGTGTTAACCAACTCTTTACGGAACATGAAAACCAACATAGGCGTTATAACCATCATTACCACTATTACCCAAGGAGCCATATGAACTAAGAAGTCATTAAAGGAAAGATTTGCGCGACTAGCAATTATGATATTTGGTGGATCTCCAACCAATGTTGCCGCGCCGCCAATATTTGATGCAAAAACTTGGGACAAAATAAATGGAACCGATGAAATATTAAGTTGCTTACAAACTACTAGAGTCATAGGAACGGCAAGCAAAATGGTTGTTACGTTATCCAAAATTGCACTTGCAACTGCGGTTAAAATGATTAAAAAAACTAACGCCCGTTTTGGCTCACCATTTGCTTTTTTTATTGCCTTTATAGCCAAATACTCAAACAAACCAGTTTTATGAATGACTCCAACAATGATCATCATGCCTAAAAGTAAAAAGATTACATTCCAGTCAATCCCAGTATCGTGATTATAAAAAATCGCATCGGCATCTGTCGCACCAATAACAATCATCGCAGCGCCGCCGCCTAGGGCTACCGCCACTCGATTTATTTTTTCAGTGGCAATTAAAATATAGGCAAATAAGAAAACCAAGACCGCTAGCTGCATCTGCATGCATGCACTCTACACCACTAACATTTTTTGATAAGAAGCATTTATATGGTTTTGATTAATTCTCGGTATTTTCTCAATTTTTTATCGCTGCATTGGAATTTAGCATTTCAATATCAAGCCCACCGTTAAATCAGGCATGAAACCATCCCAAAACAAGATTGTTATACCAGCGTTAATGATTGCAGTATTGACCCACTTTTTAAATTGTAAGAGAAACATAGATCGTAAGCTCACCACAAAAAATGCTTTATTAGTTGTTAATTTTTTCGTCCTGCCCCTGCAAACAGGTAGGGTTATGGAGTGAGTAAAGCCTTTAACCGATTATGGTCTGCTAGCTTAGTTTCAAATCTAGCAGATGGTGTGCTGCTGGCTGCTGCTCCACTTTTGGCAATCACTTTAACTGACAACACGGTATTGATCTCATTGTTGGGTGCGATGGTGATGTTGCCATGGCTGTTATTTGCCATTCCAATTGGCACATTAGTAGATAGATTAGATCGAAGATATATCTTAGCTGGTGTAAATTTTCTAAGAAGTGGCATCGTAGGCCTTCTTGCCTTCACAATTGCAGCTGATTTAGTAAATATTTATCTGTTGATATTGGCAGCATTCATCATAGGCACCTGTGAGGTGGCAACAGATACCACCGCAGCCTCTTTGATTCCTCAGATTTTGGAGGAGAAGCAGTTTGAGAAAGCCAACTCTAGATTGCAAATTTCAGAGACGGTGGTACAGGGCTTTATTGGCGCACCATTTAGCGGTTTTCTATACGCACTTGCAATCTATATCCCATTTTTCTTCAACAGCGTTGGGTACATAGTTGCTGCAATTTTGGCATTTTCTATGCCGATTAATTTTCTGCAGGATGTTAGAAATGAGAAAAAAGCGGCAGAAAAACCGCATTTTTTAGCTGATATGAGATTTGGTATCTCATACCTGTTTAACCACAAATTACTCAGGCGCTTGGTTTTAACTACCTCACTGATTGGCGTCTGCTACTCCATGGCAACCGCCACAATTGTGCTCTTTATGGTGCGCGAGCTTGATCTTCCTGAGCCATTATTTGGCCTGGCTTTAACTATTCAAGGAGTTGGCGGATTAGTTGGCGCAGTTGTTGCTCCTCATGCCTCAAAGCGATTTGGCAGAGATCGAGTTATGAGCTTTGCTATTTTTATGAGCTCCTTTCTCTTACTGATCCAAGGCTTTTCACCAAATATTTATCTATTTGTTGGGCTGACAGCAATTGGGGCCTTTACCATCTCACAATGGAACATATTGTTGATGTCTACCTATCAAAGTGTGATTCCAAATGAGATCTATGGACGAATTCATGGCACCAGACGTACCTTGGTTTGGGGGATGATGCCAATTGGATCTGTATTAGGTGGTGTACTTGCGACAATTACCTTGCGAACCCCACTTTATGTAGGCGGCTTTATCTCAACAGCTATTGCGATCTACTCACTTAAATTTTTCCTCAACCTAGGTAATGCCCCAACTGTTTCCAAGAGTTAACCCATAAAACAAAGTAGGCTCACCTGGTGTTTAAAAAGCGCAAAAAAGGCACCACCAAGCCATTAGGTAAGAATTACTGGCGGCTTTGGTTTGCCCATGGTGTAAGTAATTTGGGAGATGGCATCTCCCAGGTGGCATACCCATGGTTAGCCTCTGCGGTAACAAGATCACCACTTTTAATCGCCTCAGTTGCTGTAGCTAGCCGGCTGCCTTGGTTGGTCTTTACCCTGCCAGCAGGAGTAATTACCGATCGCTTTGATCGCAGGAAAATAATTATCGCCATGGACATCACTAGAGCCGCCCTTGCCTTACTTGTTGCGGTGGCGGTAACTGTTGAGGTAGATAATCTTCCTGCCTTAGATACTGTGGCAAGTGGAGCTGCCCTGCCGACAAACTGGTTTTTATATACCGTGCTTATTGTGACCGCTCTACTGTTTGGTTGCGCAGAGGTATTACGAGATAACTCAGCGCAAACCTTTCTGCCAGAGGTTGTTGAGGCAGATCAACTTGAGAGCGCCAATGGCAAGCTTTGGTCGGTTGAGTTTGTAACCAACAGTTTTATTGGGCCACCATTAGGTAGTTTTTTGATTGGTATTTTTGTCTTTTTACCATTTTACTTTGATGCAGCTACCTTTTTTGTCTCAGCTGCATTGATTGCAACCTTGGCAACAGTTGCCCGCCCGATAAAGGATAAGCCAGAGAAAAGAGATCTTAACTTTAGAGCTGAGATAAAAGAGGGTTTTACCTGGCTTTGGAAGCATGAGTTACTTCGCCCAATGGCAATTATCCTGGGAAGCTTAAACGCCTTAGGTGCAATTACCGCTGCCACTTTTATTTTGTTTGCTCAAGAAATTTTAAAAACCTCTGTATTTGTTTTTGCAATCTTAGGAACCGCAGGTGCTATTGGTGGAACCATAGGAGGTGTTTTAGGTCCAAAGATTTCAGCAAAGTTAGGAAGTGGACCATCCCTTTATCTGACCTTACTGACCGCACCATTGATCAGTTTGATAATTGGCTTAACCTCATCTTGGCAACTATTTTGGGCACTTTCAGTAATTGGAACCTGCTTTGCAGTGCTTTGGAATGTGATAACAGTTTCGTTACGTCAATCCATTATCCCCAGCCATTTATTAGGAAGAGTAAATAGTGTCTACCGCTTTTTCGCTTGGGGCAGTTTGCCAATTGGCACCTTAATTGGCGGGGCATTGGTTGATCTTGTTGAATTAGGCGCAGATCGCCAGTTTGCCCTGCGTCTGCCATATCTTTTGGTGGCAGCAGCTGGCCTAATCCTTTTTTTCTTTGCCGCTCCCAGATTAACCACAGCAAAGATTGAATCAGCCCGCACGGCTGCCAAGTAACCCTCACCCCTTGAAGGGGTTGTGGATAGGCCGATCAGTA
>VGBN01000045.1 GCA_016870455.1 Actinomycetota bacterium | reverse complement strand
CTCCTTAGCTAACTCCTCAACCTCGGTTGTAAATTGGTGCATTGCTTTCTGCGTAATCTTTTCGGTTGGCACTGCGAATAAGATTTCGAATCATGGTTGGGAAGACAAAGATATGAAAAGGCATTACGGCATACCAGTACAGTTGACCACCTAAGCCACGTGGTGAATATGAGGCCTCTTGAATTACCTCAGATTGACCATTTGGTAATTTCCTAACCTTAAACTCCAACCAAGCTTTACCAGGAATGATCATTTCAGCATAGAGTTTTAATGATTTTTCAGGAACCATTGATTCCACCCGCCAAAAATCTAAAGATTCTCCAACTCTTAAATGAATTGGATCTCTTCTTCCTCTGCGCAATCCAACTCCGCCAATCATTCGGTCTAACAAGCCGCGTAAATACCAAAGAAAATCTGAGCCATACCAACCAGTTTCGCCACCAATCTCCTCAATTGCGGCCCATAAATTCTTTATGGATGCATCAGTAACTCTCACCCTTGTGTCCTTATATAAAGATTCACCCGCCCAATCTGGATCACTTTGGGCTTTTTGCCAAGGCGCAGTTGGCAGAGATGCATCAGACCATCTGGTAGCGACCTCATTATCTGAAACCTTGTTTAGCGCTAAGTTAATTGCGTTTTCAACATCGATTAAGCCCTCAGATGGCGGCGGAATTAACTTATCAATTGATTTATTTGGATCAGCCACTACCTCACTTATGAGCGAACCAACTAGTGGCCTAGCTAGCGAGGTTGGAACTGGTGTTACAAAGCCAATCCATAAACTTGAAAGCTTGGGAGTAAGGACTGGAATTTTAATAATAATTCGTCTTCTAAGTCTGGAAAGCACTGCAAATTTTTGCATCATATCTGCATAAGATAAAATTTCAGGTCCGCCAATATCAAATACTTGCGCTACTGGTGTCTCTAACTTTGCCGCATTTTTCAAATACCAAAGCACATCTCGGATCGCAATTGGATGAGTTCTATTCATAACCCACTTAGGTGTAGTCATGATCGGTAATCTGTGAGTTAAATGGCGCAACATCTCAAAGGAGGCAGAGCCCGAACCAATAATTATTCCGGCTCGTAACTCCATAACCGGCACTGATGTAGTAGCTAACTCCTTACCAGTATTTGCCCGAGATTTAAGGTGCTTGCTGGTTTTGGCATCATTTGCAATTCCACCCAAGTAAACTATTTGCTTAACACCTGCCTCTTGCGCAGCTTTTGCAAAACTGCGAGCCATCTGAGCTTCTATCTCATCAAAATTGTTACCCACATTAATTGAGTGCAGTAGATAAAAGGCGGTATGTATGCCATTTAATGCCGCTAGAGTTGATTTATAATCAGTGGCATTACCCACGTAAATTTCAACCTGACTAGCCCAGGTGTGACTTTGAGCTTTATTAAGATCTCTGACAAAAACACGAACCTGCATTTTTTCATCAAGAAGTGCCGTAACTAACCTGCCGCCAACATAGCCAGAGGCTCCAGTAACTAGAATCTTGCGAGCATTATCCATAGTGGAAACAGTAGACTTAATTGGATGAATAGACCAAAGATTGTTATTTTAGGTGGTGGTTTTGGCGGCTTAGCAGCTGCTCGTGCGCTGTACAAAGCAGCCGATGTCACAGTCGTTGATAGGCATAATTACCAAACCTTTCTGCCTCTGTTGTATCAGGTATCAACAGCAGGGTTGGCGGCAGATCATGTGGCATATCCAATAAGGGGTGCTCTAAGGAAAACCTCAGTTAAGTTTCGAATGGCCTCACCAATTTCTATTGATCACCGAAGCAAAGAGGTGAAGTTAGACAGCAGTGAGGTTTTAAAGTTTGATCACTTAATCGTTGCCCTTGGCTCAGTAACTGCAGATTTTGGAATTGCCGGAGTTGAAGAGTTCTCACTTGGGATGAAATCAGTCTCTGAAGCGCTAACAATAAGAGCTGAGATTATGAGACGGTTTGAGGATCTTTGTCGTTTTGAGGATGATACAAAGTTTTTTGTAACTGTAATTGGTGGCGGCCCTACCGGGGTTGAGATGGCAGGTGCGATAGCTGAGTTAATTAGAGGGCCATTAAAATCTGATCAAGCAGCTGTTGCTAAAAATATTAAGGTGACATTGGTTGAGGCAGGTCCAAGGTTACTGCCATCTTTTGCACCATCCTTATCTAAGCGAACCAAAAAAGATTTAGAAAAGCTAGGCGTTACGGTTTTACTAAACAGTGCGGTAAAAGAGTTGCAACATCGAAAGGTATTACTAAAAGATGGCAGCACCTTGCAATCTGAGATCACAATCTGGGCCGCAGGTGTAAAGGGTGCTGATGCTATGAAGGATTTAAATCTGCCAGTTGAGGCAAATCGAATTGCAGTTGAGCCAACTATGCAGGTTAAAAATTATCCATATATTTGGGCGTTAGGTGATATTGCCGGGGCTAAGGGTAGAGATGGCTTGCCACTACCAATGGTGGCACCAGTTGCAATTCAACAAGGAAAATTTATTGCCAAACAAATTAAACGAATTGTGCAAGGAAAAAATCTTGAATCATTTAAGTACTTAGATAAAGGATCGATGGCCACAATTGGCAGAAATAAAGCGGTGGTTCAAGTTAGGTGGTTTAAAATGGCAGGACCACTTGCCTGGCTAGTTTGGCTTTGGCTACATCTGTTTTACCTATTAGGTGGCAGAAACAAAATTGGCACGATGGCAGATTGGACCTGGAATTACCTAACCTTTGACCGGGGCAATCGCCACATCATGGATTCTTAAAGTTCAATGTCAAAGCCGGTCTATCAAAAGTTCATAAAGGTTGATGGTCATGATCTTTGGTGTCTTAAGTGGGCAAAAAATGGTGAGCCAGTTGTATTACTTCATGGTGGATTAAGCCACACAGCAAAGTGGCAAAAAGATATTTTGCCTGCAGTTAACAAAAGCCATGAAGTATTTGCATATGATCGAACCGCTCATGGCTACACCAAGGTGCGCAAAGGTTATATGCACTTTGATTTTCAGGTAAATGAGTTGATTAAATATCTAAAAACTGTAGTTAAAAAGCCAGCACATATTATTGGCTGGAGTGATGGCGGAAATATTGGATTAATTGCCGCAATTAAATATCCAAGGTTAGTTAAATCCTTGGTCGCAATTGGTGCTAACTACACATATGATGCTGGTTTATCTTTTGATTTAAATAATGTGGAGGCAAGTGAGGAGGAGTTTTCGCAGTTTAAAAGGATGACTAACCAAGAGCCAAAGTTACTACTTGAGATCAAGGCTAAGGCATTTAAGGTTTGGCGCACTGAACCAAAATTAAGGCTCTCTCAACTAAAAAAGATAAAGTGTCCAGTTTTAATATTAGCTGGTGATGATGAACCATTTAATTCACAGATGACCTGGCAGATGTATGAGGCGATTCCAAATGGCAGGCTAGCGGTTATTCCTGGAGCCTCCCATAATTTAGTTCGAGAAAAAAGAAAGCTGATGCAGGCAGTAATTAAAGATTTTTATAAATCACAAGATTTTCCAATTACTAAGATGCCAAACCGCAGAGCAAGGCAGCAGGCAAAGATTTTAAGAAACTCTTAACTCACCTACTGCACCCTTTGGCACAACTGGGTGGTTTGGCATTACTGGCTCAACTCTTTTGTATGGTGAGTTTTGCGCAGGGCGCAGATCTGCCTCACCTTTATTGGGCCACATAGAAAAGGCTCGCTCTGCTTGAGCGGTAATTGTTAATGATGGATTAACACCTAAATTTGCCGTAACTGATGCACCATCTACAACATGCATAGTTGGGTAGTTATAAACCCGATGGTATGGATCAATCACACCTGTTGAAGCTGAATCTCCAATTACACAACCACCAACAAAGTGAGCAGTAAAGGGTGCATTTACTAAATCACCAATATGGCCCCCTGCAATACCACCATTGTTTTCAGCAATACGCCGTGCAACCTCATTTGCGGCAGGAATATAGGTGGCATTTGGAGTTAATGAATCATTTTTTGAGGTTAACCTAAACCCAAATAAGCCTTTCTTACCCCTAACTGAGAT
>VGBN01000044.1 GCA_016870455.1 Actinomycetota bacterium | reverse complement strand
TAGAAAATGAAGAGTTATCTGCTATCAATATGTTGATGCAGATGAGAAAAAATCTAGAGCAGGTCACCGGACGAGATAAAGCATTAGATGAAATTACAGAGCGGTTTACCGAGAATTTACTTAATCTTCAAGATCTGGGCAGTGATCTAAATTCATATCTTTCAAATCTTGAGGCAGATCCAATGAGATTTGAGCAGCTACAGGAGCGAAAATCTTCGCTCAACTCATTACTAAAAAGATTTGGTAAGGGTGGTGACAGACAGGTCGCCTTTGAGCAGCTTCTGCTTGATGGCAAAGGTGCTAAAGAAAAGATCGCTGACCTATCAGGTGGTGCCGAGCGGATCAGCCAACTACAGGTTCAGGCAAAGGAGCTTTTTGAGCAGATGGCGCAAGCAGCATTGGACTTGTCGAAAAAAAGAGGTGATGCGGCTAGAAAACTTTCAGAGCAAGTAAGTGAGGAGGTAAAACAGCTGGCGATGCCGAATGCAACTTTTTCTGTAGTGGTAAAGGCTGGTGATAGTAAGGATGTGAAGAGCTACTCCTCATTTGGATTAGATGAGGTGAACATCTTGTTTTCAGCGCACAAGGGAGGAGCTTTATTGCCATTAAACAAGGTCGCCAGTGGTGGTGAGTTATCTCGAGTTATGCTAGCTCTTGAGGTGGTTATCGCAGAGGCTGAACCAATTGGCACTTATATATTTGATGAGGTTGATGCTGGTGTAGGCGGAAAAGCAGCAGTAGAGGTTGGCAGAAGGCTTGCAAAATTATCTAAATCAGCTCAAGTAATTGTGATTACTCATTTAGCACAGGTTGCGGCCTGGGCTGACAATCATTTAGTAGTTAAAAAAAGTGAGAGCGGATTAGTAACCCAATCAGATGTAATTGAAATAAATCAGCATGAGCGCAAAGTCGAGATTGCACGAATGCTTAGCGGCCAAGAGGATTCACAAACTGCGCAGGAACATGCAGGTGAATTATTGGCGATTGTGGGGAACAACTGATACTCTAGTCTTCCATGACCGCCAATCATGTGAGTAAACATATATTTGTTACCGGTGGCGTCGCCTCAAGTTTAGGCAAAGGATTAACCGCTTCTAGCTTAGGAAGATTGCTGCGGGCACGTGGCTTGCGGGTGATGATGCAAAAGTTGGACCCGTATCTCAATGTTGATCCCGGCACCATGAATCCATTTCAACATGGAGAGGTCTTTGTTACAGATGATGGTGCTGAGACTGACCTAGATATCGGACATTATGAAAGATTTCTTGATACAAACCTTCATGGATCAGCCAATATCACTACCGGTCAGATCTACTCCCAGGTCATTGCTAAGGAACGTCGGGGTGAGTATTTAGGTGAGACGGTCCAGGTAATTCCGCACATAACTAATCAGATCAAGGATGCCATGAAGGCTATGGCCGGTGATGATGTTGATGTTGTAATTACCGAGATTGGTGGCACGGTAGGAGATATTGAATCGCTGCCCTTTCTAGAGGCGGCGCGGCAGATCAAACAAGATGTTGGTCGAGATAATGTTTTCTACCTACATGTCTCGCTAGTTCCCTATATGGGCCCTGCGGGGGAGTTGAAAACTAAACCAACCCAACACAGTGTTTCAGCTCTTAGATCAATCGGTATCACCCCAGATGCAATTGTGCTTAGAAGTGATAGACAGATTCCAGATTCGGTGAAGAAGAAAATATCGCTCATGTGTGATGTTGAGGTTGATGGTGTGGTGGCTGCAGTTGATGCACCCTCAATTTATGACATTCCAAAGGTGCTCTATGCCGAGGGGCTAGATTCCTATGTAGTTAAACGATTACAGATTAACTGCAAAGAGGTGGTCTGGGGTGAATGGGAGGATTTGTTAAAAAAGGTTCACCATCCAAAGCATGAGGTCACAGTTGCCCTGGTTGGAAAGTACATAGATCTTCCTGATGCTTATTTGTCAGTGACTGAGGCGCTGCGTGCTGGTGGCTTTGCAAACTTTGCTAAGGTCAATATCAGGTGGGTCACCAGTGATAGTTGCGCAAATGAAAAGGATGCGCAGACAAATCTAGGTGATGTGGATGCAATATGTGTGCCTGGTGGTTTTGGAGTTCGTGGAATTGAAGGAAAACTTGGCGCTTTAAAATTTGCTCGCGAAAAGAAAATTCCTACCTTGGGTTTGTGTTTGGGTTTGCAGTGCATGGTGATTGAAGCGGCTAGGAACTTAGCTGGTTTAGCCGATGCAAACTCTGCTGAGTTTGATGAGCACACCAGCAACCCGGTGATATCGACCATGAGCGATCAGATAGATATTGTCGCCGGAAATGGTCAGATGGGTGCCACAATGAGATTGGGGTTATACAAAGCTAATTTAATCTCCGGTTCAGTTGTTTCTCAGGTTTATGGAAAAACAGAAATCAGCGAACGTCATCGCCATAGATATGAGGTAAACAACCAATATCGAGATCAGTTATTAAAAACCGGCCTAGTTTTTTCTGGATTATCCCCTGATAAAAATTTAGTGGAGTTTGTTGAGCTACCAAAGCAGGTACATCCATACTATGTTGGAACTCAAGCTCATCCTGAGTTTTTATCTAGACCAACTAAGCCACATCCTTTATTTGCTGGCCTGATTGCCGCGGCGATCGAAAAGCATGGCAAGTGATCGATTAACAGATTTTTTCAATTACTTATCAATTGAAAAGGGATTAGCAGCTAATACAACTGCTGCTTATCGACGAGATCTGCAGCGATTTTTTCACTATTTATCGACAAATCAACTCAACTTTGATCAGATAACCCGTGATCACCTGATTGATTACGTTGCTTGGCTTAGAGGAAAAGGTAATAAGGAATTCAAGATTACTGAGTCATCTATTGCAAGAAATGTAATTAGCTTGCGAAGTTACTATGGATACTTGGCAAAAGAGCATGGTTATGCCAATCCAACAGTAGATTTTTTGCCACCTAAAATTGCTAAGCGCCTACCCAAGGCATTGACGATCTCGCAAATAATGGCAATCCTTAATTTAGTTGGCGATGATCTCATTTCGCTAAGAGATAAGGCGCTGCTTGAAATCTTGTATGCAACAGGTGCTCGGGTTAGTGAGCTAATAAATCTAAATTTAAGTGATATATCCGAAGTAGTAACCGGGAATGAAAAAATTACGACGATTAAGGTGAAGGGTAAGGGCGGCAAAGAAAGAGTGGTACCGCTAGGAAGCCATGGCATAAAGGCAATCGCCGATTATCTTTCTAGATCTAGACCGGCATTAACTAAAGTATCAACTCAGAAAGCTTTATTTTTAAATCAGAGAGGAGGCAGATTAACTAGGCAGAGTGCCTGGAGCATCGTGGCAAACCGCGCTGCAAGAGCGGGATTGTCTGAGATTGTTACCCCACATTCAATGCGCCACTCATTTGCAACACATCTTTTGGATGGTGGAGCAGATATTAGAGTGGTGCAGGAGTTGCTGGGACATTCATCAGTTACAACAACACAAATTTACACTTTGATCACTATAGATAAATTGCGAGAAAGTTACGCTACCTCGCATCCAAGGAGTAAGTAGTTTTACCTACCACGCAATCTTCTGGCAATAATGCTTTGATCGCCTTTGGCTTCAAGATCGGCAATTATGATCGAAAGTGACTCTCTTACTATTCGGCCACGATCTACCGCAAGACCTAAATCTCCACGTAATGCCAAGCGAGCTTGATCTAAATCATAAAGTTCATCGGGGGATAGATAAACGGTGATCTTCTCATCATGTCGCTCTCTACCACTTGGGGTTCGATCAAATGCATTTACACGCCTACGGGGAGTTTGACGGACTGTATTTTTACTTTTAGGAGCAGCAACCGGGGTTTGTGTAATCTCCTCGGTGTTTTCACGTTGAGAAGGAACCGCACTTAAGGTGGCGGTGTTTCTAAATAACTCATCTGCTCCGGGCAAACTTACTCGACGACTCATTTAGCTCCTCCTCTGGCAATCAACTCTCTAGCTAATCTTCGATATGAGGCTGAACCTGTACTACTGCTTGCGTAGGCAGTAACTGGTACTCCCGCCACCGTTGACTCTGAGAACCTAACAGTTCTAGAGATTATGGTGTCAAAGACCTCATCTGGAAACTCTTTATCGATCAACTCCAAAACCTCTCGAGAATGGCTGGTTTTTCGTTCAAACATAGTGGCAAGAAT
>VGBN01000043.1 GCA_016870455.1 Actinomycetota bacterium | reverse complement strand
TAAAGGATGTGGTGGCACGTGTTATGCCATATCTAACTGGTGAGGTTAGTAAGGATATGGTGGCGGGTAAGACGGTTTTAATTACTGCTCACGGTAACTCACTTCGAGCAATTGTTAAACACATTGATTGTATTTCAGATACCGATATTGCAAAGGTAAATATCCCAACTGGAATTCCGCTCTACTATGAGTTTGATGATGATTTTGAACCAATTACAAAGGGTGGTCGCTACCTAGATCCAGAGGCAGCCAAAGCTGCAATTGAAGCGGTGGCCAATCAGGGCAAGAGATAAGTTTTTTAAGCCTTATCCTCTAAATACTTTCCAGTGACTAAAAAGTGCACTCTGCGTGAGATTGAAACAGCATGATCTGCACTTCGCTCGTAATACCTGCCAAGTAAGGTTAAATCAATTGCAGACTCAGCTCCATGAGGCCAGTCCTTGCTGATTAGGGATTGAATCAATTTTCTATGTAACTTATCCATCTCATCATCATCGACAGGCAACTGCTTAGCATCATCTAGGTTTCGAGATTTAATAATTTGAGATACTTTATCGATAATCAATCCTGCAACTCGACCCATCTCCTCAATTGTTAAAGAGCTCTCAGGTGGAACAGCGGTTGCTGGATATCGCATCCTGGCAAGCTTTGCGATGTGGTGAGCCATATCTCCCATTCGTTCTAAGTCAGCGCTCATCCGCAGTGAGGTAACTAAGGTTCGCAGATCTGATGCCACAGGTTGCTGGGTGGCAAGCAATCGCATGGTTCGATCATCCAACTCATGTTGCATCTGATCAATCACATCATCCTGGGCGATCACTTTTTCTGCCAAAGTTAAATCAGCGGTTAGAAGCGCAGTGGTGGCATCCTTTGTGGCAGTCTTAACTAGTTGTGCCATGTCGACTAGATTGCCGGTAATGGCTTCTAATTCATCGTGAAAAGCCTCGCGCATGGGATAAAGATACTAGTTATATATCTTTTATTCACCTTGCTGGGTAAATACAGTGTTAACAGAGGGCAAACTGAGCATCACCTTTGAGAGCTATTTAAAGATATTAGTAATTCCCCATACGATTGGCTTATGGCCTGGCTAAAGAAAAATCCAGATGAACAGATAAGTAGCAACGAGATTTCTTCCTCACTTATATTGACTTTGAGAGCATTAGATCGAGAATCAATAATTGTTGATGCAGCTGGAAAAATAGTTTTTTCTTCTGAAAAAATCGACAGGCTCAACTTGATTAAAGATGGCAGATTATCTAGTCAGGAGTTACTTGCCTTAGTCCGAGTGGTACGGCGCACTGGTACCTCTCGCGAAGGCACATTTGAGGTAGCACGAGGCCCAATTGGTGAATCAAAGCGTGAGTTACAAATTACCGCAACATTAATTTCAGATGATGGTTTGGTTTTGGTAATTATTGATGATGAGGGTGAGAAGCAGAGGGTAGATGCAGTAAGGCGAGATTTCATTACAAATATCTCACATGAGTTAAAGACCCCAATTCAAGCACTCTCGCTAAATGCCGATGCCATTCTTGAGGTTAAAGATGAGCCCGATAAAGTAGTGACCTTTGCTAACAAGATAAAGCTACAAACCAATCGATTAAATGATTTAGTAAGAGAGATCATCAATCTTTCTAAATTACAGGATTCAGATCCGATGGAAACCGCCCAAGAGGTAGAAATTAGTGATGTTATTAAAGAAGCAATTGATCAATGTGAATCACCTGCGCAGGTAAGAAAAATAACCATTAATACTGATGAGGTTGAAGAGTCGATAGTTTTTGGAAAGCGTGAGCAATTAGTAATGGCAGTTCATAATCTTGTTGAAAATGCCATTAATTACAGTCCCGAGGGTACAGCGGTTACCGTCAGCACTAAGAAGAACGATAACATCATTGAAATCTTAGTTAAAGATCAAGGTTTAGGAATTTCTGAAGAAAACATCGATAGAATTTTTGAAAGATTTTATCGAGTAGATCCAGCCCGCTCTAGAGCAACTGGTGGCACTGGACTTGGTTTATCAATTGTTAAACATGTGGTTGGCAACCATGGCGGTGAGGTTAAGGTTTGGAGCGCACTTGGTGTTGGCAGTACCTTTGCTATAAGGCTTCCGATTGCAGTTACCAAGGGAGATAAGTGACCAAGATATTAATTGTTGAAGATGAGGATTCAGTACTTGACCCACTTGAACTTCTGCTAAGCAAAGAGGGATTTTCAGTAGAGGCAGCTAAAAATGGTCGAGAAGCATTGGATAAATTTTGGAAAGTTTCACCTGATTTAGTGTTACTAGACATCATGTTGCCAGAGGTCTCTGGAACTGAAGTGTGCCGGCAAATTAGGGCAAAATCTAATGTTCCAATAATTATGTTAACTGCTAAAGATACTGAGGTAGATAAGGTAGTTGGGTTAGAGCTTGGTGCAGATGATTACATCGTTAAGCCTTACTCAAAGGCTGAATTAGTCGCAAGAATTAAGGCTGTGCTTCGCCGTGGTGTGGGTGAGAACTTAACTGGTGAAAATGGTGTGATTTCTGCAGGGCCAGTGACTATTGATGTGGAGCGACATGCTGTAAGCATTGCCGGAGAGAGCACATCACTGCCACTTAAAGAGTTTGAATTACTGGAGTTCTTAGTAAGAAACAAAGGCAGAGTACTGACTAGAACCCAATTAATAGATCGAGTCTGGGGCTCTGATTACTTTGGCGATACTAAGACATTGGATGTGCACGTAAAGAGATTAAGAGCCAAGATTGAAAAAGACCCGGCTAACCCAGTTTATATCCAAACTATTAGAGGACTTGGTTATAAGTTTGAAAATTAAGGAGCAACTACCACGGTAGGTTGATAGCGAGGTAGATCCCTATACCACTCAAGATTTTCAACAATTAAAGCATCTAAAGTAACTGGGGATGCCTTCTCAAAGGTAAAAATTATAGGAACTCTTTCACCTGCTATTTGGGTAAGTGGCGTGAATGCATCTGCATTTGCTGATTCACCTGCAAAAATTATTGGCTTATTTTTTAATAATTCATACCTTGGCGCAGATTGAGTAGCAGCCATTCCACCTATGGTGATTCCAGTAATCGCATCTGATGTATCAGACCAGTTAACTAAGGTGCCTACTAAAATACCTTCTGAGTTTTCATTCTTTACAATTAAAATATTTCGTAATCTAATCTCATTACTCTGTGCCTCAACACCATCTGTTACTTGCTTAATCATGCGAGTCTCAGCAGTTCTTCCTGAGCCACATCCTGTCAATGTTGCAGCAATTAGGGTTAATACAAGTAATTGTTGAATGCGCTTTATCATGGCTACAGGTTATCGATAGGGGCTTAATTTCCTCAAAAATAACTGCCAATTTAGGCAGGTGAAATGGGTCGCAAAATGCTGGTATTATTGGCTCCTATCGAAAGGCCTTTTCCTCATATGACATTTAAAGTTGGCGAAACTGTTGTCTATCCACACCACGGAGCAGCACAGATTGAAGCAATCGAAAAGCGGACAATCAAAGGTGAAGAGAAGATCTACCTAGTTTTGAAGGTAGCCCAGGGTGATCTAACAGTTCGAGTTCCAGCAGAGAATATTGATTTAGTAGGTGTTCGAGATGTTGTCGATAGCGCAGGTTTAGACCGAGTATTTAATGTATTACGCCAGCCATATACCGAGGAGCCAACTAACTGGTCTCGCCGCTACAAGGCAAATGTTGAAAAATTAGCATCCGGTGATGTTATTAAGGTAGCTGAGGTTGTAAGAGATTTATACCGCCGCGACTTAGATCGTGGATTATCAGCTGGTGAAAAGCGTATGTTGGCAAAGGCAAAGCAAATATTGGTTTCAGAGTTAGCTTTAGCTGAGCGAACAGATGAAGAAAAAGCAGCAACCTTGCTAGATGAGGTTCTCGCCTCTTAATTGGCAGTATTTAAACTGTCATGATTAATAAAACTGCGGCAATTATTGCAGCAGCAGGTGCTGGAAATCGCTTAGGGGCAGATCTGCCAAAGGCTTTAGTCAAGCTAGTTGATAAAACCTTAGTTGAGCACGCTGTTGCAAACTTAGCTCCGATTGCACAATTTATTATTGTTACATCCCCTGCCGGTTTTGTCGAAGAGTATAAGAAAATACTTGGGGATTCAGTAGAGGTTATTGAAGGTGGAGTTCTGCGCAGTGACAGTATTCGGCTCGCCATATCTAAAATTCCAAAACAATATGAGTATGTATTAGTCCATGATGCAGCAAGGGCACTTGCCTCCAAAACCCTAGCTGCAACAGTTATTGCACAATTAATAAATGGTGAACAAGGAGTAATTCCAGCACTGGACGTAATTGACACAATCAAAGAGGTAGACACCCAAGGTTATGTT
>VGBN01000042.1 GCA_016870455.1 Actinomycetota bacterium | reverse complement strand
CCAACATAAGAGGGTGCTTCAACTAAAACCACATCATTTGGATCAACAAAGATCCGAGAGATTAAATCAAGTGCTTGTTGTGATCCGGTAGTAATAATTACATCATCAGGGTGGGCTTTAATCCCCTCCAATGCCATCACATCACAGATTTGCTCACGCAGCTTTGGATGACCCTGTCCTGATCCATACTGCAATGCCTCTGCGCCATTTTCAGAAATTAATTTTTGGGTGACTGATGCCATCATCTCCATGGGCAGGGCGGTTAGATTTGGCATACCACCAGCTAAAGAGACGATCTCAGGGCGGCTAGCTACTGCAAACAAAGCTCTAATCTCACTGGCCTTCATACCAACTGCTCGATTAGCTAAACGCTCTGGCAGATTCTCTGGCTTTCCAGTGTGAACACGAACAGGTGAATCTGATTTAACAACTCTTAGATTTCTACCTGATTCCATTAACCAAGTTTGCCACACCTTGTGGCTTTGATAAAACTAGTTACGAAGCCCAGCCCTGCGTAGATCAGAGATTTTCAAGGTTCCAGTCTTAGCATCATCTTCTGCAGATAAATAAAGCCGTTGGATTGCAACAATCATGGCTTCAGCCAATTGATCTCTAAAAGCTGCTATTGCTAATCGTTTAGCATCTTGGGGGTTTGAAAGATATCCCAAATCAATTCTTACCGTTGGAGCAGTTGTTAGCCTTAATAGATCCCAACTTTTAGCATGAGTATGACAATTTAATAATTCTGTTCGGGCACAAATCTCTCGCTGAATTAAGTTTGCAAATCGCTCACCTACTACAGATCTAACCCCTTTATCATCTCTGCCATAAAAGTAGGTTGCCACCCCATTGGCCTTTTCATTTTTATAACTATCCACCTTTAAGGCAATCACCAAGTCTGCGCCAACTGAGTTTGCTACCTTTATTCGATCTTTCTCCAAGGGTGAGTTGTTAGCACTTCTTGTTAAAACTACATTGACACCAAGTGCAATTAATCTGCCCTCTAATCTTTGCGCTAAGTCAAAGACCACCTCTGACTCAATAACACCATTTGCACTCTCGCCGGTAAATTCACCACCCCAACTTGGATCAATCACAATGACTTTATTTGCTAAGGCAGGTGATCTAACTGAGTGTTTAACACTCTCCCTTAATGCAGCTGGTGTGCCACCAGAGACAGTCTTAACCAATCTCATTAATGAGATTAAGGTAGCTGGCCCACATCTACCATCTGCGACAATGCCAACAGATTTTTGAAACTCTTTTACCGCACCCTCTGTACCAAGACCATAAATACCATCTACTTTGCCACAATTAAAACCCATTTGAATTAAGCGATCCTGCAGATTACTAACATCATCACCACGCATTAAGGCAGTTGAGTTAAAAACTAAAACCCGGTCTCCTAATTTAAATCTAGCCTCCTCTAGAGAACGAGCTGTAATCTCATTTATCACACCAGTTGCAGTCAAACCCCGCTCTTGCTGAAATGCTTTAATACCTTGAGTTAGTTTTTCATCGAAGATATCAGATGGTGTTGCGATAAAACCTAGGCGAAGTAATGTATTTGAGATTAACTCAATTGCATTAGAGCGATCTCCTAATTTTGGTAGATCGCTCATGGGTTAATGCAGCTTTAGTCGGTTACTTAATGAAGTTTTCTAGATCTTTCAGCAATGCTGGTTTTGGTTTAGCACCAATTATTGTCTTTACTATCTGCCCACCCACAAACACATTCATGGTTGGAATAGATGAGATGCCATATTTCATGGCAATCGAACCCTCTTCATCTGTATTTAACTTAACAATCTTTAATTTATCACCGTACTCATTAGAGATCTCTTCCAAGATCGGCCCAACTGCGCGGCAAGGACCACACCACTCTGCCCAAAAATCAACCAATACTGGTGTTGCACTTTTTAAAACAACTGAATCAAAATCAGCTGTCGTTACCTTTGTTGTTGCCATCTTTTCTCCTTTGGTTATCTACTTATTCTACTTTTAACGCTCAATGTTCTGCTAAATACCGCTCAGCATCTAAGGCTGCTTGGCAGCCAGAGCCTGCGGCGGTGATTGCTTGTCGGTATGTGAAATCCACTAGATCACCACAGGCAAAAACTCCTGGAATCTTAGTTTTTGTACTTCGCCCCTCAACTTGAACGTAGCCATCACTATTTAACTCAACTTGCCCCTTTACTAACTCACTTCTTGGTAGGTGACCAATTGCAACAAATAATCCAGTGAAATCCTTAGTGCTCTCTTGCCCAGTCTGGGTATTTTTTAACTTTAACCCAACTACCTTATCCTCGCCCAAAACATCAATTACCTCATGATTGAACAAAAACTCAATCTTTGGATTTGCAGCAGCACGATCAATCATAATTTTAGAGGCACGGAATTTATCTCGGCGATGAATCAATACCACTTTGCTGGCAAATTTAGTTAGGAAATTTGCCTCCTCCATCGCAGAATCTCCACCACCAACTACTGCAATCATCTGTTCACGGAAAAAGAATCCATCGCAGGTTGCACACCAGGAAACTCCCCGACCAGATAATCTTTTTTCATTTGGCAAACCAATCTCTTTATAAGCTGAGCCCATTGCCAAGATAACTGATTTTGCTTTCACGGTATTACCAGAACCATCAGTTAACTCTTTAACATCACCAGTAAGTTTCATGGCGGTAATATCATCGGTTATTATTTTGGCACCAAACCGTTCAACCTGTTTACGCATTGACTCCATCAACTCAGGTCCCATTACTCCACTAGCAAATCCTGGAAAGTTTTCTACCTCAGTAGTAGTCATTAAAGCCCCACCTGCTGTTACTGAACCTTCATAAATTATCGGTTTTAACTGCGCACGTGCTGCGTAGATAGCTGCGGTGTAACCAGCAGGGCCAGACCCAACAATTACTACCTCATTGATATCACTCATGGTTTTAGCCTATTGCCTTTCACCTTTAATTACTTTTATCAAGGTTGTGACCTCGATTATCTTAAAAGCTCGCAGCAGCAACAGATAAAAAATCGCTGATGAAGTTAAAACAAGCAAAAGGTAAATTAAATTCCCACCTGGAATTGAGTACCTAAACAACCACATTGGTAAGGCGGCGAGTACAAAAATCAAGATTAACTTAAGGTAAAAGGTGATCAAACTCAGTATCGGTATCTGCACCTGGTGCTTTTTAATCAATATGAAGGAGATGCCGGCGCCAATAAAGTAATGAATTGTGAAAATTGCTGCCAGGCCAACGGTTACCCATTTTGGCTCTAAATAAATAGCTGCAATTACAGATAAGATCACTGAGATTAGGTTCATAATAAAGTTACCCAAAACCTGTGATCTAAGGTTTTCAAAGGCATTTAACCCACGCAGTAATACCAAATTGATACTGACTGGAATCAATCCAAGTGCAAAAGCAGAGAGGGTAACTCCTAAGTAGTTTGCATCATCAGTTGGAATCCCAAAGTACAAAACCTTAGCAATTACCTCACCAAAGAGTAGAAATAAAACTGCAGCAGGGATTATGAAAATTCCCATTAATCGCATAGTAAGCGACATAGAGTCTGATACATCTTTGTACTTCTTATCAATTACCAGATTGGATAGTTTAGGTAGAAGTGCTGTCACAATCGATACAGTGATAATTGAGTGGGGCAAAATTAAAATTAGATATGCATTTGCATATGGTGTGTAACCAACGCCAGTACTAACCCCAGCTGCAGCAGATTTAACTGCTGCTGAGGTGGCTATATTTATTGTTACTAAGTATGACAACTGAGAGATCACAGCATAGGCAAAGCTCCAACCAGCTAACTTAAAAGACTTGATAATTTGCGAGTTAGCCCAGTCAAATCTTAAAGATAATTTAACACCTGATTTAATAACTACCGGAAAGAGTATTAAGGCTTGTGCTAAGTAACCTGCCGTGGTCCCCAGCCCTAACCAAAGTAGATCTTGATTTGAAATATTTGCTAGGGAGATCTCATCTCGGCTGACTAATAAAAAGTAGAAAAGTGCAATCGCCATTAAGTTATTTAAAACTGGTGCCCACATCATGGGGCCAAATCGATCCTTTGCATTAGCAATCTGGCCAAGCAACGCGAATAAACCAAGGAAAAATATCTGCGGTAGGCAGTAGCGCATCAAGGTGACTGTCACATCAAACTCTTTAGAGCCGGAGTATTCAGGTGCGTAAATATTGACAAGTTGCGGGGCTAATAAAATACCAATTGCAGTTAGTGCAAATAAGAAAGTAACAGTCACCGTAAACAATCTAGAGATATATGCAGAGCCATGATCAGCATCTCTTAGAGATCTAACTATTTGTGGAACAAAAACTGCAGTTAGCGCACCACCAACTAATAGGTTGTACAAAATATTTGGCATGGTATTTGCTACGTTGTAGGTATCACCAAGAATGGCAGTACCAAGAAGTGCTGCCAGCATTAAGTTTCTAATTAATCCAGTTACCCGGGAAGCGATCGTGCCAACTGCCATTACAGAGGAGGCTTTAAATAAATGATGATCTGACATTATTTACCCCTTCTGACCCGGCGCACACTTTGAATTAGCGCTGCGACAAATAAAAGTACCGCAGCACCTGAGGTGATCCAGGTGGCAACTGGACTAATAACTGAAAGTTTTAAGTTTATATTCACTGGATCACCAATAGGTTTATTATCTAGGTTGGTTAATTGGGCAAGAAGTGCTGACTCACCTGTGGCCAAAACCTCAATGGGAAGTAATACCTGCTGTTTAGATTTTGCCTCAAGCCTGATCTGCCCGGTAGGGCCAACAATAACCTTGCTATTTAATGCTCTGATACTTAACTTTAAATCAACAACTTGATCAAACTCATTAACCAAAGTTATTGGCAGCTCCTCCTTAGCGGAGGTGATAGTGAATCTAGTTTTATTTATCTTTAATTTGTTTCTTAAAGTAGTTATAGATTTTTCATAATCTTTAAGGAGGGATTGCAATCTAATTTTTTCAATCTCTGGATTTAAAAGTTGGGCCAATCTTAATTGATATGAAAGTAACTCTTTTTGGTCCACTAATGTGCCCAATAGTTCAATCTGGCGTTGAGCATAATTAAGTAAGTTAATATTTTTCTTGCTTAAATCCTGCGGCTTTCTATTTTTAACCAAACTCTGGTTAGTAGCTTTTCCCAATACTGTTTCAAGTGAGATTTTCCCATTAGCATCTATATAGGTGATCTGCTCA
>VGBN01000041.1 GCA_016870455.1 Actinomycetota bacterium | reverse complement strand
TAAGTCTGATATGGCATCTGCATACTGATATTACGAAAGCAATGTCGGAAGTCAGACGATTGAGAGTATTTTAAATCAACAATCAGCTCTGAAGCCATTTGGTCGGTTGACTTAGGTTGATAAAGTTAAGGTATGGAAATCCTTCTTAGCGCTCTAGCAATTTTGGCCATTTTGTTCTTTGCCAAAAACGGCTCTAGTAAAAGGTAGTTTTTATTTAGTAACAATCCACTTTTTATATGGACCATCTTTAAAGGTAAGGATAAATCTTGAGATGTAAAAACCCCCGCACCTAGGAGTGAGCGGGGGTTTCTTTTACGTTATTTGCTTATTTGATCTTTTCAATCTGTGCCTTTGCTTTGTCATACAAAGGTCCAGTGATTAGGGCATACCCTTTTTCTGGGAACTTCTTTGGACATTGCTCTAACAGATAGGTGTGCCAAGCAGCTACGATCTTTTGCTTTTCAGCATTTTTATTTGCTGATGCTGGATAAACCAATCCATAGGATGCAGTGCCAAGTGAGTAAGCGCCTGGTATCACCTTCTTGTAATCAGTATTAACGCTGCCATTAGCCAATATTGTTCCGCCACCTAGGAAGGCTGAGGTGCCAGCAGCGGTTGGTGGTACGAACTCACCTGCTGCATTTTTAATATTTGCAGTTGGCAATTTGTTATCAGTGGCCCATGAAACCTCACCATAACCAATTCCACCAACCTTGCCTTTAACACCAGCTGCAACTAAAGCAGAACCAGATGCACCTTGGAAATTAAACAAGCTCGCAATGCTGTTTGGTGTCATGTTGGAGAAGGTACCGCTAGCAGTCTTTGGCCATAAACCTCCGTTGGCACCCTCATTTGCCCCTTTTAAGAACTTTCCAAACTGCTCAGATGTTCCAGAGGAGTCGGTGCGGTAGTAAACCGTAATAGGTGTATTAGGAAGGGCGATATCTACCTTCTTTGTAATAGTTCTGATAACTGTTGGCTTTCCATTTTTGTCTAACACTGGAACAGTCTTAGTAACTTTCTTACCACCAACTGTTACCACCTCTTTTTTAGTCTTATACACCGGGGTTTTGATAGTTACACCTTGGTTTTCTTCAATGATTTGTGGATCATTCCACTTGGTTATTTGACCACTGAAAATCTGTGCCAAGGTTGCTTCACTTAGATTAATTGCCTCTTTAACTGTGGGCAGATTGTAGAAAATTGCAATTGGAGCTGCATAAACTGGAGCATACTCTAGGTGTGCCGGAAATCCTGAAGTGTAAGCTGAATCAGAAGCAGCAAAATCAACCAAGTTGCTTGCAAAATCTGTTCGACCCTTACCAGATCCACCAGCGGTGTAGTTGACTGTGAAACCAGTATCTTTTGTGAACTCTACTTTACAAACATCAATCAATGGTTGGGCGAATGAAGCACCGCTTCCATTTATCTGATTTGCAAATGCCGGGGATGAGAAAAGTATTAAACCCGATGCAGCAAGTGCGACCACCGCTGCTTTTTTATTAAACTGCATAACGCCTCCTTGACATTTTCGGTGTCATAAAGATAGAGCCCAACCTTTAAAATAGATGGTGTTTCAGATGAACCGCACATGTAACTTCGGTTAACAGTTGGTGACTTAAGAATTAACCAAATCTGCCAGAGACATAATCCTCGGTGCGCTTTTCCTTTGGATTAGTAAAGATCTCAACGGTGGTCGAACTCTCTATCAACCGACCAGGCCCACCATCGGAGAGAAGAAATCCGGTGTAATCTGAAACTCGCGCCGCTTGTTGCATATTGTGTGTAACAATCACAATACTCATTGAATCTGATAACTCTCGAATTGTCTCTTCAATTCGCAGAGTAGATCCTGGATCTAACGCAGAGCATGGCTCATCCATTAACAAAACTTGTGGATTAACCGCTAAGGATCTAGCAATACATAATCTTTGTTGCTGGCCTCCAGAGAGAGAGCCACCATACTCATCAAGTCGATCCTTTACCTCATTCCACAATCCTGCTCTTCTTAAACAGCTTTCAAGAAGCTCATCTGGATTTGAGATTTTAATTTGTGAAAGCTTTAATCCAGAGAGCACATTCTCACGAATTGTCATGGATGGAAATGGATTTGGTTTTTGGAAAACCATTCCAACCTGAAGTCGAATCTTCGTTACATCAACACCTGGCTCGTAAACATCTTTACCATCAAGTAATACTTGACCAGCAAGGGCTGCGGTTGGAATAAACTCATGCATACGGTTTAGGGTTCGAATAAAGGTAGATTTTCCACAACCTGATGGACCAATCAGCGCTGTGACAGTACCAGTGGCAAACTCCATCGAGATATCCTCTAAGACATGATTTTTTCCAAACCATGCATGTATTCCCCGTGCCTCTAATCCACTGCCTGGCTGTGGCGCTTTACCAAGATTGGTAGTTCTAGCTGCAGCTACCTCCGATAAAGATCGGGTGGCACCAGGTGAAGATGTGGTCTTGCTACCACTTGCCTGCTTTGGGGTTACTTGGCTCATCTCTTCCTCTCGATTTCCCTTGGACTCTGTTGGGTTTTCATTACTCATTTTCTACTTCCTTTGGCCGCACCAAAGTACCTAGCTAGTGCGAAAAAGATTAAAACCAAAATCATCAATACAAATACACCTAGCCAGGCCCGACTAACTGCATTCTCGCTACCAATTAAGAGGTTCTTCCAAACATAGTATGGGAAGGCAGACATATTTCCTGAGGTTGGATTTAAATTAATTGCGTCAGCGCCGCCAATTGTCAGTAACAAAGGCGCAGTCTCACCAACTACACGGGCAATACCTAAAATAACTGCAGTAATTAATCCGCTACGGGCTGCTGGAATTACCACCATTGCAACAGTTCGCCACTGGGTAGCACCAAGTGCTAACCCGGCTTCGCGAAGATCTTGTGGGATTAACTTTAAAACCTCCTCCGCAGTTCTTGCCACAGTTGGAATCATTAAAACTGTTAAGGCAAAACAGCCAGCCAATCCTGAGTAGGCATTACCTAATTGAATCATCCAAAATGCAAAGATAAACAAGCCCGCCACAATTGATGGCACACCACTCATTGCTTGAACAAAAAATCTAACTGTTCCTGCAAATCTTCCCTTGACCTCAACAATATAAAGTGCGGTCAAGATTCCAATTGGAGTTGCAAAAAGAGCAGCAAATAAGACTAAATACCCTGTACCAATTACTGCATGTAGTAAACCACCCTCAGTTAGTGGCATATCTGATGCGGTCTGCGACATATCTTTAGTAAAGATTGAAAGTGAAAAGCCTGGTGCACCTAATCGAATGATCTCATAAAGAACTGAGGCTAAAGCAATAATTACAAATGAAGCAGCGATATAAACCAACACCGTAGTTGAGGAGTTGATTGCAGCTTTGCGATCACGCCTAACCCAACTGATAACTGTAGCTGTCAGAATTGACATTACGATAAGAGTGAGAGCAAAACCTAATTTGCCCTTTAATGGTGAAAACCCAACAATCGCCAAGGTGCTAATTAGGGCAAAAACTGCACCAGCTAAATCAGTTAATAGATCTTTTGGCGTTAATTTCCATGGATATTGCGGCTTGGCGGTAAGGAGTGCTTGACTCATCGCTTACTCCCGTGCCGTCTTATTGATAATAAAGTTAGCAAGGAAGTTAACTCCCAAGGTGACTAAGAAGAGCACAAAGCCTGCACCCATCAACGCCTGCAACTCAACTGGATCTGCTTCGCCAAATTTATTGACAATCATGGATGCCACATTTCCACCGGCACTTAGTAAAACTTCAATTCTTATGTCATAAACTAAATTCAAAACTGTGTATACGGCAACAGTCTCACCTAGTGCTCTGCCCAATCCCAACATCGCCCCACCAATTACACCGCCTCTGCCATATGGAAAAACCACCGCTTTAATCATCGTCCACTTAGTAGCACCCAGAGCGTATGCTGCTTGAATTCGCTCAAGTGGTGTTTGAGCAAATACCTCACGGGATACTGCGGTAACAATTGGAATAATCATGATGGCAAGAACTAAACCAGCAATAAATGGTGATCTAGTAAAGACTGGCGCTGGCATATCAAAAAATGGAATAAAGCCAAAGTACTTATGAATCAACTTTGCCCAGTACTCAGCATGTGGCATCAAAACAAAGTAACCCCATAAGCCAAAGACAATTGATGGAATAGCTGCCATCACATCAACTACCACCACCATTGGTTTTTTAATCCACTCCGGTGCGTAGTAAGAAAGAAACAAAGCGGTGCCAACTGCAACTGGTACACCCATAATCATCGCTAAAATTCCGGTAACCATAGTTCCGTATAACATCGCACCAATTCCATATGAGGCAGGCTGCCCATCCTCTGGAACTGCATCCACCCAATCAAATCCGGTAATAAATGAAAGACCAGCAGCACGCATTGCTTCAAAACCATTAAAGACTAAAAAGAATCCAATTAGACCAAGAAGTAAACCGGCAAATAAACCACCACTAGTTACAACACCTCGAAAAACCTTGTCGGTAAATCTTGGCTGGGTGGTAATTTTCCTGGGGGCTGGAATAGTTTTTGGCACTTGTTCGCTCAGGCTCACATGGCAATCCTGCTATTTACCCCACCAATTTATGGGGCTATCGGGTAAAACTAAGGTGAACTAAGGGTGAACTATTTTTACCCTCTCCAACCAATAGGCTAGCCACCTATGAGCCAAGATCTGCCACACCTAATCTGGGTCGATTGTGAGATGACTGGGCTAGATCTTTATAAAGATGCCTTGATTGAGATCGCAGTTTTAGTAACCGATGCCCAACTTAATGTATTGGGTGAGGGTGTGGATTTGGTGATCAAATGTGAGCAAGCCAAATTAGATGGCATGGATGAGGTAGTCAAAGATATGCACACCAAATCTGGGTTGATAAATGAGATCCCAAATGGCACCACACTTGCTGCAGCAGATGATGCGATTATTACCTACCTTAAAAAGTACGCACCAAGTGAAGGTAAATCTCCTCTGGCTGGAAACTCCGTTTATGTGGATCGCGGCTTTATTGCCAGGGATCTGCCTAAGTTAAATGCATACCTTCATTATCGAACTATTGATGTCTCAACCATAAAAGAGTTAGCCAGAAGGTGGCACCCTAAAACCTACTTTGCCGCCCCGGCCAAAGATGGCAACCACCGGGCCTTAGGTGATATCCGAGACTCAATTGCAGAGCTTGATTACTACCGCAGTGCAATATTTCTTCCCTAGATAAGGGTGGGGTTTGGTCTAAAAAAAGTATCCATATTTTTTGCCGTATCATTAGCCAAGCAATAAACATGGTGGGCGTAGCTCAGCTGGTAGAGCACCCGGTTGTGGTCCGGGATGTCGCGGGTTCGAGCCCCGTCGCTCACCCCACATTATTGATATGAGTTAAAGCTTTTAAACTAAAG
>VGBN01000040.1 GCA_016870455.1 Actinomycetota bacterium | reverse complement strand
TAGATAAGTCAGCACGTTGGTTGTTGTTTGAAAACAATTCTCCAATTGGATTTGTTGAGGGCACAGAGATTAAAGCCGATCAAAATACCGGTTATGTCGCAGGTATTGGTGTTATTCCCTCTGCGCAAGGCAAAGGGTATGGCGAAATTTTGCTCCGTTGGATCTTTGCCTATTACGCCGCTATTGGTCGCCAATTCATCGAGTTAAATGTTGATGCTGGAAATGAATCTGGGGCATTACGCCTTTATGAAAAACTTGGTATGAAGCCCAAGCACAGTTGGCAGCACTTTGAAAATAAAGCCTGGGCTAATTCCTAATTTATTCTTCTTTTAAACCCTATTGAACAATCTCCGGATTTGATTCCATTTTTCTTAAGGTTGCAATCCGTTCGGCAATTGGTGGATGAGTGGCAAATAATCTAGAGGCAGCGGAGGCATCAAGTGGAGATTCAATATACATATGAGCAACCGCACTTGATCGAGCTTGCACCACGGTGGTATCTCTTGCTAAGACCTCAAGTGCTGAACGAAGTCCAGCTGGATTTCTGGTGAATGAAACTGCAGTTGCATCAGCTAAAGATTCACGTTTTCTAGAAACTGCTGACTTAAGCATGGTTGCAGCAATCGGTGCAAGGATAAGTGGAATGATGGCAAGAAAAATTGGCATTTGATTGCCACCATGGTCTCGATTTCTACCACCGCCAAACCAAAGCATTCTCATTAAAATATCTGAAATAAGAGCAACAACTCCAGCGGTAGTTGCAGCAACTGCCGAAACCAAGGTATCTCGATTAGCTACATGTGCCATCTCATGCGCTACCACTCCTTGTATTTCATCCCTATCCATTGAATTTAGCAATCCAGTAGTAAATGCTATTAAGGCGTGGTTTGGATTCCTGCCGGTAGCAAAAGCATTTGGAGCTGGGTCTTCAACGATAGCCACCTTTGGCATCGGTAATCCTGAGGCGATGCATACCTCATTAACTAAATTAAATAGCTGTGGGTGATCTGATTGTTCAATTACTTTTGCTCTTGTCATTTTCAAAACCAATTTATCTGAGGCGTAATAAGAGCCCCAAACTGAAACTAGTGATATGCCAACGGCAAGTGGAATTACGCCAGCCCCTGAGCCACCAAAACTTGCAATTGCAATGTATGCGATAAACCAAACAAGTACACCCATGAAAAACAAAAGAAAAAAAGTTTTTCGACGATTAACAGCTTGTAATGCGCGAAAATTTGCCATTATCAAAACTTGACATTTGGAACATTACGAGCAGATGGATCATCTACTTCATAAAATTCACGTTCTGCAACCTTAGCCAATCCAACAAAAAAGCTAGTCGGAATAGTTTTTACCGCCGTATTCAAAGTTCTAACTGTCTCATTATAAAACTGGCGAGAGAATGAAACTTTATTCTCGGTAGTTGCTAACTCCTCTTGTAGTTGTAAGAAATTACTTGATGCCTTTAGATCTGGATAGGCCTCAGCAACTGCAAGTAATCCTCTTAGCGCATTGGTTAGAGCACCATCTGCTGCAGCTATAGCTGGCAATGTTGATGCGCTGGTTGAGGCTGCCCTTGCCTGGACCACATTTTCCAACGCCTCTCGCTCATGGGCGGCGTACCCTTTAACGGTTTCAACTAAATTGGGAATCAAATCAGCACGACGTTTTAACTGCACCTCAATCTGAGAAAATGCCTCATCAACCTGCACATTTAACCGAACCAAACGGTTGTATTGAATAATTGCATAAACAACTACAAAGATCAGTAGGAAGATCAAAACTATTGATAGGTCCATAGCGATACAGTATCAAAAGTAGATTTACTGGATTGAAGTAATCTCTGGTCTTAGGTCATTGACCTTACGCGGTGTCGTAAATCAATGCGGAGGGGGAAACCCTCCTACTATCCCACTCCGTTTGTGTATGAGAACTTAGGTAGGATTGTTAGGTGAACTTAAATCCAGATAAGAATTTCCCCAGCCAGATCTCAGAATTTCTAGCCTCTCGTCGTACCACCCGTGACTTTCTACCAAAGCCAGTACCTCAGGAGATCATTGAGCAAATATTGACCGACTCTCTAACTGCACCAAGTTGGTCAAATACCAGACCATTTAAGGTGGCAGTTGCGACCGGTGAGGTTCGGGATCGAATAAGTAATGAGTTCTTATCTAGATGGTCGGTCCTATCGCAAATTATGCGCAAGGGATTAAAAAACAAGTTACGACTTATTTACTCTCGCTATGGACTGCCCACCAGCAATCGATCAATAATCAAACCTTATGTAAAGGAGTTGCGACCAAGAGCGCAACGTGTTGGTAAAGAGTTGTATGAGCTATGTGGTGTAAAACGTGGCGATAGAGCTGCCAGAGATTTGCAGTGGGGAAAGAACTATGCATTCTTTGGTGCACCAGTTGAGTTGTTTATTTTCATCCACAAAAGCCTTCATGTTTACGCCGCCTCTGATGCTGGTTTAATGATGCAAAATCTAATGATCTCAGCTCACGCGCATGGTCTTGGCACCTGCGCACAAGGTGCTGTCAATATTTGGGATGATGTCATTAGAAAAGAGTTTGATATATCAAAGGATTACCGACTGTTGTGCGGCTTGGCAATTGGCTACCCAGCAGATACCCCAGTCAATAAGTTTCAGGCACATCGAATTGGATTAGATGAGTTAATCATCAAACCAAAGAACTCAAAGTAGTTGGGTCAATACCCATTCAACATCTTTGTCGCTTGGAAAAACTGGGTAGTGGTGTTTAATAATTCTTCCATCCTTGATAATCAAGGTTAATCTCTTAAGTAATTTCATAGAATTTACCTCAAAGGTAGGAAGATTAAGGGCATTAGCAAAGAGTAAATCTTCATCACTTAAGATCTCATAAGGCAATTCAACTCGATTCTTTAACTCCTTTTGGTAGGCACTACTTTGCACACTTAATCCAAACAAGAAATCTAAGTTGCTCTTTAACTTTGGATAGTTGTCCCGATAGGAACATGCTTGTGGAGTGCAGCCGCGAGCACCCGGAATATCATCCCAGCCATCAGGCAGTGCAACCCCTGGTACACCTGTCATCGGATAAATAAACACAACTGTTGTTCCAGTTAGTGATGCCAACTCAACCAAGCTGCCATCGGTTGCCTTTAATGGGATTGATTTTAATAACAATCCATCTAGATGATCTGCTGCCCCATCATCTTTTGGAATTGGCAGATTATCTGGCAGAGCTAGGTAATCTGCTGGAGGTTTTTGCGTCATATCCGCCTAGTCTTAGGTGAAGGCAGTAGATCTAGAATTAAAACCGAGCCAATTATCACAAAGGATGCACCAAAGAGTTGTATCAAGGTAATTGCCTCATTTAAGTAAAAAGCTCCAACTAATACCGCGACAACCGTAACTAGGAACTCCACCGAAATGGATCTGGTTGCGCCAATTTTTGCCACTAGAGAAAAGTAAATTACATAACAAAAGGCGCTACAAAAAACTGCAAGTAAAACCATATTAAGCCAATCAACTACCGCTAGACCAGATTTTATCGGCACAAAAAATAAAATCGGTGCGGTAAACAATCCACCAAAGAAGAAAGCGCCAATTACCTGCTCCCAATTTCCAGCTGATGACATCTTCAACTTTGAATAATTGCTACCAAAAGCAGCGCTGATACAGCCAATCAGACAAACCCCAAACCCTAGAAAAAATTGATCACTTAACTCCGCGCTGGGAAAACCAACTAAGAACACAATTCCAATAAAACCTAGCACCAATCCAATCTGTCCCACCTTGTCGATTCTCTCAATTTTCATCAGCCGACCGATTACTGAGGAGAACAACGGAATGGCCCCTACCAAAATAGCTGATAAGGCGGTCCCAATTCTGGGGACTGCTAGTGATAATCCAATCAACTGAATTGCAACGGTGGCCACACCTAAAACAGCAAAATGCTTTATCCCAATAGAAAAATCTAATCTTCGACGAATCATCTTAGCCAGCAGGTACAAACTGCCACTGGCGATAAAAGCTCTAACTGAAATAGCCGCCGCCCAATCAAAAGCCTGCACCACACGCAGCAGCAAGAGAAATGAAAAACCCCAGATCAACGCCAGTATGGCAAATTTGGTGGAGATTTCAACCTTCATTTGGTAAGGCTAGCCCAACTACTCTTTCAAATTTGGTGGTTGCAATCGATACTCAACTGGCGTTTTACTAAATGTGATTGGGTTTGCCACCGATTTAACCCCATCTACCTCCACAATTGCAGATAAACCCAAAGATTGCGCTAGATCAAATGCCTCTTTTATATTGTTAACCAAACCAGCTGGAATTGAAACCTTAGATAACTTTAAGATCCAATAATCTGCCATTTGTTTAACAAATATTGGTTGCAAGTGCGCATTTAGTTGGTCAAGATTTTCCACTCGCAATTCATTTGTTGCAAATCGTTTATCTGCAAGCAAGTTTGGATCAACCACAGAGGCAAATTTAATAAATTGTTGATCACTTCCTACTGCCACGATAAATTTCTTATCCTTAGCATCATAAAGTTGATATGGCGCAATTGATGGATGGGCATTTCCCATTGCCTTTGGAATCACTCCGGCAGAAAGATAGGCAGATGCTTGATTTACCAATGCAGATAAGGTGGAGCTAAGTAGATTTAATTCAACCTTTTGCCCTACTCCCTGTTCATCCCGGGCTCGAAGTGCTGCCAGAATTCCCACCACTGCGTGTAATCCAGTAATCACATCGACAAGTGCAACACCCACCTTGGTTGGCTCACTGGGGCTCTGGCCAGTAATGCTCATTAACCCACTCATCCCCTGTAGAAGTAGGTCATAGCCAGTTAGATTTGCAGCCTTTTCTGATGTACCAAAGCCAGTAATTGAGCAGTAGATCAATTTTGGGTTATTGGAAATTAACTTTGAATAACCAAGGTTGTACTTTTCCATACCACCTGGACCAAAATTTTCTACAACTACATCAGATGAGTTAATCAATTCAACTGCGCGAGCTTGATCTGCTGAATCTGCTAGATCTAACTGCAAACCCTCCTTATTGCGATTAACCGATAAAAAGTAGGTGGCATTTCCATTTTTATCAAAGGGTGGTCCCCAGGTACGGGTCTCATCACCAACACCTGGCCGCTCAACCTTAACCACAGCTGCTCCCAAATCAGCTAATAACATGGTCGCATATGGACCTGCTAAGACTCTAGAAAAATCTGCAATTTTCACCCCCGCTAATGGTGGTTTCATCTCTTACCTAGCCAATCACTCATCACATTTAATAGCAGATCAACATCACTCTTGGTGATTACTAATGGTGGTTTAATCTTCAACACATTGTTATCTGGTCCATCACAGGAGAGTAATACACCCTTTGTAAGTGCAAACTCCATTAACTCTGAGACCTCTTTAGTAGCTGGCCTCTTTTCATCCTGCATCATCTCAACTCCAATAAATAATCCACTTCCCCGCACATCGGCAATGATCGGATAACTCTTTGCTAA
>VGBN01000039.1 GCA_016870455.1 Actinomycetota bacterium | reverse complement strand
ACATACGCCCCAGAGATACCACCATCTACTAAGAAGTTACTGGCAGTAATAAAGCTAGAGTCATCGGAGGCTAAAAATGCTACCGCTCCTGCAATCTCACTTGCATCGGCAAATCTGCCCATTGGAATATGAACTAATCTTCTAGCAGCTCGCTCCTTATCTTTAGCAAACAACTCCTGTAGTAATGGGGTATTTACTGGACCTGGAGAGAGTGCATTTACTCTGATTCCCTCTCTAGCAAACTGCACACCAAGCTCACGACTCATTGCCAGCACACCACCCTTTGATGCGGTGTATGCAATCTGAGAGGTGGCTGCCCCCATGGTGGCAACAAAGGATGCGGTATTAATAATTGAGCCCTTTTTAGCTTTTTGCATATAAGGAAGCACTGCCTTGCAACATAAAAAGACACTTGTGGTGTTTACCTTCAATACCCGCTCCCAGGCATCTAAGCCGGTAATTAAAATTGAATCATCATCTGGGGGTGAAATACCGGCGTTATTAAATGCAATATCAATTCGATTATAGGTATCAAAGGCAACCTTATAAAGATTAGCAACCGCTGCTTCATTGGTGACATCACACTTAACAAACAGCCCGCCAACCTCTGCTGCCACCTTATTACCGGTTTCCTCGTTGGTATCGGCAACTACTACCTTAGCCCCCTCACTAGCTAAACGTTTTGCTGTGGCATAACCAATGCCACTGCCAGCACCAGTAATAACGGCAACTCTGCCCTCAAGTCTTTTACTCATCTACCTATCCCCTTTTTGACTAGTTATCGGTGGCAATAAAAACATTTTTTACCTCAGTAAAACTATCTAGTGCATCTGGTCCTAACTCTCTACCTAAACCAGATTGCTTATAGCCACCAAATGGAGTCCAGTAGCGAACAGAGGAGTTTGAGTTAACCGATAGGTTGCCACTTTCTACCGCTCTTGCTACCCGAATTGCTTTGCTTGAGTTATTTGTCCAAATCGAACCAGATAAACCAAACTCAGTGTCATTAGCTTTTTTAATTGCATCTGCCTCATCATCAAAGGGTAGTACTGAAACTACTGGGCCAAAGATTTCTTCATTCCAAGATTTACTCTTGGTATCCTTTGGTAGTAAAACAGTAGGGGCCATCCAAAAACCAGCACCACTTGGCGCGCTTCCCGTAAAGGCAACAGTTTCAGTTAAATAAGATTGCACCGAATCTAATTGCTTCTTAGAGATTAATGGCCCCATATCGGTATTAGCTAGGGATGGATCTGCCACCTTAAAGTTTTTAACTGCCTTTTCAAAGGCGGACATAAATTTATCAAAGACTGATCTTTCAACTAATAATCTAGATCTAGCGCAGCAATCTTGGCCGGCATTATCAAAGACCGCACCTGGGGCAGCTGCTGCTGCTTTTTCAATATCAGAGTCGGCAAAAATAATATTGGCACTCTTGCCACCTAACTCAAGTGTTACCCGCTTAACCTGATCAGCGCACCCGGCCATGATCTGTTTGCCAACCTCAGTAGAGCCAGTAAATACAACTTTGCGCACCTTAGGGTGAGTAACAAAGCGATTACCAACTACAGATCCCTTACCCACAATTACATTAAATACACCCTCAGGGAGCCCTGCCTTTAGCGCTAACTGCGCTAATCGAACTGCGGTAAGTGGTGTGTACTCAGCAGGTTTTAACACCACAGTGTTGCCAGCAGCAAGTGCTGGGGCAAAGCCCCAACTTGCAATTGGCATGGGAAAATTCCACGGCACAATTATCCCAACTACGCCAAGTGGTTCTTTAAAGGTGATATCAATGCCATTAGGCACTGGAATTTGGCGGCCAAATAATCTTTCCGGGGATGCTGAGTAGTAATTTAAAACATTGGCAACATTATCTGCCTCCCATAGCGCGTTACCTATGGTGTGACCAGAGTTTTCTACCTCAAGCTTGGCTAGCTCTTCTCTATGTTCAAAAACAATCTGGGCAAATGCGCGCAGCAGTTTTGCTCTATCGCCAGGAGTTACCTTTTTCCAGCTCTCAAATGTTTTATAAGCTTTTTCAATTACCGCATCAGTTGCTGCCAAGTCGGCTAGATTTACCCTCTCAACGGTGGATTCGGTGGCAGGATTAATTACTTGATAGGTAGCGGGCACGTTTTTTTATTTAGAACCTTTCAAAGTTTCTAAACAACTCCCAATCAGTTACCGCTTTGCCATAGGCATCTAATTCAACCTGAGCCATATTGGCGTAATGTGATTGAACCTGGTCGCCAAATACCTCTTTTACCCAAGCAGAGTTTGCCCATAATGATTGGGCTTGGGCCATAGTTGATGGCACTCTTGGTGAATCTGAGTCATAAGCATTGGTTGTGTAGGCAGGCTCTAACTTTAAGTTGTTTTTAATACCATCTAGGCCGGCTGCAATAATTCCAGCTACTGCAAGGTAAGGATTTACATCCCCACCTGGTACCCGATTTTCTAATCTTAAAGATTGACCATGACCAACTAAACGCAATGCGCAGGTGCGATTATCTCTGCCCCATCTAATTGCAGTTGGTGCAAAGCTACCTGGGATATACCTCTTATATGAGTTGATATTTGGTGCAAAAAGTAGTGAGAGCTCCTGTAAATGTTTAAGTTGGCCGGCAATAAAACTCTTACCAACCTCAGATAAGCCATGCTCTTTATCCTTATCATCTGCCATTACCAACTCATCCTTTAGCCCTCTAAAGGAGAGGTGGATGTGAGATGAGTTACCCTCTTTTTGGTTTGGCTTTGCCATAAAGGTCAGGGCGTACCCGGTGGCAGCAGCAATCTCTTTGGCGCCATTCTTATAAATCACATGATTATCACAGGAGGTTAAGGCATCTGAGTACTTAAAGGCGATCTCATGTTGGCCAAAGTTGCACTCACCCTTTACCGACTCCACATTCATACCCGCACCAGACATACCTAATCTGATTGCTCTAAGTAATGGTTCAATTCGAGATCCACCCAAAATTGAGTAATCCACATTGTATTGATTGGCAGGTGTTAGATCCTTATACCCTTTATTAAATGCTTGCTCATATGTGTTGTTATAAACTACAAACTCAAGCTCAGTTCCAACCATCGCCTTCATACCAGCATCTGCTAAGGCTTTAATCTGTTTTTTCAAAATCTGTCTTGGTGATGCCACAACATCGCTGTGATCTAACCAGGCCACATCTGCTAACAAAAGTGCAGCACCATCTTGCCAAGGAATTACTCTTAAGGTAGTTAGATCTGGCACCATGGCAAAATCTGAGTAACCTTTTTCCCAAGAGCTCATCTCATAACCAGGCACTGTATTCATATCCACATCAACTGCTAAGAGATAGTTACAACCTTCAGTGCCATGTTTTAAGACATCTGATAAAAAGTAATTTGCATCTAATCTTTTACCAACTAGGCGGCCTTGCATATCGGTCATCGCCACAACTACGGTGTCGATCTCACCCTTGGCAATCTTGGCCTCAAGCTCTGCCTTTGGTAGGGGGAATTTCTCTCTCATACGCTCATCCTTACACAGCCAGCCATAAAAAGCACCCGAAATTACCCCCGCATACCTTCCAGTATGCCTAAAGCAGTTCTACCCTTTTATCCATACTGCCTCATTGGGAGGTGGATATCTGAAGGGAAGTTTATGGCGGAAAAAGGATCGCAAGGCGTCTCCTATACCAACGTATCAAGTGATTACTTTGATAAGCGTGGTCTAGAGCGTCATGCCGGATTACTTGCCCTATGGGCGTTAGGTGTTGCAGCGGTTATCTCTGGAGATTTCTCCGGTTGGAACTTTGGTATCGCTGAAGCTGGTTGGGGCGGATTACTTATCGCCACCATCCTGGTAACAATAATGTATTACGGAATGTTATTTTCAATTGGTGAAATGGCAGCAGCCCTTCCTCACACAGGTGGTGCCTACTCCTTTGCTAGATCCTCAATGGGTCCATGGGGTGGCTTTGTTACCGGCTTTGCCGAGACCATCGAATATGTGGCCACAACTGGTGTAATTGTTTTCTTCTCCGCATCCTATGCCGACTCAATCACCAAAGAATTATTTGGTCTAACCATGCCAGTATGGATCTGGTGGATCATTCTCTATGTCGCTTTCTTAGCATTAAATATCAAAGGTGCAGCTGTTTCATTTAAGTTTGCAATCTGGGTTTCATTTATAGCTCTAGGTGTTCTTGCTATCTTCGCCGTAATGGCAATCTTCTCTGGTGAGTTCTCATTTAGCAATCTGACCAATATCGCACCAGAGGCGGGCAACTCAACCTTCTTGCCAATGGGTGTGTGGGCAATAGTTGCTGCGATGCCATTTGCTATGTGGTTCTTCCTAGGAATTGAGGAGCTACCACTTGCCGCCGAGGAAGCACACAATCCAACAAGAGATATTCCAAGGGCTGGGCTGCGTGGTCTTGGCACACTAGTAATTACTGCAATATTGGTACTGGTATTAAACCCAGGTATCACAGGTGCTAAAGAGTTAAGTGAATCAGGTGAGCCACTACTAGATGGCTTTAGAGCAATCCTGCCTAATGCAGATGTAGCAGCAATATTGGCCGCATTTGCCTTAATTGGACTTCTTGCATCATTGCAAGGAATAATGTTTGCCTACGGCAGAAATATTTACTCTCTGTCTCGCGCTGGTTACTATCCAAAGGTCTTGTCCCTTACTGGTAGCCGCAAAACTCCATGGACTGCCTTAATTGCAGGTGCGCTAATTGGTTACGCAGCCCTTCTTTGGGCCCAATATGGTGGCGAGTCAGCTGGAGCTGTGGTACTAAACATCGCAGTATGGGGCGCAGTAATTGCCTACTTCCTGCAGATGGTTTCCTACATCCTGCTAAATCGCAATCTGCCAAATCTAAACCGGCCATATAAATCACCAGTTGGAGTGGCAGGTGCTCTAGTAGCTGCCCTACTTGCCCTGTTGATCTTTGTTGGTCAAGCATTAAACCCAGCGCTAACAACTGCAATCCAAGCGATTGCCATTGTTTACGTAATTGGTCTAGTGCTATTTGGTCTATTTGGTCGCAAGAAACTTGTTCTCTCTCCTGAGGAGCGAGCTGCGATCTCAGGACATAACTAAGCAGTAAAGCAATAAGCAATAAGCAAAAGAAGTAAAGTTAAGGGGCCAGCAACGCTGGCCCCTTAATTATTTGCCTAAATAGATTAGGATTAAATAATTATGTGCCGCCTACTTGGTTACTCATCGACCACCCCCACTACCTTTGGAGATGCGGTAGGCAAAAACTTTGATCAGTTTGTTTCCTTAGCAAATGATCACTGTGATGGTTGGGGTATTGCCACCACCGATAACCACAAAGCAGAGCTCTACAAAGAGCCAGTGGCCGCTACCAAGAGTGAGCACTTTAAAGAGAAGTTAGAAAAACATAAATCAAATGCCGCCCTATTACACCTTAGATGGGCCACTGAAGGGATGCCAGTAAATGAAAATAACACCCACCCTTTTACCTACCAAGATATAACATTTATTCACAATGGCTCTATTACTCCCCCAACCGCATTAGATCCATTAATAGATAGGAAGTATCTATCTCTTGCCAAGGGCACAACCGACTCTGAGCGCTACTTTCTCTACCTACTTACCCAAATCGAAAAACATGGCTTTATCGATGG
>VGBN01000038.1 GCA_016870455.1 Actinomycetota bacterium | reverse complement strand
CCAATTGATAGTGGAACCTCACATCGATCCGGGGCGAAGATGGGACCACAAGCTATTCGCATGGGTGATTACCTTCCCCATGATGGCTCAAGGCCACACCTTGCAATGCGAGTTGATCCACTGCAAAAGTTAAAGATTTTTGATGCTGGAGATTTATTAATGCCAGGTGGGGATTTAGTTAACTCACTAAAAGTACTAGATAAAGCAACAGAGAAGATTTCAAAAGCTGGAGCTATTGCTGTTGTTTTAGGAGGAGATCACTCAATTGCCTCGGCTGATGTGGCAGGAATTGCAAATCATTTAGGTAAGGGCAAAGTTTCAATGATTCATTTTGATGCCCACGCTGATACGGGTGAGGTTCAAAATGGTGCACTAATTGGCCATGGCACGCCGATGCGTAGATTGATTGAATCAGGATCTGTTCGTGGTGATCGCTTTTTGCAATTAGGTCTTCGCGGATATTGGCCAGATGATGCCACTTTAAAGTGGATGGCAGGAAAGGCAATGAAATCCTATGAGATGACTGAGATTCATCATCGTGGCATGAAGGCTGTGCTTGATGAATCCTTTTCAATTCTCACCGATGGCTGTGATGGTGTCTTTTTATCTGTTGATATTGATGTGGTTGATCCTGGTATGGCACCAGGAACGGGCACACCAGAGCCTGGGGGAATGACTAGCAGAGAGTTGCTAGAGGCAGTTAGAAGAATTTGTTTTGAGTTACCAATTGTTGGTTTGGATGTAGTTGAGGTGGCACCTGCCTATGACAGCAGCGATATCACCGCCATCTTGGCAAATCGGGTGGTACTTGAGGCACTGAGTGCGATTGCGCTAAAGAAATCTGGTGGTACTTACTCAGCCACTAGAAATTTACTTGATAGGTAATTAAGCAGTAATTGAGGCTAGCGCTTCATCTAAAACAGCTAGACCATCACGAAGCAGATCCTCTTCAATTACAAGAGGTGGTAGCAATCTAATTACGTTGGCATATGTGCCTGCAGAAAGTATTAGCACACCTTTGCTGATGCAGTACTTAATTGCAGCTGTTAATGCTTCAGGGTTTGGCTCAGTAGTTCCAGGCTTAACCAATTCAATAGCTTGCATAGCGCCTCTGCCTCTTACCTCGCCAATGATTGGGTACTTCTTCATCATTGCAGTAAGAGCTTGGTGCATAATCTCACCAATTTTCTTTGCACGAGCAACTAAATTATCTTGCTCAATAACTTCAATCGCGCCAAGAGCTGCAGCACATGCAACTGGATTTCCACCGTATGTGCCACCTAAGCCTGATAGGTGAATTGAATCCATAATCTCAGCACGCCCGGTAACACCGGCAAGTGGCATGCCAGCAGCTATTCCCTTGGCGGTGACGATCAAATCTGGAATTACAGATTCATCTTCACAGGCAAACATATCTCCAGTTCGAGCAAATCCAGTTTGAACCTCATCTGCCACAAAGACAATTCCATTGTCTTTACAGAATTTGGCAAGTCCAGGTAGAAAGCCTTTACACGGAACAACAAATCCACCTTCACCAAGAATTGGTTCTATCACAATGCAAGCAACATTACTGGCGCCAATTTCTTTCTCAATTTTATGAGTCACCATGGATAAGACAGCACTTTCACAAGGCTTGGCACATGCATCGCATCGATATGGATATGCCATCGGCATTCTGTATACCTCTGGAGCAAAGGGCCCAAATCCATCCTTGTATGGCATATTTTTTGCAGTCATTGCCATGGTCAGATTTGTTCGGCCGTGGTAGCCATGTTCAAAAACAACAACGGCGGATCGCTTGGTAAATTTGCGGGCAATCTTTACCGCATTTTCAATCGCTTCAGCACCTGAGTTGAAAAGAGCGGATTTCTTTTTATGAGTACCAGGGGTTAATCGATTTAATGCTTCGCAAACCTCAACATAACCGGTGTATGGAACAACCATAAAGCAGGTATGGCTAAATGCATCGATCTGAGTTTTTACCTTATCGGCAACTCTATTTTGTGAATGACCAACATTTAATACTGCAATTCCGGCGCTTAAATCCAAGATTGAGTTGCCATCAACATCAACAATAATTGCACCTTGTGCATGATCAATAAATACTGGAAAGGCGGTACCAAGGGAGGCAGAGACTGCTTCCCCTCTTCGCTTGATTAACTCAGCAGATTTAGGTCCTGGAATAGCAGTGACCAGATTTCGCTTTTGTAATACCTGCTTCTTAGCCTCTGAGTACATGCGTAAATACTATCTGACAGATCTTAAACTTGGCACAGTTAAGATACTCACATGCGTGATGTGGTGGTTTTAGGTTCAACTGGATCTATTGGGGTCCAAGCTCTAGAGATTGTGGCCGCCCATCCAAATAAGTTTCGCTTGGTTGGCTTAAGTGGCGGTAGAAAAAATCCGCAATTATTGATGGAGCAGGCAAAAAAGTTTAATGTGCCAATCGTTGGTTCAATGGCACCAGCACCTGCCACAACTGGGGTTGAGGTTATCGATGGGGATAACTCATCAGTTGAGATAGCAGCATTACCTTGCGATATTGTCTTAAATGGCATCACCGGCTCAATTGGTTTAGGGCCAACTCTTTCGGCACTTGGTGTGGGCAACAAGGTTGCCCTTGCAAATAAAGAGTCGCTAGTAGCTGGTGGTGATTTAGTGATGAAGTTTGGCGCAGATCAGATTATTCCAGTGGACTCAGAGCACTCAGCAATTTATCAAGCATTACTTGCTGGCAAGAAAGCTGATGTTAAGAAATTGATCTTAACTGCAAGTGGTGGACCATTTAGGCAAAGAGCAGATCTTTCTGAGGTTACAGTTGCAGATGCCTTAAACCATCCAACCTGGTCGATGGGGGAGGTAGTGACAATAAACTCTGCCACCTTATTAAATAAAGGTTTAGAGATTATTGAGGCGCATTATTTGTTTGGTCTTTCCTATGAAGCTATTGAGGCGGTAATTCATCCACAATCTGTTGTTCACTCACTAGTTGAGTACATAGATGGCTCAACTATTGCTCAAGCATCACCGCCAAATATGAAGGGACCTATTGCTTACGCACTCTCTTATCCCGATCGAATCAACAAGGCAACTGCTGCAATTGATTGGAGTAAGTCTCAAAACTGGCAGTTTATGCCAATTGATAATGAGAGGTATCCAGCAGTTGAGTTAGCAAAAAGATGTGGTCAATTGGGCTCAGGATTACCCGCTGCATACAACGCCGCTAATGAGGTGGCGGTCGCTGCATTTTTAGCAGGTCAGGTTAAATTCACAGCGATAATTGATATTGTGGAATCTGTTGTTCAATCATTTGGCAGTAACACTCCAACTACAATTAGAGATATCTCCGATGTCAGTGGGATAGAGCAAGGTGCGCGTAGTAAAGCAAGTGAATTGATTAAGGAGATCGCTTAAATGATGATCATTGGAATTGTTGCATTTGCGGTAGCGCTTTTGTTATCGGTAATGATCCATGAGGCTGGGCACTATCTAACTGCTAAAAAATTTGGTATGAAGGTTACGGAGTTTTTCTTAGGTTTTGGTCAAAAGATTTGGTCATTTACTAAAGGTGAGACTGAGTTTGGTTTAAAGGCAATCCCAGCAGGTGGTTACTGCAAAATAGTGGGCATGACTCCGCGCGAGGAGTTATCACCAGCTGATGCTGATCGTGCCTTTATTAAAGCCACAGTTGGCCAAAGATTAATTGTCTTAGGGGCTGGCTCATTTCTTCACTTTGTTTTAGGTTTTATATTGCTAGCTTTCCTATTTTCAACAGTGGGAATTACATCCCTTACCAACAAGGTTGAGCGAGTTAGTGAGTGCATTCCACAGAGCTCAACTGAGGTTTGCTCGCCACAATCTGTGCCATCACCGGCAAAGATTGTTGGAATTAAGGCTGGAGATAAAATTGTTAAGATCAATGGCATCTCATACAGTGAATGGTCTGAGGTAGTAACTGTAATTAGATCCTCAGCTGGCAAGCAGTTAAATATTACCCTTGACCGAAATGGCACTTTGATTGATTTGTTAATTACCCCAGCTAGCCGTCAGTTAGATGGCAAAACAATTGGTGTACTTGGTGTAGTAAATGAGATTGGCACAATTACCTATGGACCCATTACGGCAACCACTAAAGCGGCAAGTTTTACCGGTGAGATATTGCAAAATAGCGTAACTGCTCTAATTTCACTGCCAAGTAAGATTCCAGATTTAATTAATCAAACCTTTGGAAATGAGGAGCGAGATCCAGAAGGGTTGGTCGGTGTTGTAGGTGTAGCTAGGGTAAGTGGTGAGACCGCTGAAACAAAAGCCTTAACCACCCGAGAAAAGATCGCCACATTTATTTTGATTATTGCCTCATTAAATATATTTGTCGGCATGTTTAACTTACTTCCACTTTTGCCATTAGATGGTGGACATATGGCGGTAGCGATAGCTGATGGCTTTAGAAATACTCGGGCTAGGGCAAAGGGTCTAGCCAAGCCAGCACCATTTGATGTCGAACGTCTAACACCAATTACCATGGTGGTCTTTGTCGTTATGGCATCTTTATCACTTCTGCTGCTGACTGCAGATATTCTCAACCCAATTAGGTTAAATTTCTAGGTAAGGTTTGGTTATGGTAAATCTTGGAATTCCATCAGCCCCACCACCAACCCTGGCACCTCGTAGAAAGAGCAGGCAGTTAAAGGTTGGTTCAGTTTTAGTTGGTGGTGATGCACCGGTATCGGTGCAATCAATGTGTACAACACTTACCGCTGATGTTGATTCAACATTGCAACAGATTGCAGAGTTAACCGCATCAGGTTGTCAGATTGTTCGAGTTGCAGTGCCATCCCAAGATGATGCAGATGCCCTTGCTCAAATTGCTAAAAAATCTCAGATTCCAGTAATTGCTGATATTCATTTTCAACCTAAATACATCTTTGCAGCAATTGATGCCGGTTGTGCTGCAGTTCGGGTTAACCCTGGCAATATCAAACAATTTGATGACAAGGTTAAAGAGGTAGCAAAGGCTGCTGGGGATGCTGGCATCCCAATTCGAATCGGGGTTAATGCTGGATCCCTTGATCCAAGATTGTTAGCAAAGTATGGCAAGGCAACACCGGAGGCGTTAGCAGAGTCTGCGCTTTGGGAGGCCTCTTTATTTGAGGAGCATGGTTTTCGCGACATAAAGATCTCTGTTAAACACCATGATCCGGTAACTATGGTTAAGGCTTATCGCCTATTGGCAGCAAAATGTGATTACCCATTACATCTTGGTGTTACCGAAGCTGGTCCGTTATTTCAGGGAACAATTAAATCTGCTACCGCATTTGGCATATTACTTGCAGAAGGAATTGGTGACACGATTCGTGTATCTCTATCTGCTCCACCGGTAGAGGAGGTAAAGGTTGGGATTGCAATTTTAGAATCACTTAATTTGCGCCAACGAAAGTTAGAGATTGTCTCCTGTCCTTCATGTGGCAGGGCCCAAGTAGATGTCTATACCTTGGCAGAAAAAGTTCAAGCAGGATTACAAGGAATGACAGTTCCACTTCGGGTGGCGGTAATGGGTTGTGTTGTTAATGGACCAGGTGAGGCACGAGAGGCAGATTTAGGTGTGGCCTCTGGTAATGGAAAGGGTCAAATATTTGTAAAGGGTGAGGTAATTAAAACTGTGCCGGAGGCACAGATTGTTGAGACTTTAATTGAAGAGGCGATGCGTCTTGC
>VGBN01000037.1 GCA_016870455.1 Actinomycetota bacterium | reverse complement strand
TGGTAAGCAAGGGTTATCTCTTTTTCTTAGTTGATGGTGAAGGTGATGGGGATGGTGGGATCAATGCCGGATCCATCTGGGGTACTGAATTAATAAAACTTACCGGCTCACTGCCACCAATATTTGCAGGAGGTGGAAAATCTTGAACTGGCGTCTTCTTTAGATAACCTTTCACAAACTCAGCCCAAATTCTTGCTGGAAATGAACCACCAGTTACCGAAGTTAAGCCACCAATTCCATTTAATGTTTGTGTGGCATCATCTCGATAAAAGGCAACTGAGGCTGCAACCTCTGGTGTGTAACCATTAAACCAAGCAGAAGCGTTGTCATTTGATGTGCCTGTCTTACCAGCTGTTGGACGAGCAACCCTTGCACCAACTACTGCTGCAGTTCCAACGATTGTGGCTTTACTTAATGCGTAAGTTAGATCTGCCATCACATCTTTTCTAAATACCTCCTGGGCTTGAATCCTTCCTTGATACAAAATTCCTTTGTTGGGTCCTTGCACCTCGTTGATGATAAATGGCTTTGCATAAACACCTTGTGCAGCAAAGGTTGCATAGGCATTTGCTAAATCAATTACATGTGGGCTAGCAGCACCAAGTGAAACAGATGGTGATGCCACCATCTCAACTGACTCCGGAATACCTGCCCGCCTTGCCACATCTACGATTTTCTCTAAGCCAGCCTTCATTCCAAGTGGAACATAAATGGTATTTACCGATTTTTCAGTTGCAGTTAGCAGTGACATATCGCCCCAGCTTTCACCGCCGTAATTATTTACAAAATAAGCTCGGCCAATACCATCGTCATAAACCTTTGGAGAGTCACCATTCCAGATCGAGGTTAGTGGAATTCCTTGCTCAAGAGCAGCGATTAATGTGAAGGCTTTAAAGGATGAGCCACCAGAGGTAATTCCTTGAGTAGCAGCATTAAATTGATACTTCAAATAATCTTTTCCGCCATACATCGCCAAAATTTCACCAGTGCCAGGCTTAATTGCAACTAATCCAATATGTAGATTCTCTGGTGCCTTAGTTGGCGCTTCCTTATTTACTGCCGCAACAGCAGCCTCTTGAGCCTCTTTGACCAAGGTGGTTTTAATTATGTAGCCACCAATCATTAACTGTTCATCGGTGAAACCTAATTGATTTAACTCCCGCTCTACCCAAGAGATTACATATCCTTTAGGTCCAGCCAGTGCTCCGGAAGTAACTCTTGGATTTATTATCGGTAACTTAGTTTTATCAGCTACCTCTTTATCTAGCCACTTCTTCTCAACCATGCCATCTAATACATATTTAAATCTTGCCTCTAGCCTAGGTTGGTTCTCTTCCTTAAATCCTGGATCATATAAACCTGGACTTCTTAATAAACTTGCTAGCACCGCCGCCTGAGCAACAGTTAATCGATCAACAGTTGTACCAAAGTAAACTTGAGATGCAGTTTGCACGCCATATGATCCTCGGCCAAAGTAGATGGTATTTAAGTAATTTTCTAAAATCTCATCTTTAGTAAATTGATTTTCAAGTTTTATCGAAATTACTAACTCCCGCACTTTACGTTGAATAGATCGCTCTGGAGTTAAAAAAGCAGTTTTGGCATACTGCTGGGTGATAGTTGACCCACCTCTGCCTTGACCTAGATTTACTACGTTATCCCAAACCGCAGATGCAATAGCAAGTGGGTTAATTGCTCGGTTACTGTAAAAATTTCTATCCTCTGCTGCCATTACAGCATTTCTAACCGTCACCGGAATCTCAGCTAGGGTGACAACAGTTCTATTCTCTGAACCAATTCGACCAATCTCACTGCCATCTGCATATTGAATAATTGTTGCTTGGCTATTTACATAAGCATTTGGATCTGGAATGGAAACGGTGAAGTAAGCAAAGCCAAATAAAAAAACACCAATAACAAAGGTGAAGCCAACGGCTAGAAAGCCCAATCTAGGTAGTTTTTGTACAAAATTACTCATGTAGCAAGATTACCCGTTAATCATCATCTAATAAGGTGTGAACCTTCCGTGGTGGCTTTCGATACTTTCCATCACCTAATAAAAAGGATTCCACCAGGTGATTCCAATGGCAGTCGGTACAGATCTCCACCACATAGACGCGAAACTCACCATACTCACTTTGCATTTGGACTAATTCATCTTGATTCTTAATTCGACCTGAGTATTGGCCGAGTTGATCACCAAAGGCGTATCGAAGCTCGACAATTTTGAACTTTTTGCAAACAGGGCAAGAGCGTTTGGTTAACTCACCATGGTGTTTGGCAGCCCGCCTTAAGTAAGGATCAGCATCACATGCATCCATAGCGCTAGCCGCGCCTTGAAACAAGGCAATTAAGGTGCGACGTTTACTAAGTGAGTAATCGATGCTCGATCGCATGGTGGCTAACATAAGATCCAAGGTTAATCCTAAATTAATTACTACGCTTACCCTTATGGGGATTTGGCCAGTAAGTAAGGGCTCTAGATTAAATCGAATTCTTGCTATCCGCTGGAGTGGTCAATTAACCGATGGGCTATTTCAATCTGCCCTGGCTAGTTTTGTTCTCTTCTCACCTGAGCGAGCGCCAAATGCCATCTCAGCAGCCTTAGCTTTTGCAGTAGTTCTACTTCCTTACTCTTTAATCGGTCCATATGTAGGAATATTTCTAGATCGCTTCTCTCGTCAGCGCTTGATTAGAAATTGTAATTACTTAAGGGCGGCTAACTTATTGATTATTGCTTGGTTAGTTAACAACAGTGCAACTGGGGTTGTTTTAACCTTGTTTGTTTTATTTGCATTTGGAGTTAACCGTTTAATTCTCTCTGGTTTATCAGCCGGATTGCCGCTGTTAGTAAAGCGACAGGAGTTAATTGCCGCCAATGCTCTAGCGGTAACAGGTGGAACTATTTGGGTAGTAATTGGTGGTGGCATAGGTATTGGTATTAAGAATTTACTTAGTCAAAGTGCAGATGCTGATTTTGCAGATGCAGTAGTTATTTTAATTGCCTCACTTGGCTTTTTAACCGCAGCCCTTGCCTGCTTTAGATTAAACAAGTATGAGATTGGACCAGCAGAGCATGAGGTAGCAGCTGAGTCTCGTGGTTATAAAGAGGTGTTAGAGGGGTTGCGGATTTTAAGATCACACTCGGATGCACTGCGCGGAATTTTATCGATTGGTATTCAACGAGGTGGTATCACCGCATTGACCTTGATGGCACTTTTACTTGAGCGAAATACCTTTAATGATCCAGCAGATCCAGATGCAGGTTTAGCAGGCTTTGGTATGGCACTTGCTATTGCTGGAATTGGAATTGGTTTAGGGGCAATTATTTCACCTTACGGGGTAATTAAATTTGGTCGCCATAAATGGATGCGGTTGTTAATGTTTTTGTGTATTCCGCCATTGTTAATTTATGCTGCTGGAGTAAATGAAATCTCAATGATTGCAAGTGCTTTTTTAGTTGGACTTTGTGGCCAAGGAATTAAAGTAACCAATGACGCACTAGTGCAATCAAAGATAACTGATGAGTATCGGGGCAGAGTTTTTGCATTTTATGATGTGGCAGTAAATGCTGGAATTGTTACTGGAGCTATTGGCGCAGCTTTAATACTTCCAGATAATGGCGTTACTTGGGTATTGCCGGTTGTTGTTGCACTTTCATATCTATTTGCAGCCACAGTTTTAATGCGCAGGGCTAATTTTGCTCCTTCCACCACTTAAGTAACTCAGCTTTTGCCTTTTCAGCTCCTTGCGGCCCATGTTCTAAACGAAGCTCAAGCAAGAACTCATAAGCCTTACCCACCATAGGTGAGGGTTTAATTCCAAGGATTTGCATAATCTCATCCCCGGTTAAATCCGGGCGGATTTTATTTAACTCCTCCTGCGCCATTAAATCTTCAATTCGCTTTTCTAGCTGATCGTAGGTTTTAGCTAACCCTTCTGCCTTCTTCTTATTTCTGGTTGTGCAATCTGCCCTAGTTAAAAGATGTAGGTGGGTTAGCAGATCTCCGGCATCTCTTACATATCTGCGGACTGCTGAATCTGTCCACTCGCCTAAGCCGTAACCATGAAAACGAAGATGTAGGAAGGTTAATTGAGCAACATCTTCAACAATTTGATTATCAAATCTAAGTTTTTTTAATCGCTCTTTACACATCCGAGCACCAACTACCTCATGATGATGAAATGAAACTCCACCACCTGGAATCAATTGTTTTGTTTTCGGCTTACCAATGTCATGAAGTAAGGCAGCCAGGCGCAGGGTTAAGTTTGGACCACCTAACCGTTGTTCTAATGCTATTGCCTGCTCTAAGACGGTAAGTGAGTGCTCATACACATCTTTATGGTGGTGATGCTCATCAATCTCCAACTTTAACTTTGGCACCTCAGGTAAAAAATAATCAGCTAAACCTGTTTCAACCAACAACGTTATACCAATTCTTGGTGTGGGGCTTAGAATAATTTTTGTAAACTCATCTCGAATTCGCTCAGCTGAGATAATCTCTAGCCGAGTAGACATATTTTTAATTGCAGCAACAAGGGCAGGATCTACCGCAAAATTTAATTGGCTCATAAATCTTGCCGCCCGCATCATGCGAAGTGGGTCATCGGTAAATGAATCCTCTGGTTTACCTGGGGTTTTAATCAACTTATTTTGTAAATCAGTAACACCATTAAATAAATCAATAAATGTTGGTTGATCGGTTGTTAACTCCAGTGCCATGGCGTTAATTGTGAAATCTCTTCTGGCTAAATCTGCCTCGATTGATTTTCCAAACTCAACATCTGGCTTTCGAGAAGCTGGGTCGTAACTTTCACTTCGATAAGTTGTTATCTCAACTGTTATCTCACCTTTTTTTCCAGCAACTGTGCCAAAAGCTGCGCCAATACTCCAAACAGAATCAGCCCACTTTTCTAATATCTTTTCTGATTGTTTGGGAAGGGCGTTGGTTGTGAAATCTAAATCATTACCCAATCTGCCCAAGATTGCATCACGAACTGGTCCACCAACTAATGCCAACTTGAAACCAGCGGCTTTAAATTGCTTTGCAAGATCAGATGCAGCTGGTGCCTGCTTACCTAATGTGGTGATCGCAAGTTGGGTAGCAGCATCGATAGGAGTTTTCACGGTGGCACTAGGTTAGAGCAGGCTGGCATACCGCTGAGTGGGTAATACCCTAAGAACTACCAGATTAAACCAGTATCCTTGCGATATGACCCCAGCAGATAATGCGGGTGGCAATCAGGATTTAAATAGTGCTCGTAAGGGTGGGCAAAGTAGTGGTTCTGGTAAGCCCGCTAAAAAACATAATTCAGCAAACCGTAAAAACAATAAAGGTAATCAGGGTGGAAAAAATTCACCCAGGGTTAAATATGCAAAGCGAATAGATGAGGTCAGCGCTGGTGGGTTGGTGGTGGATAAAACCGGCACTAAAGGTTTATTAATTGGCAGATTAGATCCAAAGGATGCCTCCCATGAAAGATTGTTGTGGTCACTACCAAAGGGACATATTGAAAATGGTGAATCACCTGAGCAAGCTGCAATCCGCGAGGTGGCGGAGGAGACTGGAATTAAAAGTGAGATAACTAGATCTTTAGGAGTAATTGATTTTTGGTTTATGGCTAGCGGTAAAAGAATTCATAAAACAGTTCACCACTTCTTATTTATGGAGGTTGGTGGAAAGTTGGCCCCGCAAGTTACCGAGGTAGATGATGTGGCTTGGTTTCCTATTGATGAGATTGTCAGCAAGTTGGCTTATCCCGATGAGCGAAAGTTAATTGCAAAATCAGGAAAACTAACGCCGTGAGAAGAGCTCTCCTTCTCACCGTTGCGCTGTTGATTTCAAATCTATTTTTAATTCCGCAAGCAAATGCTGTTCAGGAGGTTGTAATCTCCGAACCCACCCATCGATTATCAGATGGTGTATTTATTGATGATCAACTAGCCCAAAAACTTTTACCCAATGGTGAGTTAGGGTTACTAATTTTCTCACCAAGCCAGGCGGTGCGAAGTTGGTTAATCGATCCAGCAACTGTTGCAGAGGTGGTTGCGATGAGTAATGGATATGGTATTGCAGATGGCTCAACACCTGCTGGACAACAGGTTGCAAAGGATTGGCTTAATCAACTAATTAAGGTAAGTAAAAATGCAAAGGTTTCAGTTCTTACCTATGGAAACCCCTCCACCTATTGGGTGGATCAGATAATAAGTGAGCAGATCACCTATATAGATGCTAATGGGAAAATCTCACTTGAAACAGTATTGGGAAAAGCTACTAACCAGAGTTTGGTTAAAAATAGAAAGCCGCAGGATTTAAGCAAGAAAAATATTAACTTA
>VGBN01000036.1 GCA_016870455.1 Actinomycetota bacterium | reverse complement strand
TCAATTAATGGATCTAATGCAGTTGGGGGTGTAATTGAGCCATTGTGGATAAAGGAGATATCTTGGTAGGTAAATGGGTGGGTGTTGTTTTCATTAACTGGCATTCCTTCAGTTGCCCAACGCAGATGAAGCAGCCCCGCCTTTGATTTATATCTTTCTAACTGGGTTTTAAAATTGGCACTCTTAGTTGCTGCCACCGGCTCTTTGTATAGCTGGGCATTGTTGCTATCACAGGTAGCAATACCCCAACCATCACAGTGATCATCGGCTAGTGATACAAATTGATTGAAGTTATCACCTGCTGCCTGCCCAAAGGTGGTGGCAGAATTTGATGAGTAACCAAGCAATCTACACATAGGTAAACCTTAATCTATTTTTATCAATGGGATTTGATACAAATAATTATGGGGCCAGCATCTGGCTGGCCCCATAATCTTCTAACCTGTTTTTTTGTTACCTATGTCCTTCGATCGCCGCCTTCTCCTCTGGGGAGAGTACAAGCTTCTTACGACCAAATAGACCAAAGAGCAGTAGACCGATTACATAAACAATGGCAATCGCCTGGATTGCAGTTGTTAGTGCTGGGTTTAATGCTTGACCAACAAATATCAACAAGGCAAGTAGCGCTGCTACTAGAGCACCTGCTACCCCAACTGGTGATTTATATGGTCGATTTAGATTTGGCAGATTTCGCTTGAGCAGAATGTAGGAAACCATCTGCAGGAAGTAGGCGATTACTGCGCCCCATACTGCGATGTTTAGTACTACAGCTCCTGCTGATTCACCACCATACTGTGCCCACAAAAGTGCGCCATACCCAATTACTGCACCAGCAATTAATGCTGTGTATGGGGTTTTGCGGCTACCAGTTAGGGATAGCATCTTTGGATAGTAACCAGCACGAGATAGTGAGTAAATATTTCTGCCGTAAGCAAACATAATTCCTTGCAGTGATGCAAGTAAGCCGATTAAGGCAAAGGCAGCCAATATTGCCGCAACATCTGCATTTGGCAGGATTGCTCTAAAGCCATCTAGTAATGGCTCACCTGATTCACTTAACTCTTTAGCACCAGTAATACCTGGATTTAATACCAGCACCAAGGATGCGGTAATTACTAATGTGCCAAGTCCACGCAAACCAGCTCTTGGAATATCCCGAGTTGGCTCATGTGCTTCTTCAGCTGCAAGTGGTAGCTCCTCTATTCCTAGGAAGAACCACATTGCAAATGGCATCGCAGCCACAATTGCCCACACACCCATTGGTAGGAAGGTGGAGTTACCCGCCTCTGGTGCGATATTAGTTAGGTTGCTAAATGAGAAATCGCCACTAAATAGTGCCATAACGGTAAAGATCGCAAGCACACCTAATGCGATAAATGTGACCCAGATGGCAAATTTAAATGAGGTACCAGCACCTGAGATATTTAGAGCTAGGAAGGCAACATAGAGAAGGATCCACCAAACCCAGACTGGCATTGATAGACCAAACAATTCTTTGGTAATTGAGTCGGCATAGGATGCGGAGAAGAAGACAATTACACCTGTGGTTGCCACATACTCAATTGTTTCGGCAAAGCCGGTAACAAAGCCACCCCATGGACCCATCGAGGATCTAGCAAAGGAGTAGGCGCCACCTGTGTGAGGAAGTGCTGCAGCCATCTCACCAATTGAAAATAACATTCCGTAATACATAATTACTACCAGGAGGGTTGCGATAAATAATCCGCCCCAACCTGCTTCAGCGATACCAAAGTTCCAACCGGAGAAATCTCCAGAGATAACCGCGGCAACACCTAACGCCCATAAGGCAAGTAATCCGGCATGACGCTCCAGACCACGTTTTTCAAAGTAATCACTTGATACGTTGGTATAGGAGACGCCTTGCGATCCTTTTTCCGCCATAAACTTCCCTTCGACAGCCACTTCATTGTGAAGCAGTCTGGTAATAGGGTAGAACTGCAAAGAAGATACTGGAAGGTAATGGCCCTTCTTTTTGGGTGCTTTTTTCACCCTGCTGTGTAAAGATGAGCGTATGAGAGTTAAGTTTCCCCTCCCCAAGGCGGAATTAGAGGAGTTGATCGCAAAGGGTGCGATTGACACCGTTGTGGTGGCGATGACTGATATGCAGGGGCGGTTGGTTGGTAAGCGATTAGATGCAAATTACTTTTTATCAGATGTTATAAAACATGGCACCGAAGGTTGTACCTACCTACTAGCGGCTGATGTGGATATGAATACTGTTTCAGGTTATGAGATGAGCTCTTGGGATAAGGGTTACTCAGATCTTGCTATGGTGCCAGATCTATCCACCTTGCGATTAATTCCCTGGCAAGATGGAGCGGCGCTCTTATTAGCTGATGTGGCTTGGCTTGATCACACAGATGTACTTGCATCCCCACGGCAGATTTTAAAAAGGCAGATCAAAGCATTAGCTGATGCTGGTATGAAGGCGATGGTTGGAAGCGAGCTTGAGTTTGTAGTCTTTAACAATACTTATGAGCAAGCATGGAGTAAGGGTTATAAGGATTTAACCCCAGCTAATCAATACAATGTTGATTACTCAATCCTGGGTGGCTCACGTATTGAACCATTACTGCGCGCAATCAGATTAGGTATGTCTGGTGCTGGTATGAATGTTGAGTCGGTAAAGGGTGAGTGCAACTTTGGCCAACATGAGATCGCCTTTAAGTATGCAGATGCCTTAACCACCTGTGATAACCATGTGATTTATAAAAATGGTGCCAAAGAGATTGCCGCAGCAAGTGGGTATGCCTTGACCTTTATGGCAAAGCCAAATCAAAAGGAGGGTAACTCCTCCCACATTCACCTCTCCTTTAGAGGTTTAAAGGATGAGTTGGTGATGGCAGATGAGAAAGATTCTGAGCATGGCTTATCTGAGGTTGGCAAACAATTTATTGCCGGTCAATTAAAACATCTTCGTGAGCTCTCATTGCTTTTTGCACCAAATATCAACTCCTATAAGCGGTTTGTGCCAGGCAGCTTTGCACCAACTGCAATTAGATGGGGTAGAGATAATCGCACCTGCGCACTGCGCTTGGTCGGTCATGGCCAATCACTTCGGCTGGAAAACCGAGTACCAGGTGGGGATGTAAATCCATACTTGGCAGTTTCAGCGATTATTGCCGCAGGTTTAGATGGAATTAAAAATAAGTTAAAGCTAGAGGCTGCCTTTGATGGCAATGCCTATGAGTCAGATTCCCCAAGAGTGCCAGCGACCATGGTTGAGGCACAAACACTTTGGGCATCATCGCCTTGGATCAAAGAGGTATTTGGGGCGCAGGTACAGGCCCATTATGCAAATATGGCCCAGGTTGAGTTAGATGCCTTTGGTAAGGCGGTAACTGATTGGGAGTTATTTAGGAATTTTGAAAGGTTTTAAATTAAATTGTCATCAACATATGAGGTAATTAACCCTGCCACTGAAAGAATTGTTAAAGCAGTTGAGCTTGCTGATTTAGCTGTCGCCGATAAGGTAATTCAACGGGCTAATAAAGCATTTGCAAGTTGGCGGCAGGTTGCACCAGGAGATCGTGCAAAGTTACTGCGCGCATTTGCGCAGGTTGTCTTTGATCACCGCGAGGAGTTAGCAAAGCTTGAGGTCTTAAATGCTGGCCACACAATCGCAAATGCCCTTTGGGAGGCAGATAATGTTGCTAATGTTTTAAATTACTACTCAGCAGCCCCTGAAAGATTATTCGGCAAACAGATTCCAGTACCAAATGGTGTTGATATCACCTTTAAAGAACCACTTGGTGTAGTTGGGGTAATTGTTCCGTGGAACTTTCCTATGCCAATTGCTGGTTGGGGTTTTGCACCAGCATTAGCTGCTGGAAACACAGTGGTTTTAAAACCAGCTGAGTACACACCAATGACAGCGATGCGATTGGGTGAGTTAGCACTTAAGGCTGGCATTCCTGAGGGGGTATTTAATGTGGTGGTTGGTAAGGGATCTATTGTTGGAAATAGATTTGTTACCAATCCTTTGGTGCGAAAGATTGTCTTCACCGGCTCCACCACTGTTGGTAAGCAGATCATGGCAGGTTGTGCTGATCAAATTAAGCGGGTAACACTTGAGTTAGGTGGCAAAAGTGCCAATATTATTTTTGCCGACTCTGATATTGAAGCAGCAGCAGCCGCAGCCCCTGGTGCAGTATTTGATAACGCTGGCCAAGATTGTTGTGCTAGATCTAGAGTTTTAGTTGAGAAAAGTGTTTTTGATAAATTTATGTCCGCCTTTGAGATGGCGGTTAAAAAGTTTCGAGTGGAGGATCCATCGCTGGCAACAGCTCAGATGGGGCCACTTATAAGTAAGAAGCAGTTAGATTCAGTGCAATCTTATTTAACTGAGGAGGTAGCCTTTACTGGAGGTGCACCAACTGGAGCTGGTTTTTGGATGGCGCCAACGGTTTTGATGCCAAAGAAAACCACCGCCAAGGTTTGGCAGGAAGAAATCTTTGGCCCAGTTGTGTCAGTAATGGCATTTGAAGATGAGGCAGATGCGATAGCAAAAGCTAATGACTCAGATTTTGGTTTATCTGGCTCAATTTGGACAAATAACTCAAGCAAAGCGCTGCGAGTAGCCCGAGCGGTGGAGAGTGGTAATTTGTCAGTTAACTCAAACTCCTCAGTTAGATACTGGACCCCATTTGGTGGTTATAAGCAATCTGGCTTGGGTAGAGAGCTTGGCCCAGATGCGTTAGATAGCTTTACTGAGGTAAAAAATGTTTTTATTGCAACGGATAAATAGAGGGGGAGAGTAAATATGAGTAAGAGATTAGAGGGCAGAGTTGCAGTTGTAACTGGTGCTGGTAGTGGCATTGGTTATGCCACCGCAAAGCGATTAGCAAGTGAGGGTGCCAAGGTAGTAGTAGCTGATACCAATGAAGAAACTGGCAATAAGGTGGCAACTGAGGTTGGTGGATTATTTGTTAAATGTGATGTCACCAACCAGGCGCAGGTAGCAAATCTATACAAAGTTGCCTTTGATACCTACAATCGAATTGATATTGCATTTAACAACGCTGGAATTTCACCCCCAGATGATGATTCAATTTTGATTACTGGCATCGATGCCTGGGAGCGGGTATTAAAGGTAAATACCACCAGCGTCTTTTTGTGTTGCAAAGCGGTGTTGCCATATATGCAAAAAAATAAAAAAGGCTCAATTATTAATACCGCCTCCTTTGTTGCCACTATGGGTGCTGCCACCTCCCAGATTGCATACACCGCCTCCAAAGGTGGAGTGTTGGCGATGAGCCGAGAGCTTGGTGTGCAGTTTGCCAGAGAGGGTATTCGAGTAAATGCCTTATCACCTGGTCCGGTAAACACCCCATTACTGCAAGAGTTGTTTGCTAAGGATAAGGAGCGAGCAGCAAGACGGTTAATTCATATCCCAATGGGCCGCTTTGCCGATGCATCTGAGATTGCTGCTGCGGTGGCATTTTTAGCCTCAGATGATTCAAGTTTTATTACCGCATCAAACTTTTTAGTAGATGGTGGTATCTCAGGGGCGTATGTAACCCCTTTGGATAATTAATCAGATAATTAATAAGACCCCACCAAAGTTGGTGGGGTCTTATTTTTTAACTGACTAAGGATTATCAGCGCCAGCTTGGCGCGGGCGGATGTCCTTCGCAGATAACTCTTTTATTATTGATTTGATGTAGAGAACGGATTTGTATTTGCAACACTCCCACCCCCTTATTATTTAAAGAGGCAATCATTTGATTGCAATTCAATAAGTTACTCCCATTTAAGTGATCTAGGTATAGTCAAAACACCTAATTTTTCTAGAGTATTAATTGAGAGTTAAGAGTTACTCCTAGATTAAGCAACTGGGATAACTGGCGCCGTTGCCACTCTTCTAAGAAATGTCTCAACTAATTCAAAGGCACGCTTATCTGAAGCTGGTTGTATCTCTTTAGTCTCCTTGCGCAGTTGATCAACATCAACCCCAACCGACTCCACCTCAGCACAACCACCATCCATCCCTAACCACGCCTCGAGGACAGTTGGATCTATCTCGGGGTGAAACTGCAATCCTAAAGTTCTACCCATAACAAATGCTTGGCTGGCAATTTCACTTCGAGCAATCTCTTGCGCTGCCTTTGGTAGCGTCCATCTATCCCAGTGGTACTCAAACCAGGGACCCTTTGATATCAATGTTTCATCATCAGATTCAATTAAGTACCAACCTAACTCTGCCTTTGGTGCCTTTGCTACTGAGCCACCGAGGGCTCTTGCCATTAATTGACCACCAAAGCAGATACCAAGAATTGGAATACCAGCATTGTGGGCAGCTTTTAGCTTTTCTAACTCAGGTAGTAACCAATTACCAATCCGATCATCCTCATACGCCCCATAGGGAGCACCCATCGGAACTAGTAGGTCATAATCATTAAAGTTAGGAAAATTAACTGTGATATTTGGAGAGTCATACTT
>VGBN01000035.1 GCA_016870455.1 Actinomycetota bacterium | reverse complement strand
AGACGGGGAGTTGGATTAGAAAAAGGTAAGAGTTCACCGTGGAAATACCTACAGGCTTGGCAGGCGGGCAAGGATTTAAAACCAAGGTTAATTGTCCCTGCAGTAATTCCAGCTGAACCGAAGAAGTAAATAAAAATAAGGCCTGCTATTTCTAGCAGGCCTTAAATCTTTTTACCTTAAGTATTAATACTTAAGATAGTTAATGGTTAATTAAGCAGGTGTTACCTGATCAGCCTGTGGGCCTTTTGGACCTTGGACTACTTCAAATGTAACTGCCTGACCCTCTTCAAGGGACTTGTAACCGTTTCCTTGGATTGCTGAGTAGTGAACAAAAACATCTTGTCCGCCACCATCAACTGCAATGAAACCGAAACCCTTTTCAGAGTTGAACCACTTAACTGTACCTGTTGCCATTTAGCTTTTTTCCTTTGGTTATGTTGGACGCTAGTAAATTTAACAAGCGCCGGTCTTTCTTCTTACACAGCTAGACCCAATCAACAAACCGTAGAGCGGGTACTGCCAAGCGTCGGACTAGTAGAAAGTCTAACCTGCTATTGGCAGATTGGGAAAAGAGATGTATAAATCTCTTACTGCATTAGGCACTGGTGGGCTGGGGAAGGTCACACCGAGTGATCCCAAAGGCAGGTACTTGTGAGTAGATCTTCACCTTACGCTGGGCGAATACTTATTTATTCCACCCCAGCTGCACTCACCCAACATATTGATTGGGCAATAAACCAACACCTTGGCGGTGAGGTTGGGCCAAACTGGATCAATCAACCACTTCTTCCTGGCAGTAAAGCCAGCGAAGTGAACTATCAAAGTAAAGAGATGATTGCCGCTAAGTTAGCCAAGAGTTTGATTAAGTGGCGCTACCTACGGTTTGAGATTACCGAACAATCCAAAACAACTGGGGATACCACCTTGTATCGGGTGACACCAGATCTTGGTTTGCATCAAGCATCTTTAGCATCAAATGGTGATGTAGTTTTAAATGAACACCAGGTAAATCAAATAATTACCAACTCAGTATCACATAAGCGTTTACAACAAGATCTTGAGAAGGCACTGGGTAATGAGTGGGAGATTGAGTTAGAGCCTTACCGATTGGCACTAGCAGCTGGTGTGACTGAAATTTTTTCCAATATTGGTTAGGATCACCTTATGAAGTTTGAAGCCAGTGATCAAATCAAATTTGCTACTGGAGTATTAGCTGCGGCAATTTTATCCTCTGGCTTAACTCTAGGACTCTACAATGTTGGATCAGGACTTGCTGCCCGGGCAGGGAATGCGATTACTGTTACTGGTACTGCCTCTGAAAATGCCACAGCAGATAATGCGGTGTGGAGTTTAAATTTAAATGAATCTCAACCTACCTTGGCAGCCTCAGTTAAAAAGATTGATGCTTCAGCTGATGGATTAAAAAAGTATTTGCTAGATGGTGGCATAAGTACCGATCAAATTGAGTTAGGACCGATTAACTCAAATGCGGTGCCTGAGTACATAAACGGCAATCCAACTGGTCGAATACTTGCCTATCAGGCATATCGCACTGTGACGGTAAGAACTAAAGATGTAGCGTTAGTGGCAAGGTTAAGTAATAACATCGGAACACTGCTTGCAACTGGTGTAAATGTTGGCAATTACGGACCCTCTTACTACCTTTCAACCTTAGATGATATGAGACCAAAGTTATTAGCCGCTGCAATGCAAGATGCTAAGGCAAGAGCTGAGGCGATAACTGAGTCAGTTGGTGGCAAGGTAGGAGCATTGATCTCAGTCTCCACCGGTCCAACACAGGTGACTACCAAGAACTCATTAGAGCGTGCCGCAGGTGGTGTTTATGATCTATCCACCATTGAAAAGACGGTCAATGTCACACTCTCTGCCAGTTTTAAAACCAACTAATTCAATTTAAAGGTTGGTAAAAAATATTACCTTCCAGTAACATCCCAGTATGAAGATTGCAATCTGTATCAAACAGGTCCCAGATTCCTGGGCTGAGAAAAAGATGGCTGGCGGGGTGTTAGATCGCGCCGGTGTTGATGCAGTACTAAATGATTTAGATGAGTATGCAGTTGAAGAGGCGTTGCGAATTGTGGAGACAAACTCACCAAGTAAAGAGGCGGGTGAGGGAAGTGGCCACACCATCACTTTAATTTCAATGGGACCTGAGCGAGCAACAGAGGCGATAAGAAAAGCACTCTCGATGGGCGCAGATGATGCAATTTTGGTAACTGATCCATCCCTTGCAGGCTCCGATGCACTCGCTACCTCCTTAGTTTTATCTGAAGTTATAAAGAAAGGTAATTACGATTTAGTTTTATGTGGCACTGAGAGCACAGATGCCCGAATGAGTGTAATTCCAGCGATGATCTCTCAACGTCTTGGCTGGGCACAATTAACCTTTGCTGGCAAGGTTAAGGTTGATCCAGCTGCAAATACGGTTGAGATTGAGCGAGTAACTGAGTTTGGTAACCAAGTGATGAGTGCAAAGTTTCCAGCAGTACTCTCCGTAGTTGAGAAGATAAATGAACCACGTTATCCATCATTTAAAGGAATTATGGCGGCTAAGAAAAAGCCAATTACCAATATGTCATTAGCAGATACTGGTGTGCCGGCAGCTGAGGTTGGCGCTGGCGCTGCGTGGAGTAATGTTAAAGAGGCACTTCCTCGGCCACCACGGGGTGTTGGTGTGAAATTAACTGATGAGGGCAATGGCGGCGAAAAATTAGTTGAATTCCTAGTTGAGAAGAGATTGGCATGAGTGAGGTTTTATTTTTAGTAGATCACTCTGCTGGCAAAATCACTAAGGCAGCTGGTGAGCTTGCCACCTACGCTAAATCTATTGGTGACTCAGTTGCGGTAGTTTTTGCAGATAATGCCCAGCCAATTGTTGATCAGTTAAATGCTTTTCCAGTAGACAAAGTAATTACTATCGCAGGTGAGTTTGATAAGTATGGCCCAGCAGCAGTTGCCGATGGCCTATCCCAACTTCTTGCTGCAAGAAAGCCAGCAGCGCTATTAATTACCTCAACTGCCAATGGCAAGGAGATTGCAGCCAGGGCCTCGGTAATTTCTGGCAGTGGAATTATCACCGATGCGGTCAATGTTGATAAGGATTTAATCACAACGCAATCTGTATTTGGTGGCTCAACAACTGTTCACGCCACAGTTACCAAGGGAGTGCCAATTATTACCTTAAGAGCTAACTCAATTGAGGCAACTGCCGCTACCTCATCTGCTGCTGTGGAATCTTTTTCAGCAACAATCTCAGAGGCAGCAAAACTTGCACCAATTACCTCAGCTACCCCAGTTGTTAAAGGTGGCAGACCAGATTTAACTGAAGCCTCAATTGTGGTTTCAGGTGGACGAGGAACAAATGGAGATTTCAAACCAGTGGAGGCATTAGCTGACGCGTTAGGAGCAGCAGTTGGTGCATCTCGCGCTGCAACTGATGCTGGCTGGTATCCACACTCAAATCAGGTTGGTCAAACTGGTAAAACTGTTTCACCACAACTTTATGTTGCAGCGGGAATCTCAGGTGCAATTCAACACCGAGCTGGTATGCAAACTAGTAAAACAATTGTGGCAATAAACAAAGATCCAGAGGCACCAATTCTAGAAATCGCAGATTTTGCGGTGGTTGGTGATTTATTTAATGTTTTGCCACAAGCTACTGCTCAAATTATTGCTCGCAAGGGGTAATTACTCGGCTATCAGTAGCCCCCTTTAGACTTAGCAGGTGAGTATCTATTTTGATCATGCTGCGACTACTCCTATCTCAGATTTGGCACTATCTGCATTAACCGATGCAGCAAAAAAATTAGGTAATGCCTCATCTTTGCACTCTGCTGGCAGATCGGTTCGAAAAGAGTTAGAGGCAGCACGGGAGCAGATCGCAGCAACTATTGATTGCGCACCAAGTGAGGTGATTTTTACTGGCACTGGAACTGAGGCAAACAATTTAGCGATTAAAGGTTTGTATTGGAAGGCTGCTAAATCAGGCAAAAAAATAGTTGTTACCTCAACCTTTGAACACCATGCAGTAATGGATCCAATTTTATGGTTAGCAGAGCATGAAGGTGCTCAGATTATCCAGCTAGATGTTGATCGAAATGGCGTACTCAATTTTGACACTTTAAATAAAGCCATAGCAGAAAACAGAGAAAAGATTGCATTTATCTCAATTATGCATTCAAATAATGAGGTTGGCACAGTGCAAGATATTGCCCAAGTTGTGCGACTTGCTGGTGATATTCCAGTGCACTCAGATTGTGTGCAAAGTTTTGGCAAGATGGAGTTATCCTTTAACGAGTTAGGTTTAACTGCGGCAACAATAAGTGCTCATAAAATTGGTGGCCCATTAGGGGTGGCAGCTTTAATATTAAAAAAAGGGTTAGATATTGAACCTATTTTGCATGGTGGTGGACAAGAGCGAGATCTTAGAAGCGGCACCTTTAACGCACCTAGCATCTTGGCATTTGCAGCTGCAGCAAAGGAGAGTAGATCAAAACTAGGTGAAAGATCTACTGCGGTAAGAAAGTTGAAGCAACAGTTAATCCAAGTTGTTAAGGAAAAGGTTGCAGATGCTTGGGTTAATGGTAATCAAACCAACACCTTGCCTGGAATTGTCTCAATCACCTTTCCAAGAAGTGACTCTGAGGGTTTATTACTTTTATTAGATAGTGAAGGAATTGCCTGCTCAACTGGTTCAGCTTGTAGTGCTGGCGTGCAACGACCAAGCCATGTTTTGCTGGCAATGGGATTGTCCGAGGATGAAACTACTTCTACTTTAAGGTTTTCACTTAGCTACTCAAATACAATTGCAGAGATTGAAAAACTTGGGGCAGTAATTGCATCGGTGGTAGAGCGTTCAAGGGCAGCATCAGGGAAAAAATGAAAAAATTAAAGGTAATTGCAGCAATGAGTGGTGGTGTGGACTCAGCAGTTGCCGCTGCCCGCGCAGTTGATGCAGGTTATGAAGTAGTGGGCGTTCACTTAGCATTATCTAGTAATCCAAAAAAATATCGATCTGGTGCCCGTGGTTGCTGCACAATTGAGGACTCCCATGATGCCAGGCGAGCTGCTGATGTAATTGGAATACCTTTTTATATTTGGGATATGGCAGAGGAGTTTCATAAGGGAGTAGTTGAGAACTTCTTATCTGAGTATCAATCTGGCCGCACCCCCAATCCATGTCTGCGTTGTAATGAGAAGATTAAATTTGAAGCTGTCTTAGATAGAGCAAAGGCACTCGGTTTTGATGGGGTAGTAACTGGCCATTACGCAATTACCAAAGATTCACCTAATGGAAAAACATTACATAGAGCAGCTGATATTGATAAGGATCAATCATATGTATTAGCTGTTTTAAGAACTGATCAAATTGCAGGTGCCATATTTCCACTAGGAGATACGGTTAAAACTGATACTCGTAAAGAGGCAAAAGAGCGCGGGTTATTTGTTGCAAACAAACCAGATAGCCATGACATTTGCTTTGTGCCATCTGGTGATAATGCTGGTTGGCTGCGGGAGCGATTAGGCTCTGAAACTGGCGATATTGTTGATCAATCTGGAAAAAAACTTGGTGAACACAAAGGTGCTTATACCTACACAATTGGCCAAAGGCGAGGTTTAGCTTTAACTGTGCCAGATCCAACTGGTGAGCCAAGGTATGTATTAAAGATTGAACCAAAAAGTAATACTGTGGTGGTTGGCAGCCATGATGCACTTGCTGTTTCAACAATTAGTGCCACCCCACCCACCTGGTGTGGTCCAATCCCAGAGGTAAATAAAAATCTACGTGGTTTTGCCCAAGTTAGAGCACATGGTGAAGCACTCGCCTGTGATTACAAATTTGATGGCACAAATTTGATTGCCTATTTGGATGAGCCGGTATTTGGTTTAGCAACTGGTCAAGCATTGGTTATTTATGACAATGATCGTGTAGTTGGCTCTGGCACAATCTGCGAAACTATTTAATATGACCACCCAGATTCGCCACAAAATCCAAGAGTTATCGGAAGAGATTGCCGATCATCAGTTTAAGTACTACGTATTGGATGCACCAACAATTACCGATGCAGCATTTGATAAGTTGTGGAAAGAGTTAGTTGAGTTAGAGAAAAAGTATCCCCAGTATCGGCTGGAGAGTTCACCAACCCTGCAGGTAGGTGGGGGATTTTCCACCTCCTTTGCTCAGTTTGATCATATTGAGAAGATGATGAGCTTAGATAACGTCTTTGATGAATCGGAGTTAGCAGCTTGGTTTGATCGAATTGAAAAATCAGGTGTCAAAAACAGTTGGTTGTGTGAGGTTAAAGTTGATGGATTGGCTATTAATTTACTTTATGAAAATGGCAGATTAACCCGGGCATTAACTAGAGGAAATGGCACAACTGGTGAGGATGTGACATTAAATGTTAAGACCATTAAATCTGTGCCAACAGAGCTTTCTGGAAAGAACCTACCTGCCACACTTGAGGTAAGAGGTGAGGTATTTTTCCCGCTTCAATCATTTGATGAGTTAAATGATTCGTTAGAGGAGGCTGGCAAAGCTAGATTTGCTAATCCAAGAAATGCAGCAGCTGGCTCCTTACGGCAAAAAGATCCAAAGATCACCGCCTTACGCCCACTAGCTGTTGTAGTTCATGGGATCGGTGCTGCAACTGGAGTTAAATTTGAAAAGCAATCAAATGCTTATGAGCTACTAAATGGTTGGGGATTGCCCACAAGTAAGCGCTATAAAGTAGTTTCATCGCGGAATGAAGTTTTAGATTTTATAAAAGGTTATGAGAAGGATCGCCACAGTGTTGAGCATGAGATTGATGGTGTAGTTATCAAGGTAAATGAGATATCTGCACAAAACTCACTGGGCTATACCTCCCGAGCCCCAAAGTGGGCGATTGCTTATAAGTATCCGCCCGAAGAGGTGGTAACAAAGTTATTGGATATAAGGGTAAGTGTGGGCAGAACTGGGCGAGTAACACCATTTGCATTTATGGAGCCAGTAAAGGTGGCTGGTTCAACAGTTACCAATGCCACGCTGCACAACGCTCAAGAGATTGTTCGAAAAGGTATCTTAATCGGGGA
>VGBN01000034.1 GCA_016870455.1 Actinomycetota bacterium | reverse complement strand
GAAGATACTGCTAAAGATGCGGTGCTGTTAATAAGAATTCGACCATCTGAGTTTCAATTAGATCCAGAGCGATTGTCTTGGACTTATGAGGGAATAATAGCCTTTTCAAAAATCTGTTCTCATATGGGATGTGCAGTGGCGTTGTATGAACAAACGACAAAACACCTGCTTTGCCCATGCCACCAATCAACCTTTGATGTGACCCGTGCCGCAAAAGTTATATTTGGTCCTTCCGCCAGACCACTGCCACAATTAGCCATTACAGTTGACAGCGAAGGTTACTTAATTGCTAAACAACCATTTAGCGAGGCAGTAGGCCCTAGCTTCTGGGAGAGGAAATCATGACCGCTCGTGAACGCGTGGCAGGAACAGTTGCTAATTATGTAGATGAGCGGACTGGCGCTGCCAAGTGGATGAGAAAAAATCTGCAAAAAGTTTTTCCAGATCACTGGTCATTTATGTTAGGTGAGATTGCTCTTTACTCTTTTGTAATACTTTTACTCTCTGGAACCTTTTTAAGTTTTTGGTTTGATCCATCAATGCGCCATGTCACCTATGAGGGCAGTTACCAACCTTTAAAGGATGTCGAGATGAGTGCGGCATACGCCTCCACTCTTCATATCTCCTTTGATGTGCGTGGTGGTCTATTAATGCGGCAAATCCACCACTGGGCTGCGTTGATCTTTATGGCTGCCATAGCGGTTCACATGATGAGAGTTTTCTTCACTGGCGCATTTCGTAAGCCACGTGAGTTCAACTGGATTTTAGGTGTTGCCCTGTTAACGCTGGGAATCGTTGAAGGCTTTCTTGGTTACTCACTACCAGATGATTTGTTATCTGGAACAGGGGTACGAATTGCCCATGCAATTATTCAATCAATTCCAGTAGTGGGTACCTACTTGTCATTCTTCGCTTTTGGTGGTGCATTCCCGGGTGAGGTATTTATACCGCGTATTTATATTGTCCATGTCTTATTGATTCCAGGAATTTTCCTCGCTTTGATAACCGCTCACTTAATGTTGGTTTGGTATCAGAAGCACACTCAATATCCAGGACCAGGTAGAACTGAGAAAAATGTCGTTGGTTACCCATTGATGCCTGTCTACATGGCTAAAGCTGGTGGCTTTTTTTTCATCGTGTTTGGAATTACCGCTTTCTTAGGTGCTGTGGCTTCGATAAATCCAATTTGGCTATATGGCCCTTATACGCCAGCACAGATCTCAGCTGGCTCGCAACCTGATTGGTATATGGGATGGCTAGATGGGTTGGTTCGAATGGCGCCACCTTTTGAAAGTTATCTCTTTGGTTACACAATCTCCTGGAATATCTTGCTTCCCGGATTAATAATTCCCGGAATTATTTTTACAGGTATAGCGCTCTATCCATTTATTGAAAGTTGGATGACGGGAGATAAGCGTGAGCATCATCTGTTAGATCGACCACGAAATGTGCCAAATAGAACTGCGTTAGGTGCGATGTCACTTACCTTTATGATCGTTGCACTCATAAATGGTGGAAATGACTTAATCGCAACCCACTTTGATTTAACTATCAATCAAATTATGTGGTTCTCGCGAATTGGCATAATTGTGCTGCCACCGCTGGCATTTGTTATTACAAAGCGAATCTGTCTGTCATTACAACGCAAAGACCGCGAGCTAGTACTACATGGCAGAGAGACTGGCCGTTTGGTTATGATGCCACACGGTGAGTTTGTTGAGATTCATGAAGAGTTAACTCCAGAGAGGAAATACACACTCACCCAACATGAGCAGCCGGTTGCTATTGAGATGGTGAAGGAGGATGCTCGGGGTGTATTAAATCCAAAGGGAATTAGAGCCAAAATACAAGCCCGTTTCAGTGCTGCAAATGCCGAAAACATCGCCAAACCAACCGCTACTGAGCTAAAAGAGCTTGAGAGTGGTCACCACTAACTCTTAACTGCTCGTTTTTTCACCTTTAGATTAATGATTTAGGCTCGCTTATAATCAAGCAAATGAACACCTCACTCTGGCAGGGCAAATCAGAGATCACCTATCGATCTGCTATTGCCAAAAATGACTCCTTTGATATTTCAATTATTGGTGCTGGCTTTAGTGGCTTATGGAGTGCCTACCACTTAAAACAATTACAACCTGCGCTGAAAATTGCTATCTTTGAAAAAGAGTATGTTGGCTTTGGAGCGAGTGGCAGAAATGGTGGCTGGGCCTCTGCTGAATATCCAACCTCAGGAAGAAGATTAATTAATGAGCATGGCCTTGATAGCTACAAACAGTTGCGTACGGCATTAACTAATTCCATAGATGAGATTGGCCAGATTGCCAGTTTGAATAAATGGCAGATTGATTATGCCAAGGGCGGATCCCTTCTCTTTGCAACTAACAAAGCTCAATTAGCTCGAATCTCTGCTGAGATAGATGATGAACATCAACTGCTCTCTAAAGCGCAGGTAAAAGAGATGGTAAATATCCCGTCAGCACTAGGTGGAGTTTTTACACCGCACTGTGCGGCATTAAATCCATTTTTACTATGTCAATCACTAGCAGCTCATTTAGAAAAGCAAGGGGTAGAAATCTTTGAAAATTCTGAAGTCACTAAGATCCAAAAAGGTCAAATAATTGTAAATGATTTTAAGGTCAGAAGTGAAATATCAATTAGAGCTACCGAGGCATTTACACCGAGAGCTTGGCAAGAAAACAAACAGATTCCAATTTACTCACTTATGGTGGCAACTGAGCCGTTATCTAATGAGCTTATGGCGGAAATCAAAAACTATAGTCGGGCCACATTGCAGCAAGCTTGCCACTTAATCACCTACGCCCAATTTACCGGTGATAACAGATTGGCTTTAGGGGGCCGTGGTGTTAGATATAAATTATTCTCTCGTCTATCGGAGCGAAGTGAGGTTGATAATCGAATGCATTCGGCACTGGAAAGAAGAGCTCGGGCCTGGTTTCCACAATTGTCAGGCACTAAATTTGAGTATCGCTGGGGTGGACCGGTCGCGTTAACTCGAAGGTGGCAGTCGTATTTAAATTTTGATAGAAACTCTGGTGTTGCCCAAATTGGTGGCTATGTTGGAGATGGTGTGACTTTGTCCTATCTAGTTTCCAAAACTTTGGCACAAATCATTAGCAATAAACCCACGCCAAATCTTGCCTTTATCGATCAAAAAATTGGTAAGTGGGAGATTGAACCTATTCGCTACTTTGCAGTTAATGCCGGCTTTAAAGCCACTGTAGCCGCCGATTATGAGGAGCGGATAACTAATCGGCCGAGTTTGCTTGCCGCCTTTATCGATCCTTTAATAAATAGATGATTACTTCCTTGCTAAGACCTCATCCAGGGCTACCAATGTTTTGGCCATTACCTTAGGCACCCATCTAGCTGAGCTTTTCACAGTTGGCCAATTTGTAAGCAGTGCGTTCCGGCCATCCCAACTTTCAACCACCAAGGTAGAGTCTGCACTTAATGGTGTTAACTCATAGCGCCAAATATTTCGCAATATATGACGCCAGGCAATCACTCTTTGATCTTCAAACTCGATCACCTGATTTCTAATTGCATATGGAATGCCATAAAGCATTCGCATACCAAACTTGGCGCCTAGGTAAAGTTTTTTAGGCCCAGAGATCCTACCTTTAACCATGCCAGATCCATCCATTACGGAGTGATTTGCTGGATTTGCGATAAATTCGAAAATTTTATTAGCTGGTTGATCCATTATTAATTGTGCCTTATAAAAGTATGGCACTTGAGTATCTATAATTTCAGCTTTCCTGCTCATGACTACTAGTTAGTGGACGGAATTTGAGGGTTTTTCATACTCCAAGACTAAGCCCATAATTGAAATAATTAAAGATCCAAGTGCAATCAGTACCAACCACCAACCAATAATTAACCCTAAACCAAGTGCTCCGGCAGAGAGTGCAACTGGGAGTGGCCACCAAGAGTGTGGCGAGAAAAATCCAATCTCGCCGGCTGAGTCTGCAATCTCACCTTGTAGATTATCTTCCGGCAGTAAGTTACCTAATCTTCGGTCGGTAAACCAAAGATAAAACCCAACAATTAAGGCGAGTCCAGCGCTTAACGCAATAGCTGTTATGCCAACCGCTTCCCCGCCTAATTGCCAGTAAACCACAGTAATGATTGCATAAAAAATTGATAGGCCGACAAATAAAATCCAACTGGTTTTCATTAGTGCTTAGCTTTCTCAGCCATATGCGGATAGTGAAGATCAAAGGCTGGTCGTTCACTTCTAATTCTTGGCATTGAGGTGAAGTTATGTCGAGGTGGTGGACATGAAGTTGCCCACTCTAATGATGAGCCATATCCCCATGGATCATCAGTTGCAACCTTAGATGAAGTCCTTGAAATCCAAATATTTATGAAAAATGGAATCATTGACAATGCCAGTAAACCAGAACCAACTGTAGACACCATATTCATAAAGGTAAAGCCATCAGAGGCTAAGTAATCTGCGTATCGACGAGGAAAACCTTTAATTCCTAGCCAATGTTGGATTAAAAATGTTATGTGAAAACCAAAGAACAAAGTCCAAAAATGAATTTTGCCTAAAGTCTCATCTAGCATTCTGCCAGAGAACTTTGGCCACCAGAAGTAAAAACCAGCAAACATGGCGAAAACCACCGTACCAAATAACACATAGTGAAAGTGCGCAACTACAAAGTAGGAGGCTGAGACCGCAAAATCAAGCGGTGGGCTAGCCAAAATAACCCCTGTTAATCCACCAAATAAGAATGTGACTAAGAAACCAAGTACAAACAACATTGGAGTTTCGAAGGTGACAGATCCTCGCCACATGGTGCCAATCCAATTGAAGAACTTAACCCCGGTCGGTACCGCAATCAAAAATGTCATAAAGGAGAAAAATGGCAGCAGAACCTGTCCGCTGGCGTACATATGATGAGCCCAAACCGCAACTGAAAGAGCTGAAATTGCAATAGTTGCTGCAATTAATCCCTTGTAACCAAAGATTGGTTTACGACTAAATACTGGCAAAATTTCAGTTGCAATACCGAAAAATGGCAGTGCCAAAATGTAAACCTCAGGATGTCCAAAAAACCAAAATAGATGCTGCCACAACATTGCGCCGCCATTTGCGGGATCGAAGATATGTGAACCAAAGAGACGATCAGATTCCAGTGCTAAGAAAGCAGCTGCTAATGGTGGAAATGCGATTAAAACTAAAATCGATGTCAAGAGCACATTCCATGAGAAAATTGACATTCTGAACATCGTCATGCCGGGCGCACGCATCGTTAATATCGTGGTTACAAAGTTAACACCACCAAGAATCGTTCCTAAACCACCAATTGCAAGTCCAACTAACCATAAATCTGCACCAATTCCTGGTGAGTACTCCCCACTGGAAAGAGGCGCGTAAGCTGTCCACCCAAATGATGCAGCTCCACCTGGAGTTAAAAATCCAATAAAGGCCATCGTCCCACCAAATAGATATAACCAATAAGAAAGCATATTCAATCTAGGAAATGCCACATCCGCTGCACCTATTTGTAACGGCATAATTACATTTGCAAAACCAACAAATAAGGGAGTGGCAAACATAAGTAACATGATGGTGCCATGCATTGTAAATATCTGGTTGTACTGCTCATTACTTAAAAACTGCATGCCCGGACGAGCCAATTCACCACGAAGCAGCATCGCTAAAATTCCACCAACTAAGAACCAAGTAAAAGAAGTAATCAGATATAAATAACCGATGGTCTTATGGTCAGTTGAGGTTAGCCACTTCACTAGCAACTTTCCCTTAGAGGTTGGTGCAGGCGCAGGTCTGCTAGCAGAGATTGTGGGACGTTGTGCGTAGGTTGTCATGCGACGGCTGCTTTCTCTTCGGCTACTAATTCTGCAATATAAGTTTGATACTCCTGTGATGTCACAACTTTAACATTAAATAACATTTGAGCATGATTTCTGCCGCACAAAATATTGCAACGACCTGGATATGTGCCTAATTTGTTTGCTGTAAACTCTAACTTGTTTGTTACCCCAGGAAGATTCTGCATTTGAATCATAAAAGCTGGAATCCAGAACCCATGCACTACATCATTGGCATCGAAAGTAAAGCGAACTTTTTCTCCCTGTGGCAAATATAAAGTGGGAGGTTGAGCTGGAGTTCCAGTTACTGCGACGCTCTTAAAATCACCAGCATCTCGGTGCTTAAACTGCCAAGACCACTGGAAACCAACCACATCTATGAAGTGGGAGACTTGAGAGTCTGGTGAAATTTTAACTATTCGAGATTCCCGTTGCACGGTGAAGTAAAACAGGGCTGCCACAATTAAAAAAGGAATTACTGTGTATGCCACCTCAACTGGGATGTTGTACTGAGTTTGTTTCGGAAAATTATCATCTTTTTTGCGGTGAAAGAAAACTGGCCACAAAATCAAAATTAAAGTGATAACGCCAACCACCGCAGCAGCAATCCAAGCACCCTGCCATAGTGATAACGAATGATCATTGACGCTTGATAATCCTTCTTCAAACCCAAGACCTGAAACGTCCGCCTGGGCACAACCAGAAAGTAAGACTGTCATTGCCAGCAGGCGGACTGAGGTTTTTCGGTGAGGCAGATGCATAAGGTTAAGGATAACCTTCTGCTTTAGCAATGTCGCACTGGAGCAGAGAGGGGCAGCGGGTGGTTCGCATCACAGGCAACTTCCAGCAGGAACGGCAGTTACACCCTGCCGCTTTCAACCTTTTGCCGGAATTATTTGATAAGGGTTGGCATGAGCCTTCTAAGTTAAATCAAAATTCTCGCCAAAGCGCCATTTTGTTGCAGCAATCTAAAGAAACTTTTGCGTCTTCCCTAAAAGTAAAAGTTTCTGAGATCGAGTTCTTAGGGGAAGCAGAGCTTGGATTCCAATTAGGAATCCAAGGACTCTTAAAACAAAGAAGCAAACTGTTTTACTCAGCCATTGATCGTCAGGAAGTTTTTGCAGTTGCAAAAACTGAAGAAAACCAAGGTCGCACTATCAACGAATTACCGGTTGATAATCAAGGAGTAATTCAAATAGGTAAATTCTCAATAGATGGTGTTTTGGTATGGCAGATAGCCAATGGTGAGACTGGCAATAAGCAATCTACGCCAAATGTAGATTGTCAAATTTTTGCCGACTGTACAAGCAGTGGGGTGGATTTACTGCCGGACTTTGACTATCAGACTGGTTTATTTGATAGCACAAGTTGGGCTGGACCATCTGGTTTAGGCATATTGGTCATTAAATCCAACTCCAGCTGGCGCAATCCACTTCCCCACAATGATTTACTGCGAGTTCCTAATTCCTATTCCCTTCCCTTGGTATTAGCCAGTGCGGTAGCGATTGAAAACTACCCTAAAGATCAAGATATAAGAGCTGAGTTAAAAGAGTACATAATTAATTTCATCTCTAATCAAATCAAAGATGTAGATATAGCCTCTAATCTATCAGGGCTTAGTAAACAGATCTCGATCTCAATTAAATCAGTGGAAGCAGATCGACTACTTTTGGCACTTGAAGAGGCCGGTTTTTCAGTGGATTCAGGATCGGCCTGTAGGTCTGCTGATATGCAACCTAGCCATGTATTAGCTGCCATGGGTAGACCAATTGTTGGCAATATTCGATTAACTTTACATAAAGAACTAAATAAAGAGGTTGTCAAAAATTTTTGCCAAGCTCTAAAGAGCGCTATTGAAAATTTGCGCCGCTAAAATCAGAGATTAATTAAAGGAATCTCCACAAGCACAAGAGCCTTGTGCATTTGGATTATCTATTGTGAAACCCTGTTTTTGGATTGTGTCGACAAAATCAATTGAGGCACCCATTAAATAAGGGGTACTCATCTTGTCTGTTACTACCTTTACTTTTCCACTAGCGAACTCACTGATGCTATCGCCATCTAATTGACGATCATCGAAGTAGAGTTGGTAGCGAAGTCCAGAGCAACCACCCGGCTGAACTGCAACCCGAAGGCTTAAATCATCTCTACCTTCTTGTGTCAAAAGTGCCAACACTTTTTCAGCAGCCACATCAGTTAATGAAATTCCCTTGGTCGAAATTTCAGCATCTGCAGTCACTGAGGTCTCTGTGCTCATACTCACTTCTCTCCCATGTTTGCT
>VGBN01000033.1 GCA_016870455.1 Actinomycetota bacterium | reverse complement strand
CTTTGGGAGGTGGTCTCTGATGGCCTTGATTTCATAAAGGTTGGAAATGTTGAGATGCCAAGCCGGGCTTATGTATCTGCTTTTGGATTTAAAGGTCCTGATCAACAAAAACCAGCTGGGGTGTTATCGGGGGGTGAGCGAAATAGATTAAATCTTGCACTTACTTTAAAGCAGGGTGGAAATTTACTGCTATTGGATGAGCCAACAAATGATTTAGATGTTGAGACGCTTTCATCATTGGAAAATGCATTACTTGAGTTTTCAGGGTGTGCGGTAGTGATCTCCCATGATCGCTGGTTTTTAGACCGAATTGCCACCCACATTTTGGCTTATGAGGGAGAATCTAAGTGGTTTTGGTTTGAAGGAAACTTTGAAAGTTATGAGGAGAATAAGATTGCCCGACTTGGTATTGATGCGGCCCGGCCACACCGAGCTACCTATCGAAAATTAACTAGGTAATTAATTAGGAGATTATGAAGTTTAATCACAAAGCATTTGTCAGATGGGATGATCTTGATGCCTTTGGTCATGTTAATAACGCCAAGTATTTGGTTTATGCCCAAGAGGCAAGGTTTGAGTGGGGTTATCAACAATTTGCTGAGAAGAAAGAGGATTCAGCATTAATTGAGATGGTGGTGGCAAGGGGAGAGGTTGATTACCTGGTGCCGATCACAATTGGCGGTGCTTATTACGATGTTAATTTATGGGTTGAGTCATTGGGTAACTCATCCTTTGTAATGGTCTATCAAGTAGAAAAAGATGGGGTTATCTTTGCCAAGATCAAAACAGTTCAAGTGATGATTGATTTAGCAAGTAGAAAATCTCGGCCAATAAATGATGTTGAAAGAATTTTTTTAACTAAGTATCTAGCCAAATAAGGAATGCTGAAATCTCGAATCCATCCAGCATGGATTGTTGCTGGCATAACCTTTGCCACCCTATTTGCTACCGCAGGTTTTAGAAGCGCACCATCTGTATTAATCCTGCCACTAGAGGAGGATTTTGGTTGGCAGCGAGATGTTATATCCCTTGCAGTTGCAATAAATGTTTTACTTTATGGTTTTACCGCACCATTTGCTGCTGCCTTAATGGAGCGCTTTACAGTTCGCAAAGTTGTTATGGCAGCACTTTTCACAGTTGGCAGCGGGGCATTGTTAACAATTTGGATGAGTCAAAGTTGGCACCTGATGCTGCTCTGGGGCGTAGTAGTTGGAGTTGGCACTGGCTCAATGGCTTTAGTTTTTGCCGCCACCATTGCAAATAGATGGTTTGTTAAAAGAAGAGGCTTAGTTGTTGGCATATTAACTGCCGCTGCTGCCTCTGGCCAATTAGTTTTCTTACCTGGACTTTCAAAGTTAGCCCAGGATCCAGGTTGGCGTGCTTCATCATTGGTGATAGCAGTTGCTGCCTATGTGATGGTGCCGCTGATTTATCTATTCTTAAAGGAGGATCCACAAAGTATTGGCACTACCCCCTATGGAGCAGAGGCTGATTGGACACCACCTGCTCTTGAAAAAGGTAATGCCGCAAAGGTGGCAATTCAAACATTAAAAGATGCCAGCAAGGTGAGAAACTTTTGGTATCTAGTGGGCTCATTTTTTATTTGTGGACTCTCCACAAGTGGCTTAATTGGTACACACTTTATTCCAGCAGCTCATGATCATGGGATGGCAACTGTTACCGCTGCCTCACTGCTTGCATTAATTGGCGTCTTTGATGTGGTGGGAACAATTTTTTCTGGGTATTTAACAGATCGAATTGATCCTAGAAAGCTACTCTTTTTCTACTACCTACTTCGTGGGCTATCTCTGTTTTTACTGCCATCAATACTCTTTTCAACTCTGCACCCATCAACCTTAGTTTTTATTATCTTCTACGGCCTAGATTGGGTGGCAACTGTGCCACCAACTGTGCTGTTATGCCGTCAGGTATTAACTCCTGAGAAGGGGGCGATTCTCTATGGCTGGGTATTTGCCGCCCATCAGGTAGGGGGAGCTATTGCAGCCTTTGGCGCTGCGGTATTGAGAATTAAATTTGGTGATTACGCTGCTGCTTTTTATATCACCGGCATACTATGTGTAATTACTAGTTACTTTGTATTGCAAATTACCTTAAAGGAGAGGGTGAAAAATTGAGTCAAAGTTTTTATGAAAGAGCTGGAGGAGAGAAAACCTTTAATGATTTAGTCTCTCACTTTTACGCACTAGTTGCGGTTAATCCAATTTTGCGCCCAATGTATCCAGAGAATGATTTACATGGGGCGGGTAGGAGATTGCAAATGTTTTTAGAACAGTATTGGGGTGGGCCAACTACCTATAGTGATGAACGAGGCCATCCAAGACTTCGGATGCGCCATGGGCAATTTCATATCTCACGCAAAGAGCATGATGCTTGGTTGGTCTGTATGAAGGATGCAGTCAATGGCCTTGAGATTGGTGATGATTTAAAGGCTGAGCTTTGGCAGTACTTAGAGGCAGCAGCTGCTGCGATGATTAACCAAGCTGAGTAAAACTTATCTCTTTGATTTAGGTTGAGATTTATTTCCAACCTTTAATATCTCACCATTTCGCAAATACCAGATTGTGCCCTTGGCATCTCTAACAGTTGTAATTCTTAGCCCCACAGTTTCAACTACGCCCTGCACATCCAAAACATCAATTTTGTCACCAACTCCATATTGATCCTCAACCAACATAAAGATGCCAGATAAAATATCGCGCACTAAGGTTTGTGCGCCAAGTCCTAATGCCACACCAATTACACCAGCTGAGGCGATCAGAGGGCCAAGATTTAAGCCAAACTCAGATAAGATCATAAAGATTGCAATTAACCAGACCACACCATTTAATGTGGATTTTAAAACTGTGCTGGTGGTCTTGGCCCGCTCCTTTTGCCGTGCGCCAGATCGCTTTGGCCCTGGGATTAAATCGGCGTTGGCAATTCGGTTCATAAACCTGGTGATTGATCGCTGGCCCAATCTAGAGATAATGATCGCCAGGGTGAGAATTACCGTGATATTTAAGGGCGCTCCGGTAAACCAATCCAGGGCAGATTGCAAATTATCTGGGATTTTGATGGTCATTGTGGAAAACCTTAACCCAATCGTAAGCAGGAATCTGCCTAGAAATGCTGTCTTTTTGCCAACCATCAGGCAAGATATGCCTACGCAGCTCGAGCCACGCGCTGCCCTTTAAGGAGAAAGCTTTCAGTGTCACAAACATTGGTACTGAACGCCACCTACGAGCCACTAGGTGTCGTATCAGAACGGCGAGCATTAATTCTCGTCTTAAACCAACGCGCAACTAGCGTTGAGGATTCAGATCGCATACTTACCTATGCACGTGGATCAATCACATTACCTGCGGTAATTAGATTAAATAAATTTGTAAAGATTCCATACCGCCATGCGGTGCCACTATCCCGTCGGGCAATATTTGCTCGAGATAACAACCGGTGTGTTTACTGCGGGGTGACTGCAACCTCAATTGATCATGTGATTCCAAGATCAAGAGGCGGCGGACATAATTGGGAGAATGTGGTCTCAGCCTGTCATAAGTGCAACCACTTAAAGGCAGATCGCACCTTAAAGGATTTAGGTTGGCGACTTCGCTACACACCACGTGAGCCGGTGGGGGCAGCTTGGCGGATTTTAGGAACTGGTAAACCACATCGAATCTGGATTCCATATTTGAAACCATTTGGGGTTGTGGCTATGGGGGCAGCTAGCGCATGATTGAAGATGGCACATTCGCTGGGGAGGGGTTAACCTTCCTGGAGAGTTTTACCTACTTTGTAATTGCGCCAACTGTTTTGTTTGTGGTGATCTCATTTTTTGCCTACATCACCGCAAAAGAGGTGCGGGCAAAGAAAAAGTCAAAGCCAAACTCACTTACCAGTATTGAGTAGGTTTTTTACCTATCCTTTGCCTGAACTTTAAGCGCTCGCTCAAGTGAATCTCGGTTTTCAGAGACTAATCTTCTAAGCCCTGCCTGACCATCTTTACCAGTGGTGTTTAACCAGTTAACAGTTTTATCTAATGTCTCTTGGGTAGTTATATAAATTGGATACATACCAGTAACAAATTTACTCGCTACCTCATATGATTTTTTGCCCCAGGTATCTAGCAGCAGATCAAAGTAGGGATCAACATAATTAGCTAGCAATGGTCGGTGGAGTGCTCGCATAAAGCCAGCTAATTTTGCTTCACGTTGTGAGGTTGAGATCTCCTCTGTGGTAATTGATTTCCAGGTCTGACTCTTTGCCTCCGCTGTTGGCAAAGCTGCTAAGGCGGTTGTATGGGAGAGCTGTCCAGTTAAGGTGTTGTCCTTTAATAACTCAGCAGCAAGCGCTGACTTATCCATCAGGCCACGTTCTGCTAGGGCAATAACAAAGCTCCACCTAAGATCGGCATCGACCTTAAGCCCTGCTAACTTGCCATCTAGTAACTCTTTGATTAAATCATTGTGCTCAGCACTTGCTGCAAATGAGGTGAAGTTTCTAGCAAACTGTAATTGGTGGTCACTGCCTGCAGCGGAAGCCTTTAACATCTGCTCATAAGCATTTCCAACCTTAAGACGTGCTGAATCTCGTTTAGTAGGGGCGCTATAGAGCTCAACTGCGGTGGTTAATTGACTTGCAATTATTGTGACAGTTGCAATGTCATCCTCACCAGGTAACCCTGCTAATGCAATATCGATGAAATCACTGGCGCTTATCTCACCATCTCGCAACATATCCCAGGCTGCCGACCAGCAAAGTGCTCTAGTGAGTGAATCACCAATCTTTCCAAGGTGTGCCTTAAGGGTGGCGATGGATCTATCATCGAATCTGATCTTGGCATAACTTAAATCCCGATCATTTATTAGCAGCAAATCAGCGACCTTTTGACCAGCAAGCTCTGCGACAACAGTATTGCTCCCCGTAACATCTAGCTCCACACTTTTTCTAAGTGCGATCTTGTTTTCTACTAAATCATATAAACCAACCGCCATTCGATGGGGCCGAAGCTCACTTGATCCAATTGGCATAGTGGGTGCTTCTTGAATTATCGAAACTGATTTGTATCTGTCATTTTCAATCTCAAGAGCAGGACGCAAGGTGTTAACACCTGCAGTTTGCAACCAGGTAGAGACCCAAGGCTTTAAATCCCGGCCACTTGTCTGAGTTAACTCAACTAGTAGATCATCAAGGGTGGTGTTTTTAAATGCATGCTTGGCAAAGTACTTTTGTAATCCCAAAATGAAGTTATCTCGTCCCACATGGGCAACTAATTGCTGCAAAACTGATGCACCCTTGGCATAGGAGATACCATCAAAATTTCCAGCAACGGTGTCGATATCTTTCATATCTGAAACAATTGGATGGGTGGAGCTCAACTGGTCTTGGCGGTATGCCCAATTTTTTCGCTCTTGATTAAAGCCAGTCCAAGAGTTTTTAAATCTAGTTGCCTCCACCATGGCAAGGTAGGAAGACCATTCAGCAAATGATTCATTAAGCCATAGATCATCCCACCACTTCATAGTGACCATATCGCCAAACCACATATGGGCCATCTCATGCAAAATTGTGTTAGCTCTTGCGTTATACATTCGCTCAGTAACTTTAGATCTAAATACCAATAACCGCTCCAAAAATGTTACCGCTCCAGCATTTTCCATTGCACCCCAGTTGAAATCCACAACTGCAATCTGGTCATACTTTTCAAATGGATACTCAAGACCAAAGACCTTTTCAAAGTAGGCAAAGCCTTGCTTGGTAATTAAGAAAATATCATCTGGATCTAAAAACTCTGCCAGTGATTTTCGGCAGTAGATACCCAGTGGCACCTTTTTCTTACCAACATACTCATCCTGCACGTTGTAGTAAGGACCTGCAATTAAAGCGGTGATGTAGGTAGAAATTCTTGGGGTGGTAGTAAAACTCCATTTAGCTTTCTTATCTGCCAAAGCTATTTTTTCTTTTACTGGATTGTTGGAAATAACCTGCCAATGATCAGGAGCGATTACTGATAGGGAGAAGGTAGCCTTCAAATCTGGTTGATCAAAACATGGATACATCTTTCTAATAAAAGCGGTCTCACCCTGTGAGTAAAGGTAGATCTCATTATCAACAGGATCTACCGATCGCTGTAGACCCTCACCAGTTTTGGAGTAGAGACCATTTAACTTAATTACTAACTCATTATCAGCTGCTAAATTATTTATAAATATGCTCTCGCCATCATAATTTGTAGTGTCAATAACCTGACCATTTAATGTGGCAGAGATGACTGACTTACCCACTGCATCAATAAAGGTTGCATAACCAGGTTTGTTGCATGTAAATATAACCTTTGTATTGGATAGGAAGATCTCCTCCCCTTGGGTTAGATCTAACTCAACCTCATAGCTTTGAATACTTAAATGCGCAGCTCTTTCGGCTGCTTCGGCTCTAGTTGAGTTTAAACCTGGCACATCTACTCCTTAGAAAGTAATCTGATATCGCAAAGGCAATATTATTTGAAGTCTGTATCCAAGCAGAGATTGCAGGTTAAGCCAAGATGGAGCGAGCTTCAATCCGAAGTTACACACTTCGTGGGGATCGAATGACCCGCGCCCAATCTTTGGCGATGTCACAAAGCTGGGATAAGTACTGCGTTGAGATTAAATCGCAATTAGATCTAAGCCAGATATTTCCAGACAAATCTCAAGTTATCTTGGAGATTGGCTCAGGCATGGGGGAGGCAACTGCTGCGATTGCGCAGGCAAATCCACAAACTGGTTATGTCGCAATTGAGATGCACGCACCAGGTTTAGCTGCGCTTTTGATTTTAATAAATCAACTTGAATTGAAGAATGTGAAATTAATTAGGGAGGATGCTACCTATCTGCTGGCAAACTTTATTCCTGACAATAGCCTTGCCGGCATCCACCTCTTATTTCCAGATCCATGGCCAAAAAATCGCCAACATAAGCGAAGGATTGTGCAAAGTGAGTTTGTTGAGTTGATTGCTAACAAATTAAAACCAGGTGGTTTTATCCATATCGCAACTGATTGGCAGCCATATGCGGATTGGATCAGGGATAGATTTGCCGCTAATTTGAAATTCACCGGTGGCGTAGTTGATCGACCAAGTTGGCGCGTATTGTCCAAGTTTGAGGGGCAGGGGTTAAGAAAGGGACATCTGGTAACTGATTTTAGATATGTAAGGGTTTAAAGCTTTCCCTCTTTTTCAAACTTGCTAATTTGGCCAATTCTTCTAACATGCCGCTCATCATTAGTAAATGGTGTGGCTAAAAATGTATCTACTAATTGCAGACAAAACTGCTCATCATGCATTCTGCCTCCGATTGAGATCACATTTGCATTATTGTGTTCGCGAGCTAATTTTGCAGTTTCAATTGACCAAACTAAGGCAGCTCTAACACCTGCCACCTTATTTGCTGCCATCTGCTCACCATTGCCAGAGCCCCCTAACACAATGCCAAATGAGGCAGGATCTGCTGCAGTTGCTTGTGCTGCAGGAATGCAAAAGGTTGGGTAATCATCCAATGCATCAAATTGATGTGGCCCATGATCTACTACCTGATGGCCTGCTTTTTCTAGATGTTTAACAATTTTCGATTTAAACTCAAGACCAGCATGATCACTACCTATGTGGATCTTCATATCGGTAGTTTGGCATATAAATAAATCTGCCTGGCTTATCTTTAATAAGCCAGGCAGATAGTGTCTTTATTTACTGCAAGGTTAGGCGTTACCGCGTTGGCCTCCTTTGAAAGCCTTGTACTTAAGATTGTTAACCATCGCAGTTACCCGCTCAGTTGTTTTCGCCTTCTGGGCTGCAGCTTGAGCTGCACTTACCTTTCCAGCAGCAACTGCTGCATCAATCTGCTTGTTTACCTCAGCTGATAAGGCAGTGATCAGGGCATCTTTCTTATCGCCAGCAATTTGAGCAAGTGATTCACCAGATTTCATTCTTGATTTAACAGTATCTAGTGAGATACCAAGTGTTGAGGTAATTACTGCATCAAGTGATGCACGATTTGTCTCTTTCACAGCTTTAGCGGCGCCTCTTAAATCTTGAGCAGCTTTAGCAATTGCATCCGCCTGAGCTTGGGTAATAGTTCCATTTGTTACCAAGGTAGAAAGGAGTGAGTTAATCCCTTTACCCTCTCTGCCACCCATGCGATCATCTGCTGATGCAAAGGTAGTTCCAGAAACTGTTAACGCCACCGCAGTTGATACAACCGCTGCAACCAATCTCTTCTTCATCGATCCTCTTTTCTTCAAGTACTTGCTGCACCTGATGTGAGTAGGTAACTAGATCAATCTGTGCAGATTATCTACAACACCTGAGTGCTAGGTCAAAGTTGTTTATACAGCCAAATCTTATCCCACGCTTAGTTGAGTGCCACCACTTATCTTTCTGAGAGTTTCGTGTGATTAATTCTTCATAAGGGGTAGCACCCTAGTAACGCTGCGTAACCACCTTCACCCTTTATTTCACAAGTGCAAGCTATTGGGCTTGCCATAAGGCCCTTACTAAGGGGGATGGAAAGGTTGAAATGGCTATCTACAATCTAAATGCCAAGGTAATAAAGATAGTAATGATCGCAGTTGCGATAAACACAATTAATCCAATTGCAGTTAATGCGGCAGGTAGGAATACAACTGCAGTAGCTAACACCATTAGAAGTGGATCTGGCGTGCCAGC
>VGBN01000032.1 GCA_016870455.1 Actinomycetota bacterium | reverse complement strand
ATGTTTAATATTAAAGCGCAGGTACAGCGATCGCCGCTCGGAGTTGTTGGAGTGATTGGCCCTTGGAATTACCCAATCTTTACCCCAATGGGTTCAATCGTTTATGCATTAGCAGCTGGAAATACTGTTGTCTTTAAACCATCTGAGTACACACCAGGGGTTGGAAAATGGCTAGCAGATTCATTTGCCCAGATTGCACCCTTTGAAAATATATTCACAACTGTTACGGGTTTGCCAGATACCGGTAAGGCTTTAACTAAATCTAAGGTAAATAAGATCTCATTTACAGGCTCAACTAAAACCGCTAAAAAGGTGGCAGAAAGTTGTGCACAATCAATGATTCCTGTGGTGTTGGAGTGTGGTGGTAAAGATCCAGTAATTGTGGCCAAAGATGCTGATGTAAAACTTGCCGCCGAATACACACTTTGGTCTGCTATGGCTAATGCTGGGCAATCCTGCATCGGCGCAGAGCGAGTTTATGTCGTTGAATCAGTTGCCGAAGAATTTATTGCAGAGATTACAAAAATGGCAAAAGATATTGAAGTTGGCAAAGATTATGGCCCAGCCACAATGCCATCACAGCTGCAGGTAATTCAATCCCACTTAGATGATGCCAAATTAAAGGGAGCAAAATTTTTATTAGGAGGCAATGACTCAGTTAAGGGAGCATTTGTAGAGCCTGTGATTATGTTAGATGTGCCGGAGGATTCAACCGCGATGACACAAGAAACCTTTGGTCCTACCATCGCAATCAACAAGGTATCAAACACAGATGAAGCAATTAGATTGTCTAACGCCAGTTCCTACGGCTTAGCCGCATCTGTTTTCTCCCGGCGCGAGGGTGAAAAGATTGCTGCGCAATTAGCTTGTGGAATGGTTTCAATCAACTCAGTATTTTTATTTGCCGCCGTGGCTTCGGTGCCATTTGGTGGCGTGAAGGATTCGGGGTATGGCCGAATTCATGGCGCAGAAGGTTTACTTGAGTACACCTACGCAAGAACTGTAGTTAAGCCTAGATTTAAAATTCCATTGCGTTTTACAACCTTCAAACGAACCAAGCTCTCTGAAAAGGTGCTAACTATCCTGGTTAAGCGCTTACATGGCAGAAAAAGGTAAGCCTACAAACTCTTAGCAATCCGATTAAAGGCTTCGGTAATCACTTCACTACTAGTGCCAAAGTTAAGTCGAACAAAATTCTTATGCTTAGGCCCATATAAAACACCACCATTTAATGCCAATCGTCCCTTTTCTAATATCTTGGCTGCTGGATCATCTCCGATTCCTAAGTTGCTCATATCTAGCCAGGCTAAGTAGCCAAAATCAGGGATTCGATACTTTATTGCTGGCAATCTGCTTTGAATTAAATGATCAACTAATTTTCGATTCTCATCCAAAGTTTTTAATAAACCATCTAACCAATTGGAAGATAGGCCATAGGCAGCAGTTGATGCAGCTGCTCCAAACAGTGATGCTCGCCAGGTTACAGCCGGTGGCATGGCAGTAATTCTTTCCCACATCTTGGGTGATTCAGTAACAATAAATCCACATTTAAGCCCAGCTAAGTTAAAGGATTTACTAGCACTGGTAATGATAATTCCCACCTCTTTCGCCTCTGGACTTACTGCTAAAAATGGTGTGAAAGTTTTTGGATCATATGTTAGAGGCGCATGTATCTCATCGCTTAAGATCACAACTTGATAACGCTTTGCAAGTTGTGCCAGTGAACTCAATTGTTGCTTATCAAAAATAACTCCAACGGGATTGTGTGGGTGGCATAAAATATGTACCTTGACGCCTGATTGATACTCTTTTTCAATCGCTGCTAAATCTAATTTATAAGTTAGATCCACCTCGGTTAACGGGGTATCAACAGTTGTGGCGTTAACCTCAAGAATCCAACGCCAGATATTTTCATAGACTGGTGAATTAAGCATTACTTTATCGCCTGGTTTTATTAGTACCCGCATTAACTCAACGATGCCCACTCCAACATCGGTAGCAATTCGCATCTGCTTAACATCTGGTTGCCAGCCCCACCTTAGATTTGAAAAGTTGGCAAAAGCATCAAACAACTCTGGAAATGGCCCTAAGTAACCAGTGTCGGATCTTTCTACCAAATCTAACAAAGCCGCTTTTATCGCTGGTGCAGATGGAAAATCCATTTCCGCCACGGGTAGCGGCAGAACATCATCAGGAAATTGCCGCCATTTAACACTTTTGCGTTTGCGTAACTCAGATAGGGATAACGCACGGACGACATCGGCCATAAGTGCAAGTATGCCACTTATTTAAAATTTATTAGTAGGTTGCCCGACCGCCAGAAATATCAAAGGTAAAACCGGTTGTGAAGGAGCATGCCTTAGAGGCCATAAAGGCAATAATTTCTGCAACCTCACTTGGCTCACCAAGTCTGCCAGCTGGAATTTTGGCGATCATGTAATCCAAAGTTTCTTTGGCTGTATTAACATTAATTGGAGTTGCAATTACAGCTGGAGCAAGTGCATTCACTGTTATCCCATCAACTGCAACCTCTTTTGCCACACCTTTTACAAAGCCAATCAAACCTGCCTTGGCGGTGTTATAAGGAGCCATTTTTGGATTTCCTTCTTTGCCAGCAATAGATGAGACCTGCACAATCCGACCATATTTTTGCTTTTTCATAACTGGCAGTACCGCTTGTGTCAACCAAATTGCGCCATACAAATTAACCTCAAGTACCTTTTGATAATCAGGCCAATTAATATTCTCTACTAACTCACCAGTTGGACCTGGGTAACCAGCACAATTTACTAATGCATCAATTTTATTGTGTTTCTTTGCTAACTCAGAGACTAGATTTTTAACTTCTGATTGATTTGAAATATCTAGCAATAAACTCTCAGCAATAGCACCTGTTGATTTAATTTCAGCCACAACTTGCTCTACACCTACTGAATTTGTATCAATACAGATAACAGTTGCCCCACGGGATGCAATTAATTGTGCTGCTGATTTGCCAATACCACTAGCAGCGCCGGTTACAACCACGACCTGGCCAGCAAAGGAGGTTTGCTCAAAACTGCTGTTGTTACTCATTATTATCCGATTATACTTACCCAACACTTAAATCTAAAAAGTGAATTGGATGGAGCAAAATGGCATCTTGGCCAAGTACCCGTGATCCAAAGGGTCCGATGAAGCGCTCAATTGGAATCTTAAACAAACAAAAAATTCAATTTCAAGATGTTGAAGGCTTGCCAGAATCTGCCAAACGATTTTCCGATGGTGCAAGGTACAAAATTGAAATTCCCTCTGTTGAAGGGCCAGCGGCTTTTAAAATAGTTATTGATGAAGCAAAAAAACATAAGTTGGTGATTCATCGGATCTCCCAAGGCTCAGGAATTATGCTGCAAACTGATGCAGAAATTAAGCAGATGGTTGCCATGGGCAAGAAAGAGAAAATTGAGGTTTGTTTATTTGTAGGGCCAAGGGCTGCCTGGGATATTGGAAAGCAAGTAAGTGCATCTGCTGGTGTAATTGCATCGCCCACACTTAGAGGCGGTGATCAACTTAGGTACGCGTTGGAGGATGTAATCAATGGCGTAAATCTTGGGCTCAGAAGTGTGTTGGTGGGTGATCTTGGTTTATTAAAAGTGCTCGGTCTTGCAAAGCAAAAGGGAGATCTACCTAAGGATTTAATTCTAAAGACTTCAGTAGCAATGGTTTGTAATAACCCAGCAACTGCAGCATTGTTAGAAGATCTTGGGGCATCTACCCTGAACTTAGCCACAGATCTATCTCTGCAACAAATAGCAGCAATTAGGTCTCAGGTAGACATTCCGGTAGATATATATGTTGAAGGACCTGATGATTTTGGTGGCGCAGTAAGGCATTATGAAACTCCAGATTTAGTGCGAGTTGCTGCACCTATCTACTTAAAATTTACGTTACGAAACTCCCCTGGACTTTATCCAGCTGGTGCGCATATTCAAGGTTTAGTGGAATCAACAGCCAGAGAACGAGTGCGACGAGCAGCAATCAGTAAAGCAATTTTAGATAGGTATGGTTTCAAAAAGTAATGAGCACAAATACACCACTTAAGCTTCTAATCTTTGGTGGAACAGGTGTGCTAGGAAATGCAATTGCTGAAAAGTTTAAATTAAATGGATATAAAGTAACTTATGGTGTTCGAACTCTAACTAATGCCAATGATCAATTTCAATTACCAATTACTGATGGGCCAGTACCTCTGTTATTAAAGGGTGAGCTATTTGATACGGTGGTGTTTGCTCAAGGTGCAAACAATAATGACTCGGTAAGTAATCATTCATCTGATGATTTGAATCGACTATTTGAGGCAAACGTTTCATTCATTTCCCAAACTACCCAAGCTTTACTTCGTCATAACCTGATAAAACAAAGAGGCAAAATAGTCATTTTAAGTTCATTCTGGGAGCAAATCACACGCCAAGAGAAGATGTCATACACCGTCACTAAGGCAGCAGTTGGTGGATTAGTTAGATCAATGGCGGTTGATTTAGGAAATGCTAAGAGAATTTTGGTTAATGGGTTGCTGCCAGGTGTGGTTGATTCGCCGATGGCTCGAGGGTTATTAAAGCCAGCGCAAATAGAAAATGTACAAAGCCAAACTCCTGGGCACAAGATGATTGTTCCGCAGGATGTTGCAAATGCAGCCTACTTATTAGGTTGTGAGGATAACACTGCAATTTCAGGTCAATCTTTATTTGTCGATTATGGTTTCACCATTGCACGAGTTCTTTAGAGGTTAAATCTAGTGAGCGTTGATTTACTTAACCCAAGTACAGTGGTTGAGTATTTAACAAGTAAAAATGTAATTCAGAAAAGTGACAACCCTCAGGTTGAGGTCTTAACAGGTGGCGTATCCAATGTAGTAATCGCCATTACAACAGCCAACCAAAAACTGGTTTTAAAGCAGGCGCTAGCTGAGCTGGCGGTAAGTGAAAAGTGGGAGGCAGATCAACGCCGAGCAATTGTTGAGGCAAATGCAATCGAGCTGTTTAACAAGTTAACACCAAACCAAGTGCCTAAGTTAATTTTTCTAGATCCAGATCGGTTCATTTTGGTGTTAGAACGTGTTCCTGTTGGTAGCACAGTTTGGAAATCAGATTTGTTGGCTGGCGTAATAAATCCAGACATCGGATTAAAACTAGGTGCAACCTTGGCATCTTGGCATAACTATGGCGAAAAAAGTGCCGAAGCAAAAATAAAATTTATGGAAGACTCATTGTTTGAGCAGTTAAGAATCGACCCATTTTATAGATTTGTGGCAACTAAGAATCCACAAATTGAGGTGCCGATTCGCAAATTGATCAACGAGTTAGAGGGTGACAAGACCACTGTTGTACATGGTGACTTCTCCCCAAAAAATATTATGGTGGCTACAAACGATGATATTTACATACTAGATTTTGAGGTAACCCATGTTGGTAATCCCGTCTTTGATCTGGCGTTTTTAACTGCGCATTTGCTCTGTAAGTTTTTTAGGACTGAGGATCGGTTACACGCAAAGCTTCTTGCAAATACTGCAATATCATTTATGAAGGAGTATCAAACTTTGCGCAGGATTTCACCTTCAGTAACAAGGCATGCGGCCTTAATTGCGCTGGCTAGAGTTGAAGGAAAATCACCAGTCAATTATCTTTCAACTGATGCTCAACAAAAACTACAAGTATTTACCAAAGATGTATTGGCAAGTAGTGAAAATCCCTCAGTTTCAGAGCTGTTTAAGATGAGCGCAAAATGAAAATTAGCAAAGTAAATGGATATCAGGTTTTAGATTCTAGAGGTCGACCAACAGTAGCTGCTGCAATTACGTTAACTGATGGATCGGTTCATACCGCCAAAGTCCCATCAGGTGCTTCAACTGGAAAACATGAGGCTAAAGAGTTAAGGGATATCGGAACCAAGTATGCAGATAAGTTTTACTCTGGCTTATCTGTCCAGCAAGCTGTAATAAATATTAACCAAAAGATTGCACCACAGTTAGTGGAAGAGCAGATTGATCTGAACTTGGTTGATTCAAAACTTATTGAGCTAGATCCATCAATTGATCACTCACTTTTAGGCGCAAATGCAACGCTAGCAGTCTCACTAGCTGCAACTCTTGCTGCTGCCTATTCCCAAAATAAATCAGTGGCTAGATTTTTTGCCCAGGAGGGACCACTAAATATTCCGATGCCGATGGTCAACATCCTCTCTGGCGGAGCCCATGCAAACCGAAGTATGGATATCCAGGATATTTTGATAATTCCCACAGGAGCAAAATCATTTACTCAAGCTCTTTCTTGGATTGTAGCTGTTCGTGAAATGGCAGCTGCAATAGGTAAAGAGTCAGGACAGGTGACAAATTTAATTGCAGATGAGGGCGGCATATCACTTTCGTTTGCCTCCATTGAGAAGGCTTGCGATTTTGTAGTTGTCGCAATTGAAAAAGTTGGGTTGAAGGTAGGCGAGCAGATGAGCTTGGCGCTAGATGTGGCAGCATCCCAATTTTATGATGGTGAAAAATACAATTTATCCACAATGAATAAAAGTTATGCACCTAATGAGTTCGTTAAATACATAAGTAGCTTGATAAGCAATCAACCAATCATTTCTATTGAAGATCCATTTGCTGAAGATGATTGGAGTAGTTGGCAACAATTTATGCAGGTTGCGCCAGCTAGATTGCAAGTATTAGGTGATGACTTGCTAACCACTAATTTGCAACGATTAGAAAAAGCAATTGCAAGTAAAAGTGCAAATGCTATTTTGATCAAACCCAACCAAAATGGCTTAGTAACATCCACTTTAAATGTGCTTAAACAAGCCCGAGCAAATAACTTTAACTGTGTAGTTTCAGCACGATCAGGTGAGACTGAAGATTCTTGGTTAGCGGATTTGGCAACTGGTTGGAGTGCAGGGCAAATTAAAGTTGGTTCTACTCATGGATCAGAGCGAAATGCAAAGTGGAATAGATTGTTAGAGTTTGAAGCAACTGAAGAAAGTAGATTTACTAATCCCTTTAATTAGTGAGAGTGGCGTGGCACATAATCACCGCTGCCGCCAACCAAGAAATCAAGATCAGCACCTAGATGTGATTGTTGAACATGGTCAATATAAATCTTGCTCCAACCACGTTCAGCTTTAGGTTTTGGTGGCACCCAAGCAGCCTTACGTTTTGCCAACTCCTCAGGTGAAATTAGAAGATTCAGTTTACGGTTTGGTACATCTAACTCAATCTCATCACCATCTTGAACAAAAGCTAATGGACCACCAATAGTTGATTCTGGTGAAACATGTAAGACAACGGTGCCATATGCAGTTCCACTCATTCTTGCATCAGAGATTCGCACCATATCTGTTACTCCCTGATCAAGTATCTTCTTTGGCATAGGTAGATTTCCAACCTCTGGAAAACCTGGATAACCCTTTGGACCTGAGTTTTGTAAAACTAAAACAGTATCTGGTGTTACCGGCAAATTTGGATCATCTGCCACCTTGAGATACTCCTCAATCTCTTTGAATACTAAAGCCTTTCCTTTGTGCTTAAGTAATTTTGGTGAAGCTGCTGAAACTTTAATGATTGCTCCATCTGGAGCAAGGGATCCTCTTAGAACTGCGATACCAGCACCAGCAGCCTGGAATGGTTTACTAGTTGGTGTAATTACCTCTTTATTCCAGTTTTCAGCACCTTCAATATTTTCTTTAACACTCTTACCTGTCACGGTGATGTGGTCGGTATGAATTAAATTACCCAACTCCTTCATCACAGTTGGTACGCCACCGGCATCAAAAAATTCTTCCATCAAGAATTGCCCACTTGGCATCATATTTGCAATTACTGGAACCTCTTTACCTAACTTATCAAAATCATCTAAATTCAAAGGAACACCGATTCGGCCAGCGATTGCCAGTAGATGGACTACCGCATTTGTGGAACCGCCAATTGCGGCTAATATTTTGATTGCGTTCTCAAATGATTTTCGATTTAAAACTTTAGAAAGTCTTAAGTCCTCTTCAACCATCTTCACAATTCGCCGTCCAGATAAGTGTGCAAGGGTGAATTTGCGTGAATCAACAGCTGGAATTGCAGCTGCGCCTGGAAGTTGAACGCCTAATGCCTCAGTTACACAAGCCATAGTAGAGGCAGTTCCCATGGTCATACATGAACCTTGGCTTCTAGCAGAGCAAGACTCCATCGCCATAAACTCTTCAAAGGAAATCTTTCCACTTCTAACTTGTTCGCTGTATTTCCAAACTAAAGTTCCAGATCCAACAGCTTGTCCTTGATAGCGGCCATTTAGCATCGGACCACCAGTAATCATTATGGTTGGTAGATCAACACTTGCTGCTCCCATTAATAATCCCGGTGGAGTTTTATCGCAATTTCCAAGTAAAACCACTCCATCTAATGGATGGGATCTAATTAACTCCTCAACCTCCATCGCTAACATGTTGCGATACAAACTAGTTGTTGGGCGTTGCAGCGACTCACTCAGTGACATCGCTGGGAACTCAAGTGGAAAACCTCCAGCCTCCCAGACGCCACGTTTAACAGCTTCAGCAACATCATTTAAGGATCCATTACAAGGATTTAATTCAGACCAGGTATTTGCAATACCGATGACCGGTCTGCCATCAAATACATCTGGGGCATAACCTTGATTTCGTAATCTTTCGCGGTGGATATAGCCACCTTTATCTTTAAGTCCAAACCAGTACTGGCTGCGGCGGTCAAACTTCTCTTCGCTCACGCTAACCCTTCAAAATCTAATTGAACTC
>VGBN01000031.1 GCA_016870455.1 Actinomycetota bacterium | reverse complement strand
GAAAGGTTTGGTGTTGTTACTTCCTGCATTGGATTGACCTTTCGTTGCACGAGATTCAAATTTAAATCTCGATATGTGGGGGCGTAGCTATCAATTCTGCCTATAGCATCTTTGATTGCTGGGCTTGGTGCTGGCTAAAAGATAGCCTAAGCACCATATTTTAGGGAAATTTGAACCTAAAAATAGACTAGAAGGTGGGGTGAAATTTGCTGATTGATCGGGTAGTGGCCCCTTACTTTGAAACAAATTGTTGGATTATCGCCTCAAAAGTCGCAGAAGAGTGCATCATTGTCGATCCAGGTATTGCACAGCCAAATTTAGTTAACGAAATCGTAACCAAAGTTAATGAGCACAGGTTAAAGCCGGTTGCGGTACTTATAACTCATGGTCACCTCGATCATACTTTTTCTGTAACACCATTGACAGCTCAAGTACCGATGCGCACCTATATGACTGCCGCCGATCGATATTTACTTACCAACCCAATGGGGGCACTTGCGCGGGGTGGGGTAACTGAACAGCTTTTAAATGCATTTGGTGTTGATAAGTTTAAAGAACCTGATCAGGTAGTTGAGTTAGAGGATTTTCAAAGATTTGAGTTGGCAGGAATGCAGTTAACTGCAATCTTTGCACCTGGTCACACAGCAGGTTCAGTTATCTTTACAATCGATGACCAACAGTTAATTTCAGGTGATGTGCTATTTGCAGGAAGTATTGGTCGAACAGATTTACCGACTGGATCGGCAAATCAGATGAGAAGCACGCTAAGGGATCGAATTTTGACCCTATCTGATGGGTTAAATGTCCTACCTGGACATGGTGGGCAAACTACAATCGGCATTGAGCGTGTGAGAAATCCTTACCTGCAAAGTGATTTTCTAGATCAGAGTGGGCGGTGAAGTTTTGAGTAAGTTTCAAGCGCCCAAAGGGGTTAGCGAGTACTACCCACCAAATTCACAACAATTTGAGTATGTGAGAGATCAACTTTTAAGAACAGCACGACTTGCTGGGTATAAATTAATTGAGTTACCTGTATTTGAGGATACTGAGGTTTTCACCCGAGGTGTTGGTGAATCCACCGATGTGGTTAGCAAAGAAATGTATACCTTTGAAGATCGAGGAGGTCGCTCGATCACTTTACGTCCGGAGGGTACTGCGGGGGTAATGCGAGCCGTCATAGAACATAATTTAGATAAAGGCCAGCTGCCAGTAAAACTTTTTTATACCGGACCATTCTTTAGGGCGGAGCGACCACAAGCTGGAAGATATCGCCAGTTTTACCAAGTTGGAATTGAAGCAATTGGTTTTAATGATCCAGAGATTGATGTTGAGGTTATATCTGTTGCACAAACCGCATTTAAAGCTTTGGGTTTAAAAAAATTCAAGTTGAATATCACATCTTTGGGTGATTCAAGTAGTCGAGAAAACCATCGAAAGGATTTAGTTAAGTTTATATCGGGATTAAAGCTTGATGAGGCGACCTTAGCTCGAGCTCAGATTAATCCACTTCGCCTCTTTGATGATAAGCGAGAGGAGGTCAAAGCGGCTATGGCCAAGGCGCCACTACTTCTTGATTATTTAAACAAAGAAAGTAAACAGCACTTTGAAACTGTCCAGGGATTACTCAAAAATATAGGAATTGATTTCCAAATAAATCCAAGAATGGTTAGAGGTTTGGATTACTACACTGGAACTACCTTTGAGTTTGATCACCAGATGCTAGGTGCCCAATCTGGAATTGGCGGCGGCGGGCGTTATGACGGGCTCATGTCATCTCTAGGCGGGGCAGATGTAAGTGGAATTGGATTTGGGTTAGGGATTGATCGAATCCTATTGGCCTGCCAAGCTGAAAATTCTCTTCCAGCGGAATTAAATGAGATCGATCTATTTGTAGCCCCGATCACTGAAGCAGGTAAAGCGGCAGCATTTAAGTTGATCTCAGAGTTACGGCTATCTGGCGTTACCTGCGATATGGCTTATGGCGATCGTGGATTAAAGGGTGCGATGAAGGCAGCTGATAGAAGTGGTGCAAAGTATGGCTTAGTAATTGGCGATGATGAGTTGGCAACTGGTAATTGCCAATTGAAATCAATGAGCAGTGGTCAGTTGATCTCTAGTAACCTAGATGCTTCAGATTTACTCGAAAAGTTAGGTAAGAAATAATTAATGTTACGCACACATGATGCTGGATCTTTAACTGCCAAGTCAATCGGCACAACGGTTCGCTTGGCTGGTTGGGTTGCCCGCCGAAGGGATCATGGCGGTGTTGCTTTTATTGACCTTAGAGATTCATCTGGTGTTGTGCAGGTGGTGATCAATGACGAAAAAATTGCAGCAGAGTTACGTGCCGAATGGTGTGTCTTGATCTCAGGTGCTGTGAAAGCGCGCCCGGCTGGCAATGAAAATAAAGAGATCGCAACTGGTGAAATAGAGGTTGTATGTGACTCACTAGAGGTTTTAAGTGAGGCAGCCGCACTGCCATTTCCGGTAGATAGTGGAGATATCTCAAATATTTCAGAAGAGGTAAGACTTAAGTATCGCTACTTGGATTTAAGGCGTGAAGGGCCAGCTAGGAATTTAAGGCTTCGATCCAAAGTAACCTCTGCGATTCGTGAGGTTATGGCGCAGGAAGATTTTTTAGAGATTGAAACTCCTTATTTAACAAGATCAACACCAGAAGGAGCGAGGGACTTTTTGGTACCAGTTAGGTTGCAACCGGGATCTTGGTATGCCCTTCCACAATCTCCTCAGCTGTTTAAGCAGCTGTTGATGGTGGCAGGAATGGAGCGGTATTACCAAATTGCTCGTTGTTTTCGTGATGAGGATTTTAGAGCTGATCGCCAACCAGAGTTTACCCAGTTGGATATTGAGATCTCATTTGCAGATCAATCTGATGTGATTGCGGTAGCAGAGAAAGTCCTACTTGCTGTATTTAAAAAAGTTGTCGATTACAAGATTCCAACTCCAATCCCACATATGACCTATCACCAAGCCATGAAAGAGTATGGATCAGATAAACCAGATTTAAGATTTGAAAATAAAATAGTCGAGGTTACTGAGTTTTTTAAAGATACCTCGTTCAGAGTCTTCCAAGCTCCATATGTTGGTGCTGTAGTAATGCCAAACGGAGCCAACTCACCAAGGCGTGAATTAGATGCTTGGCAAGATTGGGCCAAAGCACGTGGCGCTAAGGGATTGGCTTATATATTAGTTGGACAGGATGCAAGCTTATCTGGCCCAGTGGCAAAGAACTTGTCAGAGAAAGAAAGCAGCGGTATTGCTAGTTTTGTTGGGGCAAAAAATGGTGATGCAATCTTCTTTGCTGCCGGAGCTAAAGCTACATCCCAAAGTTTGCTAGGTGCGGTGAGATTAGAGATTGGCCAGCGCTGTAATTTAATTGATGAAAAGGCATGGAAATTTGTTTGGATAGTTGATGCGCCCATGTTTGAGCCAGTTGACCCAGAAAATCCATCGGCAGGATGGACGGCAGTGCACCATCCATTTACCGGTCCAAAACCTGAATTCGCACAAAGCTTTGATAAGAATCCACAAGATGCGCTGGCTTATGCATATGACATTGTCTTAAATGGAAATGAAATTGGTGGAGGATCAATACGTATTCATCAACGAGAAGTACAACAGAGGGTCTTTAAGACTATTGGTTTAACACAGAGTGAGGCAGAGAGTAAGTTCGGCTTTCTGCTGGAGGCTTTTAATTATGGACCTCCACCACATGGTGGAATTGCACTTGGGCTAGATAGATTGTGTGCATTACTGGCTGGGGCACAATCGATTCGCGAGGTTATTGCATTTCCTAAAACAGCCAGTGGTGGTGATCCTTTAACTGGAGCGCCAACACCGATTACGCCAGCACAACGCAAAGAGTCTGGGGTAGATACTCCAGCCGTTACCAAATAGTTCTAACCTTTTCAGGTATTCTTCCCAACATGGGCCCAGGTGGAATTGCAACTATTATCGCAGCATCAAGTCTTGCTGTGATTGCTCTAGCCATTGCCTATACGGTGGTTCGTGCATCTAGATTGATAGATGAAATCACCAAAACAGTTGCCATGATCAATAGCCCGTTAAAGAGTTTAAGCAATGCAGGTAAGTCAATAGAGAGTTTGACCAAAAAAGTCTCTAATGCAACAGAATCCTTTCTGGATGAAAACCCAATAGCCATGAAGGCAGCGGCAGCTATCTTTGGTGCGGTTAAGCAGAAGAAAAAAGGTAAGAAAAAAAGCAAAGCGAAGGAGTAAGTATGAACTCCGCCGATATTCGCTCAAGATGGCTTAAGTTTTTCGAATCAAATAACTCATCAAAGTTAGATCACACAGTTGTTCCGTCAGCCTCATTAATTGCTGATGATCCAAATTTACTGCTAGTTAATGCTGGAATGGTTCCATTCAAACCTTACTTTTTAGGAGAGGTAAAACCCCCGTATAAGCGGGCAACCTCCGTGCAAAAGTGTGTTCGTACATTGGATATTGATGAAGTTGGTAAAACTACTAGACATGCATCATTTTTTCAGATGTGTGGAAACTTCTCATTTGGTGATTACTTTAAAGAGGGTGCAATTGCGCTGGCATGGGAGTTACTAACTAAATCAACCTCAGAGGGTGGGTATGGATTTAGCGAAGACAAACTTTGGGTTACCGTCTATCAAGATGATGATGAGGCAGCCCAAATCTGGGAGAAGCAGGTTGGTCTACCTAAGAATCGAATACAACGGCGAGGAATGGCAGATAATTTTTGGTCGATGGGAGTTCCTGGTCCCTGTGGTCCATGCTCTGAAATCTACTTCGATCGCGGCAGTGATTATGGCAAGGAGGGTGGTCCAATTGCAGATGAGGATCGCTATCTTGAAATTTGGAATTTGGTATTTATGCAAAACATTCGTGGCGAGGGCGGGGATAAAAATACCTTTCCAATCGTAGGTGAGCTGCCAGCAAAAAATATTGATACTGGTTTAGGACTAGAGCGAACCGCAGCTTTGTTGCAGGGGGTCGAAAATATTTATGAAATAGATACCACAAGAGTAATTTTAGATAAAGCCTCTGAATTAACTAAGGTCAAGTATGCCAAGGATGCCAAATCTGATATTTCTTTGCGGGTGGTGGCAGACCATAGTCGAACCGCGATGATGTTGATTGGTGATGGAGTAACCCCAGGTAATGAAGGTCGCGGCTATGTTTTAAGAAGAATGATGCGAAGAACTATTCGAAATATGCGTCTACTTGGCTCACAAGATCTGGTGATTTCTGAATTAATGAAAAGTTCAATCAAGGCAATGGGGGCACAGTACCCTGAGTTAGAAAAGGACTCAGAGCGCATTTTATCGATTGCCAAAGCCGAAGAGGATTCATTCATTCAAACACTAAAAAGTGGCACTAGCATTTTCGATACAGCAGCTGATCAATTAAAGAAATCTAAGCAAAAAGCAGTCTCGGCTGACACCGCATTTAAATTGCACGATACCTATGGCTTTCCCTTTGATCTGACATTAGAGATGGCTCGAGAACAAGGGTTAGAGGTTGATGAAGCAGGATTTAGGAAGTTAATGAATGAGCAAAGAGAACGAGCAAAAGCGGATGCAAAGGTGAAAAAGAGTGGTCATACTGATTTGACTGAATATCGTTCAATCATTGATTCAAGTGGCCCTACTAAATTTATTGGATATGAGAAAAATTCTGCAGAGGCAAAGCTGACTGGCTTACTGGTCGGAGGTAAAAGTTCTACTGAAGCAAGTACCGGCGCAGAAATCGAGTTAATCTTAGATAGAACTCCATTTTATGCCGAAGGTGGCGGTCAATTAGCCGATGCTGGAAAAGTGAAATTAGCAAGTGGAGCGGTTGTTGAGATTGATGATGTCCAAACGCCATTACCTGGCTTAATTGTTCACCGGGGAACTGTAATTAGTGGGCAGGTACGAAAAGGTGATCAAGTTCTTGCCGAGATTGATTTTGAAAGACGGGTGGCAATCTCAAGAGCGCATACTGCAACCCATATGGTGCATAAAGCTTTTAGAGAGGCATTGGGTGAGACAGCTACTCAAGCAGGCTCTGAAAATGCACCCGGCAGATTCCGTTTTGATTTTCCATCAGTTAGTGCAGTTCCCGATTCAGTATTAAATGAGGTGGAGAGTCGAGTCAATCAATTATTGATTGCAGATCTTGAAGTTGATGCTCAAGTAATGAGTCAAGAGGCAGCCAAAGCAATGGGAGCTATGGCACTTTTTGGCGAGAAGTATGGCGATCAGGTTCGGGTTGTAAGCATTGGCGACTGGGCGAAGGAACTATGCGGTGGTACCCATGTTGCAAGCTCTGGGCAGTTGGGATTGGTGAAATTGCTATCTGAATCTTCAATTGGTGCAGGTGTTAGACGAGTTGAAGCACTAGTAGGCCATGATGCTTACAAGTTTTTAGCTCGCGAACATTTATTACTGAACTCACTTACCGAAATCATTAAAGGGGTAAGAAAAGAGGAGTTGCCACAGCGTATTTCTGAACTGGTTGAAAAACTAAAAAGCATGGAGAAGGAATTGGCGGTTGTTAATAGTGCTAAAGCAATAGCCGCTGCGGCTGAACTAGTTAAGAAAGCAAAGCAGATCGGCCAGGTGCAATTAATATCTGCTCAACTTGAGAATGAGGTTTCGGTAGATAATCTAAGGTCTATTGCAGTAGATATAAAATCAAAACTAAAGAGCGGAGTTGTGCTTCTTGCCTCTGTAAATAATTCAAAACCAGTTTTGGTCGCTGCAGTCTCTCAAGAAGCGATAAAGCTTGGCATAAAAGCTGGGGAGTTAATGAAGATTGGATCAACGGTGCTTGGCGGTGGCGGTGGCGGAAAAGATGATTTCGCACAAGGCGGAGGAAGTGATCCCAAGCTTATTGGTCAAGCGCTGTCAGATATTTCCAAGGCGATATCTGCAAAAATACTTTAGATATCGGTTGTGATATGAGTTCACCAATCCCAGTGGGCCGCCGAGTTGGTTTTGATTATGGTGAGAAAAGAATAGGTGTGGCCACCTCTGACCAAGAGTCCATTTTGGTTTCTCCTCATGCAACCATTAAAAATGATAATGAATTGCCCAAGAAAATTGATGAAATTTTGGCTCAGGTTCAACCCCTGTATGTTGTAATAGGTAACCCTAAACATTTGTCAGGAATGGATAGCAAAACATCGCAAGATGTGTTTGGTTTTGCATCTTTAGTTCGCAATTTTTTTGACGGACCGATTTACTTAGTAGATGAGCGACTTAGTACACAAATTTCCTATGCTCAGATGCGGCAAACAGGTAAAACGGAGAGGGAAAGCAAGCCTGTGATAGATCAAATTGCCGCAGTTAATATCCTTGAAACTGCCATTTTAAATGAAAAAGCAAATGGTGCGATTGGTAGCATATTTTGAAGCGGTTAATATCAGCGATCACTATTGGTCTAGTATTCACTTTGCTAGCCATTTCTACTCACAATGCTTTCCTACTAAATGACTTTCGTAATCTGACCTCACCAAGCAAGGTGGAGGTTTTGATTGAACCCGGTGATACTGGAGTGGTCATTGCCCAAAAGTTAAAGCAGGCTGGAGTTATTAAGGCTGAGAAAGTTTTCTATAAAATTGCGATAAATGATAAAAGATCTAAAGGTATTTCAGCTGGCTTGCATCAGTTAGATTCACAGATCTCCGCCCAATCTGCATTTGAACAGCTGCTTGACCCAAAAAGAAATTTGGGATTGTTTGGCTTTGTGGAGGGCTTACGTAAAAACGAAGTATTTTCATTACTTTCTAACTCAAAGTTAGTCACTGGAAAGTACTCAGGAAAGGTAAAAGCAAATCCTGCCTACAAAACTTCGGACTTAGAAGGGTTTTTATTCCCAGCCCAATACTCCATTATTCCTGGGACCACATTTGATCAAGTTATAGAGAAAATGGTTGATCGTTTTGATCTTGCTGCCAAACAGAGCGGAATAGATCAGGGTTACCTCGGCTACTCACCTTATGAGTTATTAATAGTCGCATCTATGATTGAAGCAGAGGGGGATGTAATTGATTTCCCTAAGATTGCTCGGGTTATCTACAATCGACTCAAAATAGGGATGCCGTTGCAGATTAATGCCACGATTGATTATGCGACCAACACCAGAGGCAAGATAAGGCTGCCTTATAAACGACTTGAGACTAACTCAAAATACAACACTTATAAGTACCGAGGTTTACCACCTGGGCCGATATGCAATCCAGGAGAGCAAGCTATGAAAGCAGCTGTTAATCCTGCAAACGGGGATTGGCTGTATTACGTTACAGTCAAACCAAAAGACACAAGATTTACCAAATCATTTGATGAGTTTAATGTTTGGGCAAATGAGTTTAGAAAAAATGAGGATGCGGGGTTATTTGACTGATGAAGGTAGCAGTTGCTGGATCACCAATTTCGCACTCTCTTTCACCTTTACTTCATTCAACTGCATATCGAATGTTGGGGGTAGAAGCAGAGTTTCTTGCCCATGAAGTAACTGAGCAAGATTTTGGAAACTTTTATTTTGAATCCAAAAATGCGCAGTATCGTGGTTTGGCTTTAACAATGCCATTGAAAGAGATTTGTATTGGCTTTATTGATCGAGTAGATCCAATTGCCAAACAGATATCTTCCGTAAATACTATAATTTTTGAATCAACTGGGAGTATTGGAATCTCAACTGATTTACTCGCATTCAAGAATTTATTAAAACCTTATTTCGGGAAGAAGATTGCAATTTTAGGAGCCGGTGGAACTGCAAGAGCCGCAATAGGCGCACTTAGAGGCAGTGATTCAGAGGTAACGGTAGTTACTAGATCCATGGTTAGGCATGATCAACTTCATTCGGCTGCGGTTGATTTAGAGATTGATTTTTTAAACTGGCAAAACTTCGAGGAGATTCAAGATCGAGATTTAATCATTTCAACTACGCCGGCTGGCGCTACCGATGGTTTGTCAGTGATTTCAACAAAGGCAGACTTTTTTGAGGTTGT
>VGBN01000030.1 GCA_016870455.1 Actinomycetota bacterium | reverse complement strand
AAGAAGAGTCGCCCTATAAGCCGGATCCTGTAGTTCTTGCGAACTGATCATCATCCATCTAGATCTGTAATTACTTACAGATTCAAGCAACCTACCCGTTGGCTCGAGCGAGTAGCTCTTAAAATGCCAACAATCTGGTCTTGCTCCAGGTGGGGTTTACCTAGCCATATACGTTGCCGTAAATGCTGGTGGTCTCTTACACCACCGTTTCATCCTTACCATTATTGCTAATGGCGGTTTATTTTCTGTGGCACTAATCCCGCAGGTCACCCTGGATGGCCGTTAGCCATCACCTTACTCTTTGGAGTCCGGACTTTCCTCGGTATTTTCATAACGCGATGATCCAGACGACTCTTCAGTGCTAATGATACTCCAGTAGGATCACTGTTATGACGGCAATAAAGTTAGCTAAAGATGGCTTATGGCAAAGAGCTAACACATTATTTAAGCCCAATCTAAAGCAGGCAGATATTGCGCTTTTAGGTTTTCCAGTTCATAAATCATCGATTACCCCAAACTCCTGCCACCTTGCGCCAAAAGCAATTCGATCTGCCCTAGCAAGGTATTCAACATACTCAGCCTCTAATGATGTTGATCTACGTGAGTTAAAAATTACCGATCTTGGTGATGTGACGGGAGCTGATAGTAGTAATGGCAAGAAAGTAATTGCTAAAAAAGTATTTGGTTTACTTGATAAATATGGCTTACTTATTGCATTAGGTGGAGATAACTCAATCACCTATAGCCTAACTGCTGGTTTATTTGGTGATCTTTCCAAGGTTGGGCTGATCACTTTAGATGCCCACCATGATATTAGAGATGGCAATACAAATGGCTCACCAGTTTGGCGATTAATTCAGGCAGGTCTTCCTGGAAAAAATATTGTGCAGATTGGTATTAGTGATTTTGCAAATAGCAAAGAGTATTCAGATCGTGCCAAAGAGGCGGGAATCTTTGTTATTTCAAGAGCCCAACTTAGAAATAAATCTATTGCCGATGCCATGAAGCAAGCATTTGCCCAACTTGGAAGGCATGTTGATCATATTTATGTTGATCTAGATGTTGATGTTTGTGATCGCTCAGTGGCACCAGCCTGCCCAGCTGCAACTCCTGGTGGTATTTCAGCAGATGAGCTTCGCCAAGCAGCCTTTTTAGCTGGTGGTAATTACAAGGTGCAAGCTATTGATATTACTGAAGTTGATCCAAAGCGAGATAGCAAAGATGAGCGAACAGTTCGACTTGCAGCCCTTTTAGTGCTTGAGATCGCAGCAGGTTATAAAACTCGCTAAATTAACGAAGCAACAACTGATTTTGCTGCCCTTACCGCTCTGCCCTCTTTAATTACTAAGGTAGCTTGCTCTAACTCTGGGGATAAAAATCTATCTGGGCCAATTGAATCAACTACTTTACGAAGCTCTGAAATCACCGTATGAGTGGCCTTAGCTGGTTTTAATCCTTTACGTAACTCAACTGCACGTGCTGCGGTTAATAACTCAATTCCTAAGATATGGGTGAGGTTATCTATTACTTTGCGTAGTTTTCTAGCTGCAGACCAACCCATTGAGACATGATCTTCCTGCATCGCACTCGATGGAATTGAATCAACACTTGCTGGAGCTGAAAGTCTTTTATTCTCACTTACAAGTGCTGCTTGGGTGTATTGGGCGATCATTAAGCCAGAGTCGACCCCTGCGTTAAATGCTAAAAATGCTGGCAGTCCAACAGATCTGGCTGGGTCTAACATGCGATCAGTCCTGCGCTCTGCCATAGAGCCTAGATCAGTTGCGGCAATCGCTAGAAAATCTAAGACATATGCAATTGGTGCGCCATGAAAATTACCATTTGATTCAACTCTGCCATCTGGCAAAACAACTGGATTATCTATAGCACTTGATAACTCCCGCTCTGCAATAGTTGTTGCGTAATCAATAATGTCACGTACTGCGCCATTTACCTGTGGTGCACACCGCAATGAGTAAGCATCCTGCACACGGGTATCACCCTCAAAGTGGGAGGTAACTATCTCAGATCCCTTAAGCAGTGCGTATAGATTGGCAGCACTTGTTGCCTGTCCAACCTGATTGCGAAGTCCTGCATGAAGCTCTGGTGCAAATACTCGATCTGTTCCTAGTAATCCTTCGATACTTACTGCAGTGGTGATATCAGCAGAAAGTGTTAGGTTTCTTAGATCAGCTAGCGCCATAATCAACATTCCCAACATGCCATCTGTGCCATTAATTAGGGCAAGACCCTCCTTCTCCCTTAACTCAATTGGAGCAATTCCAGCTTTTTTCATCGCCACAAGTGAGTCAACAATTTTTCCATCACTATCAATTACCTGCCCCTCGCCCATCATGGCAAGAGCGCAATGAGAAAGTGGTGCTAAATCACCACTGCAACCTAAGGATCCAAACTCTGGAACAACGGGTGTGATATTTGCATTTAAAAAATCAGCATATGTTTTTGCCAGCTCATACCTAACGCCGGTGCGGCCAGATGCAAAGGTGCGAAGACGTAAAAAGATCAGCGCTCTAACAACCTCGATCTCTATTGGTGCACCAACTCCTGCAGCATGGGATCTAATTAATGATTTTTGTAACTGGATGCGATCTTTTGGCTCAATAAATTTATCAGCCAGCGCGCCAAACCCTGTTGATACCCCATAAATAGCCTTGCCACCTTGGGTGTACTCATCAATAAATTTGCGTGATTTATCAATAGCAGTTTTGGCTTCATCACTTATCTCAACCTTGGCATTAAATCTTGCAACATTAATTACATCTTCAAATGTAACTCCTTGTGGTTTTAAAACCACTGTATTAGATCCGTTTGCCATGTTGCCACACCTGTCCTATTAAGTTAACACCTGGCCGATAAGCAAGATGAATATATGAACTCTCCTTTAAAATGACAAAATCAGCTCTTGAACCAACTGATAAATGGCCAACATCATCACGTTGCAAAGCCAGTGCTCCCCCTTTAGTAGCAGACCAGATTGCTTGCTCTGGGGTGAAGAACATATCCCTAACAGCCAGTGCGATAACAAAGGGCATATTTGTTGTGTAGGAAGATCCTGGATTGCAATCACTAGCTAATGCCACAGTAACCCCAGCCTCAAGTATCCTTCTTGCATCTGGGTAATTACTCCTAGTTGAAAACTCAGCAGCTGGTAAAAAGGTAGCAACAGTTTTTGATTTTTTAAGTAGCTCAATATCACCATTATTAAAATGTGAGATGTGATCAACAGAGGCTACCCCAACCTCAACACCCAAGGCGATTCCATCACCTTGTTCTAGTTGGTTTGCATGAAGGCGAGGGCGCAATCCTGCAGCTTTGCCAGCAAGTAATATCTTTCTTGCTTGCTCTGTTGTAAAAGCTCCTTTATCGCAAAAGACATCTATCCACTTTGCATATGGTTTGACCTGAGCAATCATCTGCTCACAGATTAGCTCCACATACTCATCTGCTTTGCCTTTGTACTCACTTGGCACAACATGGGCACCTAAAAATGTTGTCTCATCCGTTAACTGCTTTGCGATCTTAAGGCTTCTAAGTTCATCTATGGTAGTTAATCCGTAACCAGATTTAATCTCAACTGTTGTTGTACCACTATGCAATCCCTCATGGACTAAATGTGTGGCATTAGCGAGTAGATCATCATCGGAGGCACTCCGTGTTGCTGCAACAGTGGTAGCAATTCCACCTGCAGAGTAAGCCTGCCCCTTCATTCGGGCAGAAAACTCACCGGCTCGATCTTTGGCAAAGATTAAATGGTTATGAGAATCAACAAAGCCTGGAATTACCGCTTTGCCTTGCGCATCAATTGTTTTTTCTGCAGATGGTGCGCTCTCACCTGCTCCAACCCAAGAAATCTTGCCATTTTCAATAAGCAGGGCAGCGTTTTCAATTAAACCTAACTCGGTCTTTCCTAAAGTGGGATTATTTGTTACCAGAAGAGATATGTTTTTAACTACAGTTTGTGACATTTACTTTAAGTTTTATTCAGTATCTAAGGTCGGAATATGCACATGTTTTTGGCGTGCAGTTTTATCTGCAATCTCATACCCTGCATCAACATGTCTGATCACACCCATGCCTGGATCATTTGTTAATACCCTGGCTAATTTTTGGGCAGCAAGAGCTGTGCCATCGGCAACTGAGACTTGGCCGGCATGGATTGATCGACCCATACCAACTCCACCACCATGATGAATTGATACCCAGGAAGCACCAGAGGCAATATTGATCATTGCATTAAGTAATGGCCAATCAGCAATTGCATCTGAGCCATCTAACATCCCTTCCGTCTCCCGGTATGGGGATGCCACAGAGCCACAATCTAAATGATCTCTGCCAATAACAATTGGTGCTTTAACCTCACCCTTTGCAACTAAATCATTAAAGGCAAGCCCTGCTTTATCTCGCTCACCATATCCAAGCCAACAAATTCGAGCTGGCAATCCTTGGAAGGCAACCTTTTCTTGCGCCATTGTTATCCAGCGATGCAGCGCCTCATTTTCTGGAAATAAATCTAAAACTGCTTTATCGGTGCGATAAATATCCTTTGGATCTCCTGATAATGCCACCCATCTAAATGGACCCTTACCTTCACAAAATAATGGCCTGATATACGCCGGTACAAAGCCAGGAAATGCAAAGGCGCGATTAAAACCACCCTGACGTGCTTCATCCCTAATTGAGTTACCGTAATCAAAGACCTCAGCACCTTTATCCATAAAGCCAACCATCGCCTCAACATGTTTTGCCATTGCTTCTTTGGCGCGAAGTGAGAACTCCTCCGGCTTATCTTTTGCAAAAGATTGTGCCTGATCAAACTCAATACCAATTGGCACATAGGAGAGTGGATCATGAGCTGAGGTTTGATCGGTGACAATATCAATCGGCACATCCATCTTAAGTAGTTGTGGAAAAACTTGCGCTGCATTGCCAACTACACCAACAGAAAGTGGAGTTCTGGCACTTTTTGCCTTTAAACATCTTGCCACTGCATCATCTAGATTATTTGCAATCTCATCCAAATATCTAGTTTGAATACGTTTTTCTAATCTGCTCTTATCAACATCAACTACTAAACACACTCCGCCATTCATAGTTACTGCAAGTGGTTGAGCTCCACCCATGCCACCACAACCACCAGTTAAGGTGAGAGTGCCTTGGAGAGTGCCATTAAATCTTTTGTTAGCAACAGCGGCAAAGGTCTCATAAGTTCCCTGCAAGATTCCTTGGGTGCCGATATAAATCCAAGAGCCAGCTGTCATCTGGCCATACATTGTTAAACCTAACTGCTCAAGCCTTCTAAACTCTGGCCAATTTGCCCAATCACCAACTAAGTTTGAGTTAGCAAGTAAAACCCGAGGTGCCCACTCATTGGTTTGAAATACCCCAACTGGTTTACCAGATTGGACCAACATCGTCTCATCATTTTTTAGATTTGTAAGTGTTTTAACAATCGCATCAAAGGATTGCCAGTTACGGGCTGCTTTTCCAGTGCCACCATAAACCACTAAATTCTCTGGGTGCTCTGCAACCTGGGGATCTAAGTTGTTATGCAGCATCCGAAGGGCAGCCTCTTGTCCCCAGCCCTTTGCAGTTAACTTATTTCCAGTTGCCGCATGAAGTACTCTTGAGGTGTCGGTAAGCATGGTGAAAGATTACTCCCCTTTTACATTCGGCTGTCTAGTACATCATTAAGTATTGAATCTGCATGTGAGTTCGCCTCACGGGGAATCCACTGATATGAGACAAGTTTTGGATCATGGGTAGCAAAGGCTTGTTTTGCTAACTCCTTCATATTTGGATGTTTAACCTTCCATCTACCACTCATCTGCTCAATAACTAATTTTGAATCCATCTTTACCAAGATAGTTGCAGCAGGATCAATCTCATTTACAGCTTTTAAACCGGCAATTAATCCCTGGTACTCAGCGACATTATTAGATGCAACTCCAATAGCTGCACCAATCTCCTTGACTACCTTCTCATTTTCATAAACAACTGCGCCAAAGGCAGCAGGTCCTGGATTTCCCCGACTGCCACCATCAGCGGTGATTACAAAGTGGCGGGCCATTAGATTCTGACCAAAATTCGCCGGCACTCTTCACACCTTAATAACTCATCCTTACTTAAGGATTTAATTCGCTCCATCTCAACTGCATTAATGGCAAGGTTGCAACCATTGCATTTATCCCCAACTAGGGCAGCTGCCCCCACCCCGCCACCATTTGCTCTAATTTTTTCATAAAGATCAAGTAATGGTTTTTCGATTTTAGATGCCACCGCCGCTCTGGCAGAGTTATTATCGGCGATTAATTTACTTATCTCACCAGTTGCAGTTTGTAATCTGCCCGTAATCTCATCCTTTAAAGTTTGCAGGGAGGTTAGATCAGTTGTAAGGGTATTGCTTCGGGCAGAAGCAGCATCACTTCTGATCATAATCTCAAGCTCAATCTCCTCTAACTCCTCCTGCCGTTTTTTTAATGAAACAATCTCATGTTGAAGCTGCTCTAACTCCTTTGGGGTGGCATTACCGGAGGCTAACCTAGCCTCATCTTTTTTAATACGATCGGTAACAGTCTCAACATCAACCTCACTTCGTTTAAGCTCTAAGCCAATCTGCTCTACCTCTGCTTTAACAGTTGCCAACTCATCACTTGCACTACTAACCCGTTTATCAATATGTAGTAATTGCTCAATCTCAGGCAGTGATTTTAATTTGGTATCGGCCTGCATAATCTTATTATCAAGTGATTGCAGCTCTAAAACTAATAATTGTTGCGCAACGGAGGCTTGCATAGGTTACCCCCTTGCTTAATTTGGATCTAACTTACTTTTTAGTTGTATTACCTGCAGTGAGTTTACTGATCTTTACCCACCCTTTCTACCTGGTGATTGCAGCCTTAATTTGTGCACCAAACTGCTTAATCTTTGCCAACTCGCCCTGATAATTGCTAGATACCTTAAATTGATCACTTCTTAATGCCGTTGGTAATTGTGAGAGCTGGGTAATGCAGATGCCACCACCATATAACTTATTGAAGGCAGCAACCTTTGGATCAAATGAGATTGCAATATATGGTCGATTAAAGGCGTAGGCGATGATGGCGCCATGTAATCGGGTGGTAACTACATAATCACAATCTTGATACATCTTTAAGTTCTTCTTTAAAGGATTTTTGGTAGTTTCAATATTGTCAGTAAATTTGTAATCAAATCCCGCCTGTCTGATAACTTTTTCTATCTCACCAGCTGCACCAGTTGGCTCTAAATCAATATGTGAGCTATGCAAAATCTTTTTTTCAGATGAAGTTTTAGGGGCTACCTTAAATTTATTTGCCACATAAACCAAGGTAGGACAGGCGGTGATAGAGATATCAGATTTTAGATCGTAGAAATCTCGAGTTAGCTCATCCCTTACATTTGCAAAGGTTACTCTGTTAAAGACTGATTGCACAACACTCTTTGGCACACCCTTTACTGAATCATTATCAGGCAGGCATACCCCTATCCCCCAGATAATAATTGGCGACTTACAGTTCTTATCTAGATCAACCCAAAACTTTTCAAAGACTGAGTGCAATAACCCTGCGCCACCAACAATTACCTGATCGTAGTTTTTATGAACAAACTCCCAATCAACTGGGGATTTATGGATATTCCAGGTATCTAACTCTTGATCTAACATCTGATGGATGGCTAGTACCGGCAGATAATTGCCGATATTTCTATTTGCTGAGTAAAACTGAAGGATTTTGCTCTTTACCCGCCTTGGCGGTTTAGATAGATCATTTACCTGAGTTAATTTGTGCTTAAAGAAGGTAATGGCGCTGCCTTTAATACTTACCAGATGGAGATTTTTGTCAGCATGCGAATAATCATTTTAAACAATGATTCGATGCTCTGATTTAGTCCTTCTAATATTTGTAAATTTGTTGGTGGGGCAACTTTAAAATTCTTTGATCCAAAGGCATCTTGAGCAGCTAACATACAGGATAAACACATAGGCCAATAGTAGCCAAGTGAAATTGGCTGTCAATCATTTACCTTCTAAAAAATCAGAGTGTAGATAACTACCTCAACTGCAAGTAATTAGTGAGAGTGCTCTGACTTTTTAGGCGCAGTGACACGACCTGCGTGGGCGTGGGCGGTTGGATCCTTCTTAGATTTAATCAAGCTGGCAATAGTTGAGATTGTTAAGACCAATCCAATTACAGCAAGGCTAAATAGGGTTGGAATCTTTGGCACCTCACTCCAGGTCTCGTGCAGGTAGGTAAAGATCAGCTTCACCCCAATAAACATCAAGATGATTGAAAGTCCAAGGGATAGATAAATTAGTTTGTCCAACAAGCCTTTAAGTAAGAAGTAAAGAGCGCGCAGACCAAGGAGTGCAAAGGCGTTAGCGGCAAAGACCAAAAATGGCTCACTTGTTACACCAAAGGTTGCTGGAATTGAGTCTAAGGCAAACAACAAATCGGTTGAGGCGATGGCAATTAAGACTAAAAACATTGGTGTGGCAACCTTTTTACCATCAACCTTGGTGAAGCTCTTTGAGCCATCAAACTCTTTGGTGATAGTCATGCGTTTTGAAATCGCTTTAACCATAAAGTTATCTTCAGGAGTTGGATCCTCATCCCAATGCTTAAACAATCCAAATCCAGTCCAGATCAAAATTGCACCAAAGATGACAAAGGTAAAGCTAAATGCAGCCAAGGCTGCTGCACCAATTGCAATAAAGATTGCTCTTAGCACCAGTGCTAAGAGCACCCCGATCATCAAAACTCTTTGATGGTAAATCGAGGGCACTTTGAATTGCGCCAAGATAATAATAAATACAAATAGGTTATCTACCGAAAGTGATTTTTCTACCAGGTATGCAGCAAAGTACTCAGTGCCATATACCGAGCCAGCGCTTTGCCAGACCCAAAGACCAAATACAATCGCAAGTGCGATATAAAAGATTGACCATCCTGCTGCCTCTTTGAACTTCACCTCATGCGGTTTACGGCTTACAGTTACTAGATCGACAAAGATTAAAATCAATATTGCAGCTACTACAACCAGCCAAGTGGTTAGTGAAACATTCATTATTTGCACCTATTCGTTAATGGGAGGTTTTGCCAAGGTCTTCCTCAACCAAATATTGGCCGCAACTCCGGGATATCGCTATCCGTACTGACGAAGTTACTGTTGTGAGGTACTCCCCTTAACGGAGGTAAATCTAAAGTA
>VGBN01000029.1 GCA_016870455.1 Actinomycetota bacterium | reverse complement strand
ATGGTGGCAACAGGCAGAAATGGTTATCCATTAACTAGAACTGGTTTAAATAAAATGGCTAATGCCAAGATTAGTGAACTTGGAGTTGATACCACCGGCATGGTGTTAATGGATGGTTCAGGATTAAGTGGGCAAAATCGAGTTTCAGCGGTAACTGTCTCTCAATTACTTCTTAAAGTTAAAAGTGAGCCAAAACTAAAAGTTATTTATGATTCACTTCCGATCAGTGGTGAATCTGGCACTTTAATTGGTAGGTATCACTCAACTGCACCACAGGCGGTTGGTTTAGTCAGGGCAAAAACTGGTTCAACTCGGCACACAGTTTCATTAGCGGGCTTTGCTACCTCAGGTGATAAAGAGTATGTGTTTGTGGTTATTGCAGATGGAGTTGGTAGAACTAGAAGATTGCAAGATGCAGCTCGAAATGCAATTGATCGAATGCTGGGAACAATAACCAAGCCAGCTGTGAGCGGACTAACACCACCAGTGGCAGAAAACAATCCCTTCACAACAAATCCTTAAAAAGTACTATCCATTCCAAGGGTAGAGTTAGTGCAAATGAAAAATTACATCTCGCTGATGAAATTGCGAGTAGTTGAACTTCTACTTGTCACAACACTTCCGGCATTATTTTTAGCAAGCGATGGTGTACCTGATCTAGCGATAACTGTTTGGTGTTTGGTGGGCGGAACTTTTGCAGCAGGTGGGGCTAACGCCTTTAATATGGTAATTGAAGCAAAATCTGATCAATTAATGACAAGAACTGCTAAGCGTCCAATTGCAACTGGTGAGATTTCAAAGGGTAGTGGTTTAATTTTTGCCACAGTAATTTCAATAATATCTTTGATAATTTTTTACACATTCACTACACCACTTGCTACTTTATTAACATTATTAGCAATTACCTTTTATGTTTTTGGTTATACCCTGGCCCTAAAAAAACACACTTCCCAAAATATAGTTTGGGGTGGAGTGGCTGGCTGCATGCCAGTCTTAATTGGCCAAGCATCGGTTACCAACTCACTCTCTCTCACCTCATGGTTGTTTTTCTTCTTGATATTTTTCTGGACTCCACCACATTTTTGGGCATTGGCAGTTCGCTATAAAGATGATTACAAAGCTGCTGGAATTCCAATGCTGCCGGTGGTTGCACCAGTTAAATCTGTATTAACTCAAATGTGGCTTCACTCACTTGCTATGGCGGTGGTTTCATTATTGGTTATTCAAAGTGCTGAGTTACCAATCTGGCTATCGGTAGTTACCTTGTTACTTATCATCGGATGGAAGAGGCAGTTAATTAACTTAACTAGGCAACCAAGTGAGGTGAATGCTGGGAAATTGTTCCAAGCATCAATTGTTTTTCTCAGTATTTACTCATTTTTACTAGTAATAGGTGTGTTACTTAAGTAGTTTTCTAAAGCTTTAATGGGATAATTTTTCCCATGTCCTTCCCTCTTGCACTTGATGTTGCCGATTTGTCCAAAAAATATGGTGATCGCATGGCGCTTTCGCATGCCAATTTTGAGGTGCCGATGGGAAGCATCTGTGGATTTGTCGGCCCAAATGGATCTGGCAAAACCACCACCATCAGAATGTTGTTGGGATTAATTACACCAACTACTGGCAGCGGCCATGTGTTAGGTGAATCAATTACAGAACCAGAAAAATATTTACCAAATGTGGGGGCAATGATTGAAGGCCCAGCTTTTTATCCTGCATTAACTGGAGAACAAAACTTAACAGTGTTAGCAAAATTAGGGGGATTTGATACAGGTCGTATTCAAGGGTTACTTGATTTAGTAGATCTTGGTGATCGAGGAGATTCAAAGTATAAAACTTACTCGTTGGGCATGAAGCAACGGCTTGGAATTGCCGCAGCTTTATTACCAAATCCAAAGCTTCTTATTCTTGATGAACCAACAAATGGTTTAGATCCTGCTGGAATTCAAGAGGTTAGGGCTTTGCTTAGAAAATTAGCAGATAATGGCACGACGGTGTTCGTCTCCTCGCACCTTTTATCTGAGATCGAAATGATTAGTGATTATCTGGTGATGCTGCGGCTAGGGCAGGTTATCTTCTCAGGCAAAACAAGTGAGTTACTTGCCAAACAACAGCCGGTGATTGTGGCAAAACCAGAAAACCGAAGTGATCTAGAAAAGTTAGTAAAGATTGCAACCTCAGCCGGACACACTGCAACCATAATTGATGAATCAGTTCATGTAACTGGTGAGAGTGAGTTTTCTGCCAAGTTCAACAAAGCAGCTTTTGAGGCAGGAATTGTGCTAGCTAGCCTGACACCAGTTAGAGCATCACTTGAAGATACATTTTTTGAAATGACGGGTGAGTAATTATGTGGAATGTATTTAGAGCCGAATTAACAAAGTTAAAGCGCCCATCACTTTCACTTTCGACCATTGCAGCTGTTGCATTTGTAACTAGCTTAACAACCTCACTGTTGTTCTTGTTGGTTGATTCGCCAGAGGGAAATGGTGAACGGGGAGTAAGAATTGGTCGAGATGTGTTGGCTCTACCTAGTGGTGTAACGATCAGTTTTAGTAATGCAGCGGGTTTATTAGGAATTGTCGCTCTTTGCATATTTGCAGCTCAAACAGCACAGGAGTACATCTACGGGACATTACGTAATTTACTAGTACGTCAGCCATCTAGAATGAAGATATTAATTGGCAAATTAGGCTCTATGAAGTTATTCGCCATTGCAATGGTTACCCTTTCAGCATTGCTTGCAGTGAGCTTGTCTTATCTATTTGCTGGTGTAAAAGATATTCCAACTCAAGCCTGGGGCACCCAAGATGCCCAAATAGCTGTTATTCAAACCTTTATAAATGTCTTACTTGCCACAATTGGTTTTGGAATATTTGGAATGATCTTAGGCTTGCTATTTAGATCCCCAATCTCGGCAATCTCAATAGGTGTGATCTGGAATTTAATTATCGAAGGCTTGCTTTCGATTTTTGTCACCAATATCGATCGATACTTCCCAGGGCAGCTGTTATCAATTGTTGCGACGGGGGGTAATGAGCGCATCTCATACCAATACGCACTTTTTACCTCATATGGATTTTTACTTGCCGGCTTAGCAATCGTGGCTATTTTGTTTAAGAGGCGGGATGTGGCAAATTGATTAACAAAAAGATAATTGCAGCAGTTATTTCACTTACTCTGTTGCCAACCTATGCTTTGGCTGCCCCGCCTAAGCCAACCCAAGCACAGATTGATGCTGCAAAAAAGATTGAGGCAGAAAAAAAGGCTGCAGCAGATGCTGCGGCAAAGAAATTAAACTCAGCTAAGAAAACCTTACGCCAACTTACCGCTATTGCTACAACAAAAAGAAAAGTATATTTAGCAGCTCAAAATGAGTTAAAGGTAAAGACTAAGCAAGCAGAGATAGCAATGGCTCATCTGCAAGCTGCCCAAGCTTCTGTTAGTACCGGCAAGCGAACAATTGGAAAGTTAGCGGTAAATGCATATGTAATGGGTGGTGGCTTTACAGATTTAGATTCATTATTAAAGTCAGATGGACCACAAGATTTAGCAGATCGCTTAAATGCACTTGATGCGCTGGGTGAGAATAACTCCAATGCCTTAGATAGATTTAAAGCAGCTGAGGTAGTGGCATCTTCGGCACAGAAAGCTGCAGATTTAGCAAAGAAAGCACAGGCAGAGGCAACAATTAAAGTTGCAGCTGCTAAAAAAGCAGCTGATGATGCAGCTGCGATGCAACAAGAAGAGGTAGATAAATTACAAGCAGTTCAAGATAAATTGGCTAAAGAGTTAGCGGTTGCTCAAAAAACAAGATTAACTTTGGAGCAACAGCGCCAACTTGCATTATTAGAAGAGGCTAATGCTGGACGGGCATTAATAACACCAGATCAAGCAAAGATTTGGCGAGACACTGGATTTACTGGCAGAAGTAGTACTCGTTCAACTGAGGATATGCGACTTGCAGCAGTTGAGTATGCCAAAAAACAAGTTCTAGCTAAAAAGCCATATATTTGGGGAGCTGAAGGACCAAACTCATTTGATTGTTCTGGATTGGTTTATGCCGCCTATCGAGCAGCAGGTCTTGGTTGGCCAAATTGGGATCGACTTAACTCATCACTTTATTGGGTGGCCACAAAACGGGTACCGCTAAATGAAATGGTGCCTGGAGATCTAGTTTTCTACTCATATAAGGGAACAGTTAGCACAATTCATCACATCGGAATTTATGCAGGAGACGGGATGATGTGGGAGGCACACAATAAGGAGAAGGATCTACTCTTTTCTAGCATCTATAGCATCAAGGGTTTAATGCCATATGGAGGTCGGGTCTAATCTTGTCGGTATGGAAACTGAAAAGAGTGCCGATCTTTGGGAGATTAGAAAGGCTTTAAAGCCTTTTCTTAACAACTTAAGCCAAACAGTTTTATTTGGTTGCTCAGGTGGCGCTGATTCAATGGCGTTGGCAGTTGCATTACTTGCTGAGTATGGCGGCGAAAGAGCCATTCCAGTTGTAGTCGATCATGGTTTGCAAACTAACTCACAAGAGATCACTAAAAATGTAATTGGGCAATTGAAATCTATTGGTTACCAACGGGTGGAAACTGCAGTTGCACAGGTAGTTGTTACCGATGGACTTGAGGCTTCAGCAAGAAGAGCTAGGTATAAAATTTTTAATCAATTTATTGATTCCTACCAACCAAAGTATTTCTTCCTAGCTCACACCCTCAATGATCAAGCAGAAACTGTCTTACTTGGATTAGCTAGAGGATCAGGTGCAAGATCACTTTCAGGAATGGCAGTTGAAAATAATGTTTTTGTAAGACCTTTATTAAATATCTCTAGAGAAAGCACCGAGGCTGCTTGCCGTCAGGCAGGAATTGGTTATTGGTCTGATCCTCACAACCAAGATTTATCCTTTGCCAGGGTGAGGGTGCGCAAAAATGTGCTCCCAACTTTAGAAGAGAACTTAGGTCCTGGGATTACTGAGGCCCTGGTTCGAACAGCAGAGTTACTTAAAGACGATGCCGATGCTTTGGATGGTTTTGCAAATGAATTTTTCGCACAAGCAGATCCGAGCAATCTAGCGGTAAGGGATTTAGAGCGGCTGCCTAAGGCAATCAGGAAGAGAGTTTTACGATTAGCAATATATAGAGCCGGAGCACCTTCAGGCTCACTAACAGCTGATCACATTGCAGCAGCAGAGGCCCTGATCTCCAATTGGCATGGTCAAAAAGAGGTATCACTTCCTGGAAATGTGAAGCTTTTAAGAAATTCAGGCAGAATTGTCCTCTTACCCAACACATAAGGAGCGTCGTGGATCTAGCAGCACTTGGAAATGACATAGAACGAGTTGTTGTCAGTCAGGAGCAGATTCAAAATAGATTAAAAGAGTTAGCTGCCCAGGTGGATAAAGATTATGCCGGCAGAGATTTAATTTTAGTTGGGGTATTAAAAGGTGCTGTTATGGCAATGGCAGATTTTTCACGTTATTTGCAAAGACATGTTGATATGGATTGGATGGCAGTTTCATCCTATGGTGCTGGAACCAAATCAAGTGGTGTAGTTAGAATTTTAAAGGATTTAGATGGAGATATTTTAGGAAGAGAAGTTTTAATTGTTGAAGATATATTGGACACAGGTTTAACTCTTTCCTGGTTGACTGAAAATCTACTTTCTCGTGGTGCAAAATCTGTTTCAGTTTTAACAGTATTACGTAAACCTGATGCAGCTACGGTAAAGGTTGAAGCTAAGTATATTGGCTTTGATATTCCTAGTGAGTTTGTGGTCGGTTACGGCTTGGATTTCAATCAGAAGTATCGAAATTTGCCGTTTATTGGTGTTCTTGCCAAACACCTTTATTCTTAATCCCCTTGTTCCTGTCTTTGAGAAAGAGATCTAACTGGTGACGCAAAAAAAGAGTTTTAAGCTCCCTAAATTCAAGGCACCTAATACCAACAAAAAATCTGCGAAAAATTCACCTGCATCTATAAGGAAAATATTTCGAGGACCTCTTTTTTGGATTATTGCAGCATTAGTTGCGGTAAGTATTTTTGGACAAATCTCAGCAACAGGTGAAGAGTATAAAAAGGTTGAGACTTCAGCTATTTTAAATGAGATATCTCTAAATAATGTTAAATCTGCTTTAGTTATTGACCGTGATCAAAAAGTTCAAGTGATCTTAAAAGATGGTGAGTTTGTTGATGGGTCAGCAAAGATTGAAGCATCATATGTGGCGGGCCAAGAAGCTTTAATTGTTGAGTTACTAACAAGCAATCCTCCATCTGCTGGATGGGATATTAAGGTTCCAAAACAATCACTTTTTGTCTCCTTACTTTTTAGTATTTTGCCAATTTTGTTAATTATTTTCCTACTTCTGTTGTTTATGGGAGGCGGCCAAGGCGGTCGAGTTTTATCTTTTGGAAGGTCAAGGGCGAAATTACAAAATAAAGAGATGCCCACCAATACATTTATTGATGTGGCTGGTTCAGATGAGGCAGTTGCTGAACTACGTGAGATCAAAGATTTCTTAGCAAGTCCTGATAAGTACAAGGCAATCGGCGCCAAGATACCAAAAGGTGTTTTACTTTATGGCCCGCCCGGAACTGGAAAGACTTTACTTGCCAGAGCGGTAGCTGGGGAAGCAAAGGTTCCATTTTATTCAATCTCTGGCTCTGAGTTTGTTGAGATGTTTGTTGGAGTTGGTGCCTCACGAGTGCGCGATTTATTTGCCCAAGCAAAACAAAATGCGCCAGCAATAGTTTTTGTGGATGAAATTGATGCAGTAGGTCGTCAACGTGGTGCTGGTTTGGGTGGCGGAAATGATGAGCGTGAGCAGACCTTAAATCAATTACTTGTTGAAATGGATGGATTTGAGGCCAATGGCCAAGTTATTTTAATTGCAGCTACAAATAGACCTGATGTATTAGATCCAGCACTTTTGCGTCCTGGCAGATTTGATCGACAAATATCTGTGGATCGTCCTGACTTAAAGGGTAGAGCGGCAATTCTTACGGTGCATTCAAAAAATAAACCAGTTGCTAAAGATGTTGATCTTGAGTCTTATGCCAAGCGCACACCAGGTTTTACCGGTGCAGATCTAGCAAATGTATTAAATGAAGCTGCTTTGTTAGCAGCTAGACAGGAACGAAAAGTAATTAAAAATACCGATATAGATGAGGCTATTGATCGAGTAATGGCAGGTCCACAAAAAGTTTCCAGGTTGATGACTGAGGAGGAGCGGCGAATTACTGCATACCATGAAGGCGGCCATGCATTAGTTGCCCATGCTCTACCTCATACAGATCCAGTTCATAAAGTAACGATCATGCCACGTGGTAGAGCTCTTGGTTACACCATGGTTTTACCTGATGAGGATCGATATGCAGTGACAAGAAATCAAATGTTAGATCAACTTGCTTACACCATGGGTGGCAGAGCAGCTGAGGAGTTAATTTTCCATGATCCAACAACTGGAGCATCAAATGACATTGAGAAAGCTACTAATTTAGCTAGAGCTATGGTTACTCAGTATGGAATGACTCAACGTCTTGGTGCAATCAAACTTGGAATCTCAGATTCTCAACCATTTTTAGGTCGAGATTATGGTCATCAAAGAGATTACTCAGAGAGTATTGCGGCAGTGGTTGATAGCGAGATTAGAGAGTTAATTGAAAATGCCCATCAAGAGGCATTTGATATTTTGGTAGCAAATCAAGAAATTTTAGACCAGCTAGTTGAAGAGTTACTTGAACATGAGACTCTCAATAAAGAGGAGATTGCTAAAGTCTTCAAGCGAGTCAAAAAGGTAAAACCAAGAGCTGCCTGGACTGGTTCACAAAACCGTACGCCATCTAGTAAACCACCTGTGGCGTTAAAGCCTGCCAAAGTAAAAGTAAGTACAGAGGAGAAACCAGTAAAGAAGTCAGTGGTAAAAAAAGTTGATAAAGAAGCTAGCCAGGATGTAAATGAGTGAGATTAACTCCGTTTCAATGGGCCCACATGATGGTGGGGCCAAAAAGGAGTTTGATCAAGTAAGAGCAGAAAAAGCAGTCACCGAGTTACTTCATGCATTAGGTGAAGATCTTGATCGCGAAGGTTTAAAAGATACACCTAAGCGAGTTGCAAATGCGCTTGCCGAAAACTTTGCCGGCCTTTGGCAAAAACCTGAGGATGTACTAACTACTACATTTGATATCGGACATAAAGAGTTAGTTATTGTTCGAGAGATAGAGGTTTTTTCCCACTGCGAACATCATTTAACACCTTTTCATGGTGTTGCCCATATTGGTTACATACCTGGTGAAAGTGGACGGATTACTGGAATTTCAAAGTTAGCCCGAGTTGTTGATTTATATGCACGGCGGCCACAGGTTCAGGAACGACTTACATCTCAAATTGCCGATGCGTTGGTTGAAATACTGCAACCAGGGGGCGTGATCGTAATTATTGATTGTGAGCACCTGTGTATGTCGATGCGGGGCGTGAAAAAATCACAAGCTAGAACTACCACTAGTGCAGTGCGTGGACAGCTCCTAAATCCAACCACCCGAGCTGAAGCAATCTCCTTAATCAATCAAAGCAGGTAAGCAAATGCCAAAAACTCTGGTGATGGGAATTTTAAATGTCACCCCAAACTCCTTTGCTGATGGTGGTAAGTACTTTGCAAAAGAGGATGCAATTAATCAAGGAAGAAGATTGTTTGCAGAGGGTGCCGACATTATTGATGTTGGTGGGGAATCGACCAAACCAGGTGTTGAACGTGTAAGTCAAGAAGAAGAGTTAACAAGAGTTATTCCAGTTATTACCGAATTAGTTAAAGATGGAGCCACTATAAGTGTGGACACTATGAGAGTTGAGGTAGCAAGAGCGGCAATTGCAGCAGGTGCAGTATATGTAAATGATGTAAGCGGTGGTTTAGCAGATGAAAAAATGGCGAACTTGATTGCCGAAAATCCAAAGATTCAATACATCGTTATGCATTGGCGAGGACATTCAAAAGATATGCAAAGCAAAGCTAACTATCAAGATGTAGTTAAAGAGGTTAGAGATGAGTTAGACCAAAGAGTTACTGAATTACTCAAAGCAGGTGTAAACCCTGACCAAATTATTTTAGATCCAGGAATTGGTTTTGCCAAACAAAGTGAAGATAATTGGCAGATACTTAAAAATATTGAGCGAATACAACTACTTGGCTATCCCCTTTTAATTGGGGTATCTAGAAAGCGCTTCTTAGGAGAGTTACTTAATGCACCAGAGCCAGATCAGCGAGAGGTAGCAACAATCGCCCTAACTGCAGAAATGGCAAGGCTTGGGGTTTGGGGTGTGCGAACACACTCTGTTAGAGCACACTTAGATGTAATAAGTGTTGTGGAAAAAATGCGCAAATGAGTGATTTAATAAAAATAATTGGCATCAAGGCAAAAGGTTTTCATGGTGTGCTTGAAAGAGAACGCAAGCGTGGACAAATATTCCTAGTTGATGTTGAGTTGTATTTACCTCTTAAAAACTTAAATGATCAACTAGATAGAACAGTTAATTATGCTGAGGTTGCCCAGGTTGTAAAAGTTGAGATAACTGGAAAGCCTTATCAACTTATTGAAACCTTGGCAGAGAGTATTGCAAAGCAAATTTTGAAAAAGTTCAAAAAGATTAAAAAAGTTAGGATCACAGTCCATAAACCTAATGCTCCAATTCCTTTAAAGTTTAAAGATGTATCGGTAGTGATTGAAAGAAGTAGATGAAGGCTGTAATAGCACTTGGTTCAAATCTAGAAAATCGTAAACTGAATTTAGATATTGCAATAACGCACTTAGATGAGTTATTACAAGACTTAAAATCATCACCTTACTTTGAAACTAAGCCTGTAGGAGGCCCACCACAAAATGATTTTATAAATGCAGTGGTGATTGGCGATTGCAACTTGGCGCCTGAAGAGCTATTGAGTGAGCTGTTAAAAATTGAAGATCAACTGGGTCGGGTACGTGAAAGCAAATGGGGGCCAAGAATTATTGATTTAGATTTGATTGTTTATGGTGAGCAGGTAATTGAAACCAAGTTTTTAAAATTACCTCACCCGCTGGCGCATTCAAGAGAGTTTGTATTAAAACCATGGCTAGCTATAGATCCTGAAGGTGAAATCCCTGGGGTTGGCACAGTTAAATCTTTATTGGCAAGTATTCAAGCCACAAGTTAAACTCACCTTCTAGCCCGGTACCCGGAAAGGACTGGAGCCATGATTGAAGTTCTTAA
>VGBN01000028.1 GCA_016870455.1 Actinomycetota bacterium | reverse complement strand
CGGCGGGATATAAAGATCACCCGGGTTGAATCATCAAGGTGGTGTCGGGCAAAAGAAACTGCGCAATTACTTGGAATTGGCAGGGTTAGATTAAATCCCAACTTAGATTCCCTGTTTGAATCTGCTGATCCTGCCAAAGCTGTTCAGACTGTGAGGGTTAAAAAGCAGATTGTTGATTGGCGCAATAAATCTGGTTTATTGGTCTTAGTTGGCCATTTTATAAATATCGGCGCAGTCACAGGTGTTGGGGTGGGATCTGGTGAAGGGGTATTGGTTAAGGCAGATAGTAAGGGAAAGATTAGCGTTGTTGGTTTAACCCCAAAGCTTGGTAGATGATAAAAAAGTATTACTGCTTACCATTTTGAATGGGCACTAGCTTGCTGCCCACCACCATGGCCGCACCAATTAAAACTAGGTTTTTAACAATGTATTGACCCTCCAGGGTTAAGTTAAAGGGAAAATCAAGAAAGCAGATCTCAGGCCGTAGGATCAATGGCAAAAATGTGCCAGGCATCTGCAGCGCTAGTAAGAATAAGCCAAAGCGAATCAGTGGTGTGTATAACAGGCAGATACCAATCAACATCTCCCAGTAGCCAAGAATTGGGATAAAAACATCAGGATCAAACCAGTAGATGGTCTTGGTAATAACATCATTTGCTGGTGAATCCCCAAATGGCTTAAGAGCACCAAACCAGATAAAGACCACCCCAAGTGAGACACGAAGTACTGGTAGTGAGATCTTGCTTAGATAATTAATCAGCAGAGTGTCAAAGCTTTTTAGATCAAAGTTTTTAAAATCGGTAAGACTTCTCACGCATCCCCTTTTTAATTATCTTGATAAAACTTTGCTACAGAAATTACTTGCTAGGCTCTAATTCTGGGGCAGGAGTTGGCACAGCGGGTGTAATCACCGGCTCACGCTCGCGGCGGACCACCCGATCAGGTTTACCTATCTCAGCCATATTTCTCACACCACCTTGTTAAAAGTATATCTTTATCTGCTCTAAGGTAACCATACCTAGCCATGCTTAGCCTGTAAATGAAGTGGTGATTTGATCTGGATCACCTACCAGTCAATTGATATCAGGTGTTTAATTGCCAGTATGGGATATATCCATAACCGCATGCGGCTGATCAGATTAATCCGCATCTATCCTGTAGTAGTTATCTGCTTACTGGCCTTGGTTTATCTGCTGGGCGGATTTTCAAATCAAAGCGATCAGCTAGTTCCAAAATCTGCCCTGATAACCCTTTTATATATCTTTGCCTCAGTTGTGCCACTGCTTTTTATAATCGGTTTTATTTATATTGGCGCAGCTGGCAATAAGGTGGCTAAGCAATCTAGTAATAGTAAGAGTTTCAATTACCAATCAGTTTTTGATCTACCGAATGAGCAGATGAGTGGTTATAAGTTAGCGTTAATTACGGGGCGAAATCCCATCCTGACAGGCCTTACCGGTGATACCTACCTGGCAGATGCCAGTGCTAGTTGCAGTAAGGATGTAAATCATGTGCCACCAGTTGTAGATTGTGAGTGTGGCTTTTACGCCTACCGTGATCTTGATGAGGCAGCCTTTGAGTTGACGATAAATCCTGGCTCATTTTTATTAGCGGTAGATCTATATGGGGTTGGTTTTAAATATGATCGAGGCTACCGAGCTGAGAGTCAGGTGGTTAGAGGATTAAAAAAACCAAGCAGGTGTCAACATTGTCGCATCCTGCCGGGTAAAGTATTTGTTGCCAACTATCGAATGGGTTATGACGATTCAACTTGGTGGCAATGGCAGTTTCGCTGCCTAGTTTGTAGCAACTCCCATAAGGCGCAGGATAAGTTAAGTATTACCCAAATGGAAAAAGCGCTAACAGTTGTAATTACTTAATTACTTCCCAAGTAAGGAAAGGGCAGCGATTGCTGCATCAAATCCTTTATCCTCCTCTGATCCCACTCCTCCAGCACGAGCTTGTGCCTGCGATAAATCATCACACATTAAAACACCAAAGCCAACTGGTTTTGATCTACTTAAGGACACATCCATAACACCTTGGGTTACTCCTTGGCAGATGTAATCAAAGTGTGGGGTCTGACCCTTTAAAACTAAACCAACCACTACCACCAGATCTGCTCCCTTATCTAGTGCTAATTGAGCAGCAAGTGGTAACTCAAAGGAGCCGGCAACATAGGAGATCTCTATCTTTTCAATACCACCGCTTTTTAATCCCTTAACTGCGCCATCTATTAATGATTGGCAGATCTGTGGGTGCCAGGAGGATGAGATAACTTGGGCAGAAAGAGTGGGGTATTTTCCAATCTCAACCTTGGGTGCATTATTTAACATCAACTGATCCTCCTAATTTGTGTTTAAGTAATTGCGCTTTGCTAGTTAAATAAGCTTGATTATGGATATTTGGTGTGGTGATTAACTCAACCCTTGAGTATTTAATCCCTGCTTGATCTAGGGCATCTGTCTTTGCTGGGTTATTGGTTAGCAGGCAGATGCTATTTATACCAAGTGCTTTAATGATTGCAATCGCATCAATATAACTTCTCTCATCTGCAAGGTGTCCCAGGGAGATATTTGCTGCCACCGTATCAAGACCTAAATCTTGTAAGGCATAAGCTTTAACCTTTTCTGCAAGTCCTATGCCACGCCCCTCATGATCTTTAAGGTAGATAATCAACCCAGCACCTGCTCTTTCAATCTGATCAATTGATAGTGCTAACTGAGCGCCACAATCACATCGATTTGAACCAAATACATCACCTGTTAAACACTCAGAGTGAATACGGGTTAATAGATTCTCACTATTTATATTTCCAAAGGATAAAAGTGCATGATCTGCACCATTTTGTGAGCGGTAGGTAGTAATTTGCCAATCCTTATCTGCCATTGGCAGCTTTGCCCAGGTAAAGCTTTCTGGTGTTTGTTTAATCTCAACCTTTGGTGAGTTTTTAATGATCTCCTCAATTGAGATCTTCTTTATATTATGTTCCTTTGCAAATTGAGTAAGGGCCTCACCCCGCATCATCGTGCCATCATCATTTACCAACTCAGCGATCACAGCAACTGGATATGTCTTGGTTAAATTACAAAGTGCCACCCCTGCTTCAGTATGTCCTGCACGCTGACTTAACCCACCATCTACTGCAACTAGTGGAAAAATATGCCCAGGTCTTAAAAATTGATCACTCTTTGCATTACTACTTGCCAGTGCCCGCAAGGTATTTGCCCGCTCCTTTGCGCTAATTCCTGTTGTGCGATCTTTAATTAAATCAACTGAGACGGTAAATGCGGTGGTGTGGTTATCCTCATTATTTGCCACCATCATCGGAAGCTTTAACCGCCTAGCAATATCTCTTGTTAGGGCAGCACAGATCACCCCTGAGGTGTGACGGACCATAAATGCAATCTGCTCCGTTGTAACTGCACCTGCGTGCACAATTAGATCACCCTCATCCTCTCGATCCTTAGAGTCGGTGACAATTACAAATTTACCCGCCTTAAAATCAGCTAATGCCTCATTGAAATCACTCATTTATCACCTGCTGGTGCTTTATTTACTAACCGCTCCACATACTTAGCCAGGATATCAACCTCAATATTTACCAGATCATCTGGTGATTTTTTACCTAAATTTGTTAACGCTAGAGTTTGTGGAATCAACCAAACAGTAATTGTGTTTTTACTATCATCAACCTCACCTACGGTGAGTGATACCCCATCAATTGCAATTGATCCTTGGGGAACTACATAACGCACCTTCTCTGCTGGAATTGTTACGGTCAGTGCTACCCACTTTTCAGCCTCTTTGATCTCAATAACCTTGCCAATGCAGTCCACATGTCCTTGCACAATATGACCACCAAGTGCTTGTCCTGCCTTTGTTGCTAACTCTAGATTTACTAGATCACCTTTAGTAAGTGAGCCAATTGCACTCACCTTTAAGGTTTGCGCCATTACATCAACTACAAAACTTTGAGTATCAAACTCAGTTACCGATAGACAGGTGCCATTTACCGATACAGAGTCACCAATTGCAATCTGCCCACAGATTTTGGCATCTTTGATGGTTAATTTTGCATACTCACTACCTTTAGTAATCGCCTCTACTACCCCAAGGGATGAAATTAAGCCGGTAAACATTATTTAACCACCTTTGCATAAAGGGTGGTCTTGATATCACTGCCAATCTTTTCAATCTCTTGAATTTCAAAATCTATTCGATCATTAATTGTGTTAATGCCAAGAGGGGAAACAAAGCTAATCCCATCTCCTAACACAGTTGGTGCTTGATAGATGATTACCTCATCCACAACATTTGCTTTAAGAAGGGATGAGATTAGGGCAGGACCTGCCTCAACCATCACCCGATTAAAGCCGCGCTTATTTAGCGCTGTTATTAATTGATCAACCCCATAATCTTTTATCAGGGTTAGATCAGCTCCTCTTTTCATTAACTTTGAATTTGGTGAGATCTCACGTTTTCCAACAACAAAGATGGCAGGATCGCTTCCTTCTCCCTTACTTGTTAACTCCGGGTCATCTGCTAATACAGTTCCAGTTGAGGTAATAATTGCATCAACTTGCGAGCGCAGCTTTGCCACATCATCCCTTGATTGCTGCGAGGTTATCCACTTTGATGATTGATCAGCTGCTGCAATCTTGCCATCTAAGGTGGCTGCTATTTTTATGATAATTCTTGGCCGATTTAATTTAATCTTGGTTAACCAATCACGGTTGGTATCAGATGCATACTCAATAAGTAAGCCGCCCTCAACCTCAATGCCAGCATCTGCTAATGCCTTTGCCCCACCCTGGGCGATTGGGTTTGGATCATTAAGTGCGAAGAAAACCCTCTTTATTCCACTTTTAATTATTACCTGACTACAAGCTGGGTTTTTACCAATGTGATTACATGGCTCAAGGGATAAATACAAGGTTGCCTTTGATAGATCACCCTTGGCATTATTAATTGCGATCACCTCAGCATGCTCCTTGCCCAGATGAACACCTTGAGCGATTAATTTATTATCTTGATCTACTAAAACTGCGCCAACTATTGGGTTTGGATAGGTGTGAGATAGACCTTGCTTTGAGATGGTGATGGCATGGGCAATCCAGCCTTGGTGGATTGAGCTAACACCTTTTGTAGCTAACACGGTTAGTTACTGCCTCTCCCGAATAAAAAACTTGATGTTGCGTTTTTCGGGATGGCAAGAGTTTGGGCTAAATGCGCAAATTACGCATGCCCAAATCGATGTTGAATCTCTCTCATCCGGACTTTAACCGTCGGTTTAGGAGTTTCACCTAATCCACCAACCAATGGCTTTGGTTGGGTCGCAGACTTTAACTGCCGGTTCGGAATTACACCGACCCCGAAAAACAACAGGACAAATCTTACTCCAGGGGTGTAGGAATTGGTAAATCTAAGCGCTAGATAAGAGTGCAGGCCTTACTTAGAGATTGAAGTTACTGCCCTTACTTGGGGTAACAAACAAGATGATGTTGTAGATCGGAACTAAGATAAACCAGCCACTCTTACCAACATCATGAACCCGTCTTACCGCAACAGCTAGGGTTGGAATTAATGTGCCAAAGGCGATGATATTGCCAGCTAGATCACCAAATGATAACTGCGCAATTACAACTGCAATATTGGTAGTTAAAATAAAGTACCAGTACTGGGATCTGGTGGATACCCCAGAAAAGTCAGCGTAACGGTTTAAGCCATCCTTTAAGGCTAGCCAAAATGCTGGTTGATTTTGTTCCATATGCCAAAACTACCCCACACCTTGGTAATTCAGCGATACCATCATCCTTATGATTAAAAAGATCTTAGAGCTCACCCGGTATGCGGTAGTAATACCGGCAGTGGCTGCGATCTTAGGCGCTCTTTTGTTGATGGTGCAGGGCTCAATTGAGATGTTGGTGGTGGTAAGTGAGGCGATCTTTGATGGTTCATCCTTAAAGCAAAGCATTGTGGATGTTTTAACCGCAGTTGATGCTATTTTGCTTGGCACCGTTTTGTTAGTTATTGGTTACGGTTTGTATGAGTTATTTGTTGATACTGAGATTAAGGTGCCCACCTGGCTTAGAGTTGATGATTTAGATGATTTGAAATCAAAGTTAATAGGTGTAGTAGTTGCCATTATTGCCGTGGTCTTTGTGGGAATCTTTGTTGATGCCAATCGAGCAGATGAGATTATTGAGTATGGCGTTGGAGCAGGAGCATTAGTTGCTGCCTTAGCTCTTTTTGCCTTCACAACAAATAAAAATAAATCCAAAAAGTAACTCTATTTAACCTTATCTATTAAAGGCTTTTCTTAGGTAAGTACCTGCCCCGGTGCACCAAATCGCCCAGATAACAAGTGGTGGTTGAAAAAACAATCTAATCAGCCGCTTTTGATCTGTATCTAAACCAAAGGCATCTATCTGATTGAGATATTGATTTATATTTCCTGGAAAGATTAGTATGAAAAATAAGCCAACTAATAAACCAATTACCTGGCGGTATTGGGTGAGAAAAAAGGTGGTGGTAATTAAGGCAATACCCAGTGCTATCTCAACTACACCGGAGGCCACCACTACAAAATCAGGATCAAGTGGCAGATAGGTAGGAACCTGAGCTAGAAACTCTTTTCGATTTGAGGCCAGATGGCTGTTGCCAGCGAAAAAAAGAAAAGCGCCTAATCCAAGTTGAGCGATATTTTTTACTAACACCATGGTGTAAGTAAAGCGGATTTTTATCTATTTAGGCTATCTTTGAACTATGAGTAAACCATTAACAGTTGAAAGATTACGTAAAACCAATATCTACGCAGGGCTATTACATCTAGCTCAAATGATTGCAGTGCTTGCCCTAAGTAGTGATTTCTCACTACCAATAACTGCTACCTATATGTCAGGTCCACCAGGAACTACTTACGCCAATCCAGTTACCTTATTTGAGACCCCAATTGGATTAACAGTTGCCATCTTCCTTGGCTTATCTGCGCTGGCACATTTTATTGTTGCCTCCCCTAAGTACTTCCCAAGGTACTCAGCAGGATTGGCTGCGCAACGAAATTACTTTAGATGGGTTGAGTACTCAATTAGCTCATCGGTAATGATTGTCTTAATTGCTCAGGTAACTGGGGTGGCAGATATCACCGCGATAATCTCAATCTTTGGGGTTAACGCCTCAATGATTCTTTTTGGCTGGTTGCAAGAGAAGTATGAGAACCCAGGAAGTGGCGGCTGGCTGCCATATATCTTTGGTTGCATTACCGGCATCATTCCTTGGCTTGCACTTTGCTTTTATGTATTTGGCATCGGTGGGGCAAGTGAGACTAAGGCACCAACCTTTGTTTATGTAATTGTGCTGACTATCTTTTTGTTTTTTAACTCCTTTGCACTTGTGCAATTTTTACAGTACAAAAAGATGGGTAAGTGGAGTAATTACCTTCGTGGTGAGGCTACCTACATCACCTTATCTTTGGTAGCAAAATCAGCTCTTTCTTGGCAGATCTTTGCCAATACCCTGATACCACCTGCTTAAGATCTACTGAGAGTATTTACTCTCCAGCTTTGCGGTAATCATCTAGTAATAGACTTGCTAGATGATTACCAAGTTTTTAACACTACTTTTTGTTCTGATGCTTACTCCAAGTGCATCGGCAAATGCTGCAGTAAATCTTGATATTCAATCTATTAATATCTCTGCCTCATCTACTAAGGGTGGCAATCAACGAGGGGCAGCCCTTGCTGTGTTGGCCGATGGCAGTTTGTTACTAGGTGGTGGCAAGGGTGGTGGTGAGATATTTACCTACAGTATTGCCAGCAAAAGCTTAAAAAAGATTACCTCTCTGATACCGCCAAACCGAAGAACAAATGACTCTAGATTTGCTATCAATGATATTGGGGTCTTATCTCAAAGCAGTACCGCAGTTAAGTTCCTAGTCTCCTATCCACGGCTGGGCAGTGAGCGAAACTGTGTTGAGGTGGTAGTTGAGCAGTTAGATTTTAATAGAGTAACCCAAAAGGTTAAGCGGGTTAGTAATTGGTTGATTACTAAACCATGTGTGCCAATCTCAGCGGTGCAACACACCTCTGGCAGATTTGCCGTAATTGATCAAAATTCTGCCTACGTGACTATAGGAGATCTGGGATATCCACAAATTTCAGATCGCAAAAAACGAGGTGATCTTGGTTCAATCTTTAAGGTATCTGCAAAGGGTGCGGTGAAGATCTCACAGGGACACCGTAACGCCCAAGGAATTGTCTTATTTAATAACAAAGATCTACTAGCAGCAGAGCATGGACCACGTGGTGGGGATGAGCTTAATTTAATTAAATCAGGTAGTGATTATGGCTGGCCATTTGTTACCTATGGCGAACCTTATGGCGCAGGAGATTATGTTCGACCAACAAAAACTGGCACACATGCAGGATTTGTTGAACCACTTACCTACTGGGTGCCCTCTATTGCCCCAACTGAGTTGGTCCAACTTCCAAATGATGGCTGGGGGCAGTGGAGTAATCAATTACTCCTTGGCACCTTACGGGAGCAATCCTTGGTATTTCTTAAATTAGATCAATCACTGGCAGTAGTTGAGCAGGAGATTGTTGATGTGGGGCAGCGAATTAGAGATTTAGAGGTATTACCTGATGGCCTGGCGGTGGCAACTACTGACTCTGGCCAACTTCTTCTCATATCCTTAGCCAAGTAATAAATATTTAAGGAGCTCTATGAAGGGCTATCTACCTCTACTTACCACACTGCTACTTACTGGGTGTGGCAATCCCACACCTCTTGCTCAATTACCAGATGGTAAATGCTCTCAATCTCAACAGTTACTGGTTAAGGATCATATCTCTGGCCAGATTGATGCTATTGCTGATCAAAATTGGCAAAAGGCTTATACCTTTGCTGCAAAATCATTTCAAGAGGTGGTCAGTTTAGAGCGGTTTACCAGGATTATCTCTGAGCAGTATGTTTTATTAATCACCAATAAAGGTTACACCTTTGATAGTTGTGAGATTGAAAATGAGCGATTGGTGCAAAAAATTACGGTAATTGGCGCAAATGATGATTTTCGAATGACCTATCGATTAAGTGTGGAGAATAAACAACTGGGCGTGGTAGCAGCAGCGGTTACCGATCTATCAGAGGATGTCGCCACCTAAATCTACAAACTCACCATGAGTAAATACTCCTGGATTTTGACCTTTTAAGATATGTAATTTTCCTCTGCCCCAAACCTGCCAAGGTAGATTAGCTCGTTTTACTACAGCGGTATCCTCATCAATACCTACCAATATTGAATCCCCAGGCAGATCAAGTAGATGTTTGGCAGCAGAGTCTGGAATCCATTTAAAAAACTTATCAAAGTGTGGAATTACCCTTACCTGGCTTAGTAGAGCAAAGCCCTGGGTTGGCTTTGCTCTACTTAATCTAAAGTGGGGAACATAGCTACTAAGTGCCATCGCACCTGCGCTACAGCCAGCAAGTGAGCCACCTGATTGCCAATTTTTTAATATTAAATCCCAGAGCAATGTATCCCGCAAAGTTTGCGCTAAGTAATGAGGATCTCCACCAGATAGGTAAATCAATGCTGCATCATCAACATTTTTTAATAATTCTGGGTTATTGGCATCATCCCTGGTAAAGATCGGCAAAAAATCTTGGGTTACACCCAGTGATTGCGCAGCGGTTGCACCAAGTGATCGCCAGTAATTAATTCGGTTTTCACTCTCTTTTGCTGCAGCGGTTGGGATCTGGATATAGATTGATTTTTTATTATTTGCCAAGCCATCATTGATTAAGGATTGTTCAAACTCTCTCATCTGTGGCAGATACTCACCAGAGCCAACAAGGGCTAGTGAGCCATGATTTTTCATCTTAGGTTAAATACTACCTTTCTTATCTTTATGGTTGGTTTGAGCACAGTTGTTGGGATAGGGTTTAACAATGTCCTATCAGGTAGATCAGCTTCGTAAAGATTTTCCATCCTTAAACTCAGGTATTGCCTACTTTGATGGCCCGGGTGGCACCCAAACACCACAGATTGTTGGAGATGTGATTGCCAAGGCGATTGTGCAGCCATTATCAAACCGAGGAACTACCACCATCTCTGAGCAAAATGCGGAAAGGTGTGTAATTGATTATCGAGATGCTGTTGCTGATTTACTAAATTGTGATCCAAAGGGTGTGGTCTATGGCAGAAGTTGGACCCAATTAACCTATGACTTTTCCAGAACCTTAGCTAAAAGCTGGGGTGCTGGGGATGAAATTATTGTCTCCCAATTAGATCATGATTCAAATATTAGGCCCTGGGTGCAGGCAGCAGAGGCAAAGGGTGTAACTGTTAAGTGGGCAAAGGTAAATACCCAAACCGGTGAGTTAGATACCCAATCTGTAACAGATTTACTAAGCAATAAGACAAAGTTTGTGGCGGTAACTGGAGCTTCAAATACCTTAGGAGCCAAACCTGATATCAAAGCAATTGGAAGTGCAGTTAGAACAAATGGCGCAATGTTCTTAGTAGATGGTGTTCACCTTACCCCCCATGCAGTAATTGATTTTAAAAATCTGCCAATAGATTTTTATGGATTTTCCTCATACAAATTACTAGGTCCACACTGCGCATCATTTGTAGCAGATCCTGCCCTTCTTGAAACATTAAGTAATGACAAATTACTTCCCTCCACCATGGTGGTGCCGGAGCGGTTTGAGTTTGGCACCCTGCCATATGAGTTAATGGCGGGGGTAAGTGCTGCTATTGATTATGTAGCAACACTT
>VGBN01000027.1 GCA_016870455.1 Actinomycetota bacterium | reverse complement strand
GCTTAAATTTGGCGCTAGCCACCATTCCCGTGATGGCTGGCAATAAAATTAAAAGTTGATCAACTGAATCAAAGATCGGCTCTTTATCCTCTTGCAGATCTCGGTTGTAGGCAAATGGCATCGCCTTTAACACCACCAGCAAGCTAGTAAGGTTGCCAATAAATCTACCTGATTTACCTCTAGCTAACTCTGCAACATCAGCATTTTTCTTCTGCGGCATAATCGAGGAGCCGGTTGCATATGCATCATCTATTTCAACCCAATCAAACTCAGTTGAACTCCATAACACAAACTCCTCACCTATCCTCGATAAGTGAACTCCGATCATCGCCATCACAAACAACGCCTCAGCTGCAAAATCTCGATCACTTACTGCATCAATACTGTTACCCATCACACCTTTAAAACCTAACTTTGCCGCAGATGCTTCAGGGTCAGAATGGATAGCCGACCCAGCTAATGCACCGGCACCAAATGGTGAAAAATTATTGCGATCAATCCAATCAAAGATACGATCAATATCTCTTAGCAAGGCGTGGGAGTGCTTGCTTAACTCCTGACCAAATGTGATTGGCTGGGCGTGTTGGGTGTGTGTTAAACCAGGGGCGATCACATCAATTTGATTTAGCGATTGGGTATTAAACACCTTCGCCAAGGCGGTTAGCCCACCTGCAATCTGCAGTAGATGATCGATTAAATAAAGTTTAAAATCGGTGATTACTAGATCATTTCGGGATCTGCCAGCACGAATAGCACCGCCAATTTCCCCACATTTTTCAATAACTCCACGCTCTATGGCGCTATGTACATCCTCATCCTCATTGTTATAGATGAATTTGCCACTACCAATCTCAGCAGCTAAATCCAATAATCCTTTTTCAAGGAGAGCACCATCTGTTTTGGAGATTATCTGTTGCTTCACCAGATTAGACAAATGAACCAGATTTACCTCGATCTCATATGGAGCTAATCTCCAATCAAAGTGCACACTTCGCGATAAATCCTGCATCGCTTTGGCAGGTGGTTGATTAAACCTGCCGCCCCAAAGAGTCATTTATTTTGCTCCAAAATGCTTAGTAATCTCCTTAGCAAGAGCTGCCCCGCCTGAGGCAGATTTTGCTACTACCAATACCGTGTCATCTCCAGCAATGGTACCGATGGCTGAATTTAATTTTCCGCTTTTCATAGCGCGATCTAGGGTTCCAGCTAGAAGTTGCGCAGCGCCAGGTGGGGTCTTTACCACCGCTAAATTTGCACTTGCTTCAACTGATGTAATCAACTCTGAGATGCCTTTGCTTCTAGAGGTTTGTGGGGTAGCAACAAATTGATAGCGAAACACCCCAGAGTTATCTTTGCCTCGCACCGCTCCTAACTCCTCTAAATCTCTGCTCGCAGTTGCTTGAGTAACCACAAATCCATGTTTTCCAAGCTCTTTTACTAGATCACTTTGTGAGTGAATCAAAGCATCATCTACTAGTTTGATGACCAAGGAGCGTCTCGCGGTGGCACTTTGAATATTGGTTCTAGCCATTATGCGCTCACCAATGTTCCACCTTTATTATCAAAAGCATCAAAAACCGAGTTAAGATCTGTGCCATTTGTAATTCTTACCGAAAATGCTCCTGAATTAATTGCGGCAATTGCAGCTCTTACCTTTGGAATCATGCCATCTGAAAAACTGGGAGCGATCTGCTTGAGCTCATCGATTGAGATCTCTGAGATGAGTGATGATTTATCCGGCCACGCTCGATAGATGCCATCCACATCGGTTAAGAAAATAACAGAATCAGCCCTAAGTGCTCCTCCGACTGCGGCGGCAACCAGGTCGGCATTGATATTAAAACCTATGCCATCGAGATCAGTTGCAACCGGTGAAATTACCGGCAAAAATCCCTCGGTAATCAAGGTCTCTAGAATCATCGGATTTACCTCATCCACCTCGCCTACATAACCGATATCCACTGATTTACCATCGATGATTGGTTTGAACTTACGTGCCCTTATTAATCCACCATCGGAGGCTGATAGACCAACTGCATTTACCTCACTTCCAATCAGATAGTTGACAATTGATCTTAAAACTTTGCCGCTTAAAACAGATTGCACAACCTCAAAAACTTCAGCATCGGTTATGCGATAGCCAGCCACCTTGCTCTTTCCAAGACCCCTCTCTGCAAGTGCCGCATCGATTTGAGGTCCACCACCATGCACTAAAACAATTTGCTCACCATCTAAAAAAGCATCAGCTATTGCTTCTAGTACTGGATCAGAGGAGTTGTTATCTGGCAACGCATTACCACCGTATTTGATTACTATCATCTAATACCTGCCAATTGCAACCCAGCGTCCTCATCGAGATTAAACATCAAATTTGCATTTTGAATAGCTTGACCGGCGGCACCTTTGCCAAGATTGTCTATGGCAGTAGAAACTACTAAACGATCGACATGTGAATCCACCGCCACCTGCATCGTTACATTATTTGTTCCTAATACTGAGTTAGTCATGGGCATCTGACCCTCAGGTAACAATCCAACAAATCTGCTTTTACTGTAAAACTCTTTGTACATAGAGCGGATCTTTTCAATCGAAGTAGGTTCGATTAATTTGGCAGTTACCGTGGCTAGTATGCCCCTGGGCATAGGGGCTAGTATTGGAGTAAATGAGATTTTAACCAACCCTCCAGCGGTAGATGAAAGTATCTGCTCAATCTCAGGAGTATGTTGGTGAACTCCCCCAAATTTATAAGAGGTTAGATTATTCATCACCTCGCTGCCACTGAGATTAGATTTATTAGATCTGCCAGCTCCAGTTGTACCGGAGGCGGCCACAACAACAATATCTGCGCAATCAACTACTTTTATAGCAGGGGCAACAGCAAGTGAGATCGCTGTTGCGTAACAACCTGGATTAGAGACTTGGTTAGATTTTGCAATGAGTTCATGATCTACCAATTCAGGCAAACCATAAGTCCAGCTTCCTGCGTGATTTCCACCGTAATACTTCTCCCACTGCTTTTTATCTGTTAAGCGAAAATCTGCACCAAGATCAATCACCTTGACCGTCTTATTTATTTGAGCAATCAAGCTTGCTGACTCTCCATGGGGTAGGGCGGTGAAGACTAAATCACATTTATTCAACTCATCGATACTTACTGGCGAAAACTTGTGACCCTCTAAGTGGGTTAAGTGAGGATGTAAGGCAGTGATTGATTCGCCAGCATTGGAGTGGGCTGATATGAAAGCTATTTTAAATACAGGATGTGTGGAGAGTATTCGCAACAACTCACCACCTGCATAACCGCTAGCTCCAACTACTCCAACCTTCATAGGGATAGGATAACCTAATTGAGCATATTTATGCAAGGCTTCGTATATTTATGCATTACCCCTGAGTACCGCACCCACCTCCTTTGAGGCTTGCGCAACCGCCTCATCACGATACCGTGCCACCTCATCTGAGGTTAGGGTGCGATCTGATGCTCTAAAAGTTAGAGTAAAGGCTAGTGAGACTTTATTGCTTGCAACTTGATCATATCGATCAAACAACTCAATCGATTCTAAGAGCGCTCCGGCGCCTTTTTTCAGTGCCGCAGTTAAAGCAGCGGCGGTGGTCTTAGCATCAACTACCAGCGCTACATCTTGAACTACTGCCGGATAACTCCAAATTGCAGGTGCTTTACTTATGCCTGCAGTTGGCAGCTCGCTTAGGATTACCGCAAAAGCGCAACTGCGTTCGGGAAGATTTAAAGCACCGATAACTCTTGGATGAAGCTCTCCTGCATGCGCAACTGGCTTGCCATTAACTCGAATCTCGGCACATCTTCCAGGATGCCATGGCGCTAACTCACTACTAAGCACCTCATACTCATTCCCAGTTGACTCAATAATCTCCTGTGCTTGGGCTATTGCATCGCTCCAGGAAAATCTACTACCTGCACCCTGCCAATTACTCAATATCTTTTCGCCAGTAACAACAGCACCCACAAAAAGCATCTGATTTGGTACACCTGCATAAATATCATTAATCATCTTTTCACTTGGTCGTTTATCTACGCCAGGTGTGACAGCCTTGCCAAGTTGAGTGGTATTTCTAAACACTGTTCCGATCTCAAATATCGCTAAATCTTTACTACCTCGGCCGATATTGCGCACAGCCGTTGTTAGTAAGCCTGGCAAAAGATGAGTTCGCAGAAGTGGAAACTCCTCCGACATAGGGTTGGCTATTTTGAAAGATTTAGCACGATCTCCTGTAAAGCCAAGAAGATCAACCATCTCCTGGCTCACAAATGGATAGTTAATCACCTCAGTGAAACCTTGATTAGCAAGAGAGATGGCCACAGATCGTTTGCGATACTGCATAGCAGTTAATCCAGCCCCGGCCTTTCCGACTGGTAAGGTCGCTGGAATTTGGTCATACCCATTGATTCGAGCAATCTCCTCAGCAAAATCTGCGAAATTAACTAAATCCGCTCGCCAAGTTGGAACTTCAACAGTCAATAAATCTGCACCACCAGCGACTTTGCAACCAATTAATTCAAAGGCATTTTTTGCTTGTTTTAGAGAATATGAGTATCCAAGGTAGCGCGAGATCTTAGTTAGAGAGATTTTTATCTTGCGATTTTTGATTGGTGATCCGGCAGTTGAGGTACCAACATATTTAGCATCAGCTAAATCTATTAACAACTGGGTTGCTCTGGCCGATGCTATCTCCGCCAACGCTGGATCGGTGTTACGTTCAATTCTGCGCGAGGCCTCGCTTGATAAATTGTGAGCTCTTGAATTGCGAGCAACACTCATTGGGTCAAAATGCGCTGCCTCTAAGGCAATTTTGGTTGTTGATGCAGATACCTCAGAGGTCAACCCCCCCATGGTTCCTGCCAGAGCTAATGGAGTTTTTGCATCGGCTATTAGTAAGTGATCAGGTTCTAATTTACGATCAACTTTGTCTAACGTAGTTAACTTAGTAAATTTTCCGGCCCGTACCACCCGTAGCCCACCCATAATATATTGGGCATCAAATGCATGTAGCGGCTGCCCTAACTCAAGCATTACGTAATTAGTGATATCAACAGCCAAGGAAATAGATCTCATACCGCATTTTTCAATTCTTCGTTGCATCCATAGCGGCGTACTCTTCTTGACATTAACTTGATCTAAAGTTCTTATGTAGATTAGATCTGCACCTGATTTATCCTCAATCTTTACAGAGATCGCTTTTGGATTTTTATCTTTGCCAAACTTCTTACCTAGTTTGGAATCTGCTGGATCCTTATATTTGAGCTGCAGAGAAGCGGCCAACTCCCTGGCCAATCCCCTAACCGACATGGCGTAACCTCGATCTGGATTTACTGATATATCAAAAATAACATCCTTTACATCTAAAAGAGCAACCGCATCCTCTCCAACTTTGCCCTCAGGTAACACGATAATTCCAGCATGCTCATCACTTATGCCAATTTCTTTTGCAGAGCAGATCATCCCATCACTTAATTTGTCGTAAGTTTGTCTAGCTGAAATCTTGAATTCCCCTGGCAAGACCGCTCCTGGAAGGGCGACTACCACTAGATCATTGACCTTGAAATTTCGAGCTCCACAAATTACATATCGAATCTTTTTCTCACCAACATCTACACCAACAAATCGAATTGCCTTTTGATGTCCAGATAACTCTTCAATTGTAAGGACCTTACCAACAACCAATGGTCCCTTTAAATCCTGACCTTGTTGATCAATACTCTCAACCTCAAATCCCACTTTCACGAAAGCTTGAGCTACTTGTTCAGCAGTAAGTTTTGCAGGAATGGTTACATACTCTCGAATCCAACTTAGCGGAATTTTCATCTCTTACCGACACCAAAACTTTGAGAAAACCGTACATCGCCTTCAACAATGTCATGCATATCTGTAATTCCATGTTTTACCATCAAGGTTCTCTCTAATCCCATACCAAAGGCAAATCCAGAGTATTTTTTGCTATCGACGCCACACGCATCTAACACCTTCAGATTTACCATTCCACAGCCACCCCATTCAATCCAGCGGCCATTAAAGAAAACATCTACTTCAGCAGAGGGTTCGGTAAATGGGAAAAAACTTGGTCGTAGTCTTGTTTTAACTTGATCACCAAATATTGATTTAGCAAAGAAATCCAAAGTTCCCTTGAGATCGCCCATGGTTATATTCTCATCAATTACTAAACCCTCCACCTGGTGAAAAACTGGAGTGTGGGTAGCATCCAACTCATCGGCTCGATAGGTCTTTCCTGGGCAAATTACATAAATCGGTGGTTTCTCATTGAGCATGGTTCTAATCTGAACCGGGGAGGTGTGTGTACGTAGAACTAATTTAGCGTCAAGAGGTTCAATGAAAAAAGTATCTTGCATGGTCCTAGCCGGATGATCGGCTGGGATGTTGAGTGCATCAAAATTTAACCATTCAGCCTCAAGCTCAGGCCCTTCAGCGACTTTGTAACCTAATCCGATAAAAAGATCATTAATCTCATTGGTCAAGATTGTTAACGGATGCAATCCACCCTTTAAAGTCCTTCTACCAGGTAAAGTCACATCAACTTTTTCAGTCAGTAATACCTGTGCATCTCGAAGAGCTAACAATTGCGCACTCTTTTGCTCAAATACCTCATTGACCTGGGCTCGGGCTGCACCAACTAATTTTCCAAATTGCGCACGAAGTGAAAGATCAACAGAGGCTAATGATTGGTTCGCTTTTGCCAGAGCTGATTTATCACCAACATGATCAATCTTTACCTGCTTCAAAGCCTCTAAGTCACCCGCTGATTCAATCGCTCGAAGAGCTAGGGCCAGATCCTCGGCTATCTTGTTCTGATCCAACGACATAATCCGATTAGTCTATAAGGATAGACCAACAGAATGCAGGACAATTGCCGCTGCGCTTGCCACATTTAATGATTCAGCAAACCCTTTCATAGGAATCGATACCCTCACCACATCACTTGGTAGATCGGGTAGTCCACGAGCTTCATTACCAAAAACCCATGCTGATGGTTTGTCTAATGTAGTTGCTACAAATTTTGAATCAAAATTTTCTTGGCCTTCACCATCTAAAGCATAAACCGATACTTTGTGTGCAGCAGCTTGCCTTATGAATTGGGTTATTTCAACCTCAGTAATAACTGGAATGTGCCAAAGTGAACCCACAGTCGCTCTCACCGTCTTTGGATTGAAAACATCTACACTCTCATTTGAGAAAAGGACCGCATCAAAGCCAGCAGCGTCAGCACTACGGATGACTGTGCCAGCGTTACCAGGATCTTGTATTTGCCAAAAGTAGGCAATTCTTTTTGGGGTTATCCGCCATAAATCTTCAAATTTCAAAGTGTTTGTTGAACATAAAGCAATAATTCCTTGTGGGGATTCCGAATCTGCCATTGCATTCATCACTTGATCTGAAACCAAGATCACCTCATACTGATCTAAAATCTCAGCCCCCAGATCAGAGATAAGCTTGCTTGACCCAGACTCTGTTAGATAAAGCCGCTCAACCATCAAATGTTTTGCCATTTTGGAGGTAAGAGCCTCTCGAACTGTTTGAATACCTTCAGCAACAAATGCGTTTTCAAGCTCCCGATTTTTCTTGCCTCTAGAACCAATTAGAGCCTTAACCCGCTCAATATGTGGCGAGTTAAGGCTCGTAACTTTTTCCATCTCTATTAAATTATTAGAGACAGATTACGCAGTTACAACATTCTTGCGGGCAATCTCAACCAACTTGGAGAATGCTGCAGGATCATTTGTTGCTAACTCCGACAAGACACGTCTGTCTACCTCAATTCCAGCCGCCTTTAATCCTTGTATTAAACGGTTGTATGTCATTCCGTTAGCACGGGCAGCAGCATTTATTCTCTGGATCCACAGTCGGCGAAAATCGCCTTTCTTATCCTTGCGATCATTAAATGCATATACGAGTGAGTGAGTAACCTGCTCCTTCGCCTTTGAAAACAAACGAGAACGCTGACCACGATAACCAGCAGCACGCTCTAATGTAGTTCGACGTTTCTTCGCCGCGTGAACACCACGTTTTACTCTAGCCATTGTCTACTCCCTTACTTCAAACCGAGCATGCGCTTAGCTGCAAATGCACTTGGCGCTTTAGCAGTCACATCACCAGTAAGGCGACGGGTCAATCTTGATGATTTGCGTTCAAGCAGGTGGCGTTTGCCAGCGCGCTCGTGCATGATCTTTCCTGATCCAGTGACACGAAAACGCTTTTTCGCTCCACTATGTGTCTTCATCTTCGGCATTTTTTACCTCCTGTTGTGTTGCAATTAAATCTACTTTGGTACCGCCTGCGCTTTTGGCGCAGTTTTCTTAGTCGAGCCTGATTTCTTAGCTGGCCCAAGTACCATTGTCATGTTTCGCCCCTCCTGCTTAGGCGCAAACTCAACAAGTGCTACTTCAGCTAACTCTTCAGCAAGCTTTTGTAGTAATCGATATCCCATCTCTGGGCGGGATTGCTCACGCCCACGAAACTGAATCGTTACCTTTACCTTGTCCCCACCTAACAAAAATCTCTCAATATGATTCCGCTTTGTTTCGTAATCATGTGGTTCGATACCTGGCCGAAGACGCATTTCTTTCACAACTATATGTGTCTGATTTTGTCTAGCTTCCCGGGCCTTCTGCGCAATTTCGTACTTATACTTTCCGAAATCCATTATCTTGCAGACTGGTGGATTTGCATCTGGTGAAATTTCAACGAGATCTAAACCGATCTCTTCTGACAGCTTAAGCGCTTTTTCAATTGCAGTTACGCCTAACTGTTCACCGTCATAGCCAATCAACCGAACTTCAGGAACTCGAATTCGATCATTGATACGTGGTTCTGAGCTGATAACTTCTCCTTGCTGTTTCGCTAGATTGATATTTCCTTACACAAGCGAAAAGCAGCCGCGCTTCAGATGAAGCAACCAGTTCGCCGAGGCGAAGTAGGTGGGAGCGTACACATCCACTTGATGGCCAAATCATATCTGCCAGTTACCCTTGGCCCCAAAATTGAGCGTGCGATAAGGCAAGGCAGTGAAAAAAAACTCCAAAACCCACAGGTATTTACCAGATTTCCTATCCAACCGTTCTACCCTCTTTATTTAGCACTCTCCCCCTTAGGGTCGCAAACTACCCCTTCAAGACTGAGGCGGGTATGACAATTAAGGAGTAACAATGCTTAGTTGGAAGCTTCACGGAAATGGCAAACAGATACAACCTGGTGAGGTGGTATCAACTGATGAACGACTGTCATGGCCAAGAACTTTGGGCATGGGTATTCAACATATTGCCGCGATGTTCGGAGCAACATTCTTAGTTCCGATCATCACCGGATTTTCACCTACCACTACCCTGTTTTTCTCAGGTATTGGCACATTACTTTTCATTGTTATCACGCAAAATAAATTACCAAGTTACCTTGGCTCTTCATTCGCATTCCTAGCCCCGGTTGCAGCGGCTAAGACCTCTGGCGGAATTCCTGCCGCCCTGGGCGGAATTGTTGCCGCAGGTGTATTGCTGGCAGTAGTTGGTTTTATTGCCAAAGCAGCTGGAACAGCCTGGATCGACACACTGCTACCACCAGTTGTAACGGGAACCATAGTGATGGTGATCGGACTCAATTTGGCAGGTGCTGCAAAAAACGATTTCATGATGGGTCAAAGATTGGGATTGATAACCTTGCTCTCAATCGGTCTGATCGCAGCTTTCTTCCGTGGTTTCATAGGAAGAATAAGTATTTTTGTGGGCTTAGTAATTGGTTATTTAGTTGCCGCGTTAATGGGCGATGTGGATTTCTCAGGAGTAAGAGCAGCTAAGTGGGTAGCACTTCCTTCATTTACCTCTCCTACATTTGATAGCAGCGCCATGCTGCTTTTCCTACCAGTTGTACTGGTATTAATTGCTGAAAATGTTGGCCATGTTAAAGCGGTGGCAGCAATGACTGGTAAGAACCTGGATGATCAGGTTGGAAATGCTTTGATTGCAGATGGCGCAGCCACCACCCTTGCAGGATTAGGGGGTGGTTCTGGAACAACCACTTACGCCGAGAACATTGGCGTAATGGCAGCTAGCCGGGTTTACTCAACCCTGGCTTACATCTTTGCTGGTGTTGGCGCAATTCTGCTTGCCCTATCTCCTAAATTTGGAGCAGTTCTATCGGCAACACCAGCTGGTGTTAAAGGTGGAGTAACTGTTGCATTATTTGGAATGATCGGGGTACTCGGAGCCAGAATCTGGATAGATGGTCGGGTTGATTTTGCTAATCCAATCAATCTATATGTTGCTGCTGGATCTTTGATCATTGGTATCTCAGATATGTCTTGGACTAGAGGAGATTTCACATTTAGTGGAATCATTAACTCAACAGTTCTGGCGGTGTTTGGATATCAGATTCTCAATAAGATTGCTAAAGCTAGAGGTACCGCAAGGTAACTGTAGTTTGGATGAGGTGGCTCACATTTTGTGAGTCACCTCATTTTTTTCTCGCTATATCTGAAGTTACCCACTAAAATCACGCCATGAAGAGGGTAAAAAAAGAGATCCAATCAATCACCACTGCGCAATCTGGCTTAACGCTGGATCAATCAGCTAGGCAGCGTAGGTACTTTGTTTCGATGATGATAAGAACCATCTGTTTTATCCTCACCGTTGTCTTGCCTAGTCCATATCGTTGGATAGCACTTTTTGGAGCTGTCACATTGCCTTACATCGCAGTGATTGCCGCCAATGCTGGTCGAGAAACCATTAAGAAAGAGGCGATCTTTACTCCTAAGCGCAAGCGCTTAAATTAAATCTGCTTGTAGGTTTTGTCGCTCAAACAAATCAAAATACAGACCGCCATTTGCCACAAGCTCTTCATGAGTACCACGCTCAACAATCTCACCCTTATCAAGAACTAGTAT
>VGBN01000026.1 GCA_016870455.1 Actinomycetota bacterium | reverse complement strand
CCGGTGAGTGTGCCTGGCTTAACTGTGAATGAGATCTTTTTCAAACTCTGTCCAGTAACTGCAATCTCAGGGTTGGCTGCAACTTCAAGTGAGGCTAGCGAAATCTCCTCTGCTCTCGGATAGGTAAAGGAGACATTCTCAAAAATTAACTCAGGTTTATCTGCCTTCAAAATCTTAGCCCCAGGAAGATCAACCACCATTGGTTGCAGATCCAAAACCTCAAACACTCTCTCAAAGGAGACTAATGCGCTCATAACATCAACTCGTACATTTGATAATGCAGTTAAGGGTCCATACAGACGTGCAAGTAATGCTGTGATTGCTAACAATGTGCCGACGGTAATATTTTGATCAATCGCCAACTGTCCACCAACTCCATAAGCAACTGCAGTTGCAATGGCTGCGATAGATGTAAGTGCTATGAAAAATAATCTATTCAGTAATGCTATCGAAATCCCAATATCAGCCATTCTGCGAGCCTTAGTCGAGAACTCATTCTTCTCTAATTTTGCATCTCCATAGAGTGAAACCAGTAATGCCCCAGACACATTGAAGCGTTCTGTCATAGTTGCTGACATAGAAGCATTGATGTCAAAGGATTGCCTGGTATAACCTTGTAACTTTCGGCCAACCCATTTGGTCGGGATCAAGAATAAAGGTAAGAGAGCCAGTGAGATTAGAGTTATCTGCCAGGACAAACTAAACATAGTTATGCTTACTAGTATCAAGCTAAGTAGATTGCTTATTACACCAGACAATGTTGAAGTAAATGCTTGCTGAGCCCCGATCACATCTGTATTCAATCTAGAAATTAATGCACCGGTTTGAGTTCTGGTGAAGAAAGCGATCGATTGACGTTGAACATGTTCAAAAATCAATCGCCTTAGGTCATAGATTAAACCCTCACCAATACGTGCTGAAAACCATCTGCCAGCCATACTAAAAACTGCATCTAAAATTGCGATAGCGGCAACAGCAAGTGCTAACTGCGTGACTAGATCTGAATTTTTAGGTATTACTCCTTCGTCAATCAATCTCTTAAGCAAAAGTGGAGTGGCAACTATGAGTAGTGCATCGATTACAACAGTTATCAGAAAAAGTATCAATAAGATTTTATAGGGAATCGCAAAGCCAGCAATTCGCCTTAAAGTTCCAGGTTTAAGCTTTTGATTTTTTACCGAGGCATCTTGGGTAAGTGAACGAAAGGACATCCACGTTGCATGTATTGACATAACTACACCCTAACAAGAGTGTAGTGAAAACTTAAACGGTGAAGCCAATTGAGCGTAGCTGCTCTCTTCCATCATCTGAGATTTTATTTGGACCCCATGGTGGAAGCCACACCCAATTAATTTTTACATCACTAGTTAAATCTGCCAAAACTTGTCTTGTTTGATCTTCAATTACATCTTGTAATGGACAAGCAGCTGAGGTCAGGGTCATATCTAAAGTTGCAACGTTGTTCTCATCCAGGCGCATGTCGTATACCAAACCAAGATCAACCACATTGATCCCTAATTCTGGATCAATAACATCTTTCATTGCTTCGGTAATATCATCAAGTGTTGCGCTCATAGGTTAATTCTACGCCATTACCTGTGTTGCTGCATCTTTAAATGCCATCCATCCTAAGAGCGCACATTTTATTCGCGCTGGAAATTTAGAGACACCAGCAAAGGCAACACCATCCTCAAGGAGTTGCTCATCTCCCGAGGATTTTCCTTTGCTTTGCATTAGCTCAACAAAGGCATCCAAAATTTTCATACTATCTTGGTAATTCTTCCCCAGCAGAAGTTCACTCATTACCGATGCGCTGGCCATTGAAATTGAGCACCCAACCCCATCCCAAGTGATCTCTTTTACAACTCCATCTTTCATGGTCAGATTTAAAGTTACCTCATCACCACAACTTGGATTGTTATGGTGAACTTGAATATCTTTAAAAGCAGATAAACCCTTATTTGAAGGTGTCCGATAATGATCCAAAATTACCTGCTGATAAAGAGAATCTAATTCCATTATTTGCCAACCTTGAAATAATCAGTAACTTTCTCTACCGCCTCAAGCAAGCTCACCACATCTGATGAATTGTTATAGATATGAAATGAGGCTCTAGTAGTTCCGACTAGTTGTAGTTTTTTCATTAACGGCCATGCACAATGATGTCCAGTCCTTACTGCAATTCCATACTGGTCTAATACCTGGCCCACATCATGAGGGTGCACACCATCAACGGTAAAGGAAACTACTCCCCCGCGATCTTTCATATCTGTAGGTCCAACTATCTTTACCCCTTTAATAAGTTTTAATCCCGACAAAAGTTGTTCTGTTAATTTGTGTTCATGCTGTGCCAAATTATTCATTCCTATTTGGGTTAGATAATCCACCGCAGCTGATAAGCCGACTGCTTGAGCCATATTTGGCACTCCTGCTTCAAATTTTCTAGGCCCACTTGCCCAAGTTGCTCCTTGCATAGTTACTGAATCAACCATTGAGCCACCAAAGATTGCTGGTTGAAGTTGATCTAAAAGAGCAGCTTTACCCCAAAGCACCCCAATCCCAGTAGGACCTAAAAGTTTATGACCAGAGAATGCTAAGAAATCAACCTGCAATTGTTTTACATCAACTTCAAAATGGGGCACCGATTGGCAGGCATCCAAAACTACATATGCCCCAACTGCCTGGGCGGCTTTAACAATTTCTTTAATCGGCGGAATGGTGCCAAATACATTTGATTGGTGAGTAATAGCAACAATCTTGGTATTGCTATTTATAATTTGATCAATATTGGATAAATCTAATCGGCCATCGGGAGTAATTGAAAGCCAGGTTAATTTAGCTCCAGTTCGCTTAGCTAACTGCTGCCAGGGAATGAGATTGGCATGATGCTCCATCTCAGTAACCACTATTTCATCATTTGATTTTACGGCTATCCCTGAGTCAGGATTTGAAAAGGAGTATGCCAATAAATTAAGCGATTCGGTTGCACTCTTTGTAAAAATTATTTCCGAGGACTGCGCACCGAGAAAGCGGGCAACATTCTCCCGTGCCCCCTCATAAGCATCTGATGCCTCTTCTGCCAGCAAGTGTGCACCGCGGTGCACCGCAGCATTCTTACTTCGATAAAACTCAGCTTCGGCCTCAATCACCACCTCTGGTTTTTGTGACGTGGCGCCGCTATCTAAATAAATTAAAGGATTACCACCACGAACTGTCCGTGAAAATATTGGAAAATCCCGTTTGTATCTTGATAGATCAGCACTCATGAATTAAGCAGTTATGTACTCTGCATAACCCTTCTCTTCAAGTTTGTCCGCTAATTCAGGACCACCCTCTTCTACAATCTTTCCGTTTGCGAAGACGTGAACAAAATCAGGTTTTATGTAACGCAAAATACGGGTGTAGTGGGTAATCAACATAACGCCGAGATTGGAATTGGCTTTAACTCTATTTACCCCTTCGGAGACGATTCTAAGTGCATCAACATCTAATCCTGAATCAGTCTCATCCAAAATTGCAATCTTGGGCTTTAGTAACTCCATCTGTAAAATTTCATGACGTTTTTTCTCACCACCTGAAAACCCCTCATTTACATTTCGTTCAGAAAATGCGCCATCAATATTTAGTGAAGCCATGACCTCTTTAACCTCACCTACCCAAGTACGTAACTTTGGAGCTTCACCGCGAATCGCGGTAACTGCCGTGCGCAGAAAGTTAGATACAGAAACACCTGGCACCTCAACCGGATACTGCATCGCCAAAAATAATCCAGCTTTGGCCCTCTCATCCACACTCATTTCAAGCACATCCGCCCCATCCAGCAAGACGGAACCACCTGTAATCAGATACTTAGGATGACCAGCAATTGAGTAAGCCAGTGTGGACTTTCCTGAACCATTTGGTCCCATGATGGCATGGGTTTCACCAGATTTGATTGTTAGGTCCACGCCACGCAATATTTCTTTGTTTCCAGCGTCGGTAACTACGCTTACCTGCAAATTTTTTATCTCTAATACATTCATCATCTTCTCCTATTTACTCGGTGATAGTTACTAGATTGCCATTGCGTTGAACGTTAAAAGTTTTAAGAGCCGCAGTTGCCGGTGGCGTTAAAGCTTCGCCGGTGCGAAGATCAAACTCAGCTCCGTGTAACCAACACTCTATTTTGTGACCACTTATCTCTCCCTCAGACAAAGAGGCTTCGGAGTGAGTGCAGGTATCGGAAACAGCAAATACTTCACTACCGACCTTTGCAACACAAACTTGAGTGCCATTTACTTCAACAGTGACTGGCTTTCCCTCTAGCAATAAATCAAAAGATAGCTCTGCCATTATTGGCCCACCTTAGAAAGTTCCTCATCAATACGAGCCATTAGCTGCTCCTCTAGATCTGCATTCTTAAATTTGTTTACGATCTCGGCAAAAAAACCACGAATGACTAATCGCCTTGCAACCTCAGCTGGTATTCCACGTGATTGCAAATAAAACAACTGTTCATCATCAAATCGACCCGTAGTACTGGCATGTCCTGCTCCTACTATTTCACTGGTTTCTATCTCAAGGTTTGGAACTGAGTCGGCTCGAGCCCCATCAGTCAGCAGCAGATTTCTATTTAATTCATAGGTGTCAGTGCCATCAGCACCTTTATGGATGTAAACATCACCAATCCATACTGTATGTGCTTGCTTACCTGCCAAAGCACCTTTGTAAGTTACTCTGGATTTTGCATTAGCAACATTGTGATCCACATGAATTCGATGCTCTAGATGTTGCCCATCCGTTGCAAAGTAAACGCCATACAGATCTGCAAAGGCACCAGGTCCAGTAAATTCAACGGTAGGACTAATCCGCACTACAGATCCGCCTACTGAAACTACATAAGAGGTGAATTGCGAATCCTTACTTAAAATTGCATGGTGCTGAGCAATATGTACTGCCGATTTATCCCACTCCTGTAGCGAGATAAGATCAAGACGAGCACCAGGTGCAAGATTGATTTCAATCTCCTCACCAAGTTGACCTGTGCCAGTATTTTCAACGACCACAGTGCTCTTACTATTCACTCCCGCCTGAATTACCACCCGACTGAACTCCGGTTCAGTAGAGCAGGTGCGGGATAGATAAATACTTTCACTTGCCTCACAATCATCTGCAATGGTTAAAACTGAAACCTGCTTAGCTGTCTGTCTTATCCGGTTGGTGACCACATCATTACTTGTGTAGGAGGCAGGAAAATCCGCGGAAGAAGATACTTTTAAACTCACTCCTTGCGGTAATTCGGTTTTAGAGGATATTGAGATGTGGCCGGCTACATTTACAGAGGAGTCATGTAATCCAGCCAACCGTTTAAGCGGTGTAAATCGCCATGCCTCCTCGCGTCCAGTAGGAGTTAGATAGTTGGTGGTGAGTGCACCCATTAACCAACTGCACCTTCCATTTGTAGTTCAATCAAACGATTTAGCTCCAATGCATACTCCATTGGTAATTCTTTTGCGATCGGTTCAATAAAACCACGGACAATCATTGCCATTGCTTCATCCTCGCCCAGACCTCTAGACATTAGATAAAACAGTTGATCATCACTTACCTTTGAAACTGTTGCTTCATGACCCATTGCAACATCATCTTCGCGAACATCAACATATGGATAGGTATCAGATCGAGATATTGTGTCAACTAACAGTGCATCACACTTCACAGTGCTCTTGGCATGGTGAGCACCCTCCGCTACTTTTACTAAGCCACGATAAGAGGTTCGGCCACCTCCGCGTGCAACAGATTTTGAAATGATTGTTGAAGAGGTATATGGAGCAGCGTGAACCATTTTTGCGCCAGCATCTTGGTGTTGACCTTCACCAGCAAATGCTATTGAGAGCGTTTCACCTTTTGAGTGCGGACCCATCAACATAACTGCTGGATACTTCATAGTTACCTTTGATCCGATGTTTCCATCAATCCACTCCATGGTGGCACCCTCAGCGCAGGTGGCTCGTTTTGTAACTAAGTTGTAAACATTGTTAGACCAGTTTTGAATGGTTGTGTATCTAACTCGGGCATTTTTCTTCACAATAATCTCAACTACTGCCGAGTGGAGAGAGTCTGATGAGTAAATTGGTGCAGTGCACCCTTCAACATAGTGAACATATGAGTCCTCATCGGCAATAATCAATGTGCGCTCAAACTGTCCCATATTTTCAGTGTTGATTCGGAAATACGCTTGCAGTGGAATATCTACTTTCACACCTTTTGGAACATAGATAAATGATCCACCTGACCAGACTGCAGTGTTTAGAGCGGCAAATTTATTATCCCCAACAGGAATGACGGTTCCAAAGTACTCTTTAAAAATATCTTCATGGGTACGCAAGCCGGTATCTGTATCTAGAAATACCACACCCTGTTTTTCTAAATCTTCACGTATTGAGTGATAAACCACCTCAGATTCATACTGCGCAGCTACTCCTGCGATCAATCTCTTTTTCTCCGCCTCAGGAATACCAAGGCGATCGTAAGTATTTTTTATATCATCTGGCAGATCTTCCCAAGAGGTTGCTTGTTTTTCCGTTGATCGAACAAAATACTTAATGGTGTCAAAAAATATTCCACTTAAATCAGATCCCCAACTTGGCATTGGCTTTTTATCAAAAAGACTTAATCCCTTAAGCCGCAGGTCCAACATCCATTGGGGCTCATTTTTCTTGGCAGAGATATCTCTAACCACCTCTTCATTTAAACCTCTTCGACTATTTGACCCAGCGTCATTTTTGTCAGCCCAGCCGTACTCGTATTTACCAATTCCATCTAACTCTGGATTTGCGATTTGTGTCATTATCTTGCTCCTTCTTTTGCTCTTACCTTTGAGTATGGGGAAAGATTGTTAGGGATAAAAGTGGTGCAAACACCATCACCATGTGCAATGGTGGCTAAACGTTGCACATGTGTACCGAGAATCTCTGAGAAGGCCTTAGTCTCTGCCTCACATAGCTGTGGAAACTCAGATGCAACATGAGCAATTGGACAATGATGTTGACATACCTCTTCACCATTTCCCAATTTGCCTGCGGTTGCTGAGTAACCTTCTTTGGTCAAAAGCTTTGCCAAAGATTTACTCTTCTCCACCAAGGTTTTATTGGAACTTTTTATCGATGCACCCTTTCTGACCAGATCGTCGGCTCTAGAGATGGCAAACTCATTTACTAAATGGTCGCCACTCTTACTCGCCATAAACTTTAAAGCTGAGACCGCTAAGTCATCATATGAGTGCTCAAACTTTTCACGACCAACATCTGTCATTACAAAGACTTTAGATGGTCGCCCACGACCTCGCTCAGTTGATTGATAGGGATCACGGGCACTTAAAACCCCTTCATTAACAAGTGAATCCAAATGCCGTCGAATTCCTGCAGGAGTGATCTCAAGTTTTTCCGCTAGGGCAGCCGCCGTTGCCGGACCATTCTCTAAAATGGTGCGGGCAACCTGATCTCGGGTCTTATCTGGCTCTACTTTTTTCACAACATAAGTGTTGCGTAATTCATCCCAGAGCGCCAATCCCTGGGCCGGATTTTGGTGTGAAATGCGCTGTACCCAACGGGCGGGTACCGCCCCGGCTCAGGGTAAACCAATAGGCTTAAATCATGTTGGTAGCCAAAAAATCCCTCAAAGGTAGATTGTTTGGACTGTTGGTCTTCTTGCAATCCTCTTTGATTGTCACAGGTGGCGCAGTTCGAGTGACTGGCTCAGGGCTAGGTTGTCCAACCTGGCCAGAGTGCACACCTGGCTCCTACACCCCGGTGCCTGGACAGGCTGAAGGAGCTTGGCACGCCTGGATAGAGTTTGGAAATCGTCTTCTGACATTTGTGCTTTTAATTGTTGCCCTAGCCGCTGTGGTTGTTGCTGTTCGAATATCTAAAGAGGCAGCTTCTAAGTTGCGAATTCGCTCCCTTGCCATGTTACAGATTTTAGGAATCTTGGGGCAGGGTGTTTTAGGGGGTATTACAGTTTTAACAGCTCTACATCCAATCACCGTTGCGTCACACTTTATGTTGTCAATTTTTTTAATTGCAGGTGCAATATCCCTTAGATATGAAATGGTGGGGATAAATAAACAAGCTGCCACTGGGGTTACTCGGGTACTTATGCCGGTGCTTGCTTGGTTAACTTTGTTGGTGTTAATTGCAGGGACCATAGTTACCGGTAGTGGGCCACATGCAGGAGATGATCAAGCAGAACGGTTTGGCTTTGACCCTCGGATAGTTTCGTGGCTACATGCAGATTTAGTTATTGCGTTACTGGTATTAACTGGATTGTTGCTATTACTAACCCATCACACTGGCTTGCACCTTATTAGAAGGCGTCTGACCTTGCTTTTGGTTATCTCACTGCTGCAAGGTTTGATTGGGTATCTCCAATACTTTACTGGCCTGCCGGTACTGTTAGTTGCACTCCATCTTTTAGGAGCAACCTTGGTGTGGTGTAGCGCATGGTCTCTAATCAAGGTGGCAGACTCTGGTTTTAAACTCAGAGGAGTCAATTGATGCAACTACCCTCTTGGCAAAAACTTGATGATCAAGCGGTGACCATCTCACGGGCATTGGCCATGGATGCTGTTCAAAAAGTTGGAAATGGCCACCCAGGAACTGCCATGTCACTTGCCCCAGTGGCCTATACCCTTTTTCAAAGAATATTAAAGCATGATCCTGCTCATCCAGATTGGATAGCTCGAGATAGATTTATATTGTCATGTGGTCACTCATCTTTAACTTTATACATACAACTATTTTTATCTGGCTATGGAGTTGAGCTTTCGGATTTAAAATCTTTTAGAACTTTAAATTCTCAAACTCCAGGTCATCCTGAGTATGGACATACAACTGGTGTCGAGACCACTACTGGCCCGTTGGGACAGGGAGTGGCAAATGGCGTTGGTATGGCGATGGCTGCTCGTTACGTCAAGGGTTTATTTGATCCTGAGGGTAAAACAAATCTATTTGACCACAATATTTGGGTGCTGGCATCTGATGGTGATTTACAAGAAGGGGTTAGTGCTGAGGCTTCATCTTTGGCTGGCACTCAAGCCTTAGGGAATTTGAAGTTGATATATGACGATAATCGAATCTCAATTGAAGGTGACACACACCTTGCTTTCACAGAGGATGTTTCAGCTAGGTATCGATCGTATGGATGGGAGGTTATTAAGGTAGCTGCAAAATCTGATGGTGATGTCGATCGCGAACAGTTAGAGGTAGCCATGGTCACCGCCTTATCTGAAAAAAGTAAGCCAGTTCTTATTCACCTTCACTCAACCATTGCTTGGCCAGCACCAAAAGCAAAGGGCACTGCTAAATCTCATGGATCTGCATTGGGAGATGATGAGGTTGCCGCCACTAAGCAGGCACTTGGCTTAGATCCTTCACAAAGTTTCATCGCACCGGCTGAGGTTGTAAATCACGCTAGGAAGGTGAAAGAACGAGGTGGCAAACTTTACTCAGATTGGCAGTCACAACTGAATTTATGGAAGTCAAGCAATCCTGAGAAAGGTAAACTGCTATCTAGATTGATAAATAAACAACTTCCAAATGATCTTGAAAAGGCTCTGCCTGTATTTGCCTCCGACAAAGATATTGCAACAAGAGCTGCCTCTGGAAAGGTGATTCAACATCTAGCGGCTCAACTTCCTGAGTTTTGGGGAGGGTCAGCAGATCTAGCAGAAAGCAACAACACAACCATAGAAAATGGCGGATCATTTTTGCCGGTCAATAGTCAAATTAAAGGTGCTAATCCTTATGGACGGATTGTTCACTTTGGTATCAGAGAACATGCGATGGGAGCAATTTTAAATGGTGCAGCATTGCATGGTTTCGTAAAGCCCTTTGGTGGAACCTTTTTAGTTTTTAGTGATTACATGAGAGGAGCGGTTCGATTATCTGCGCTCATGAAACTTCCAGTTGTGTATGTGTGGACACATGATTCAATTGGTTTAGGAGAGGATGGTCCAACACATCAACCCGTTGAGCACCTCGCAGCTCTTCGCGCGATACCAGGGTTGGCAATAGTCCGTCCAGCGGATGCAAATGAGGTAACTACAAGTTGGATTGAGATTATTAAACAGGGTAAACCAGCTGGTATTGCATTATCTAGGCAAAATTTGCCAGTGATCGATAGAGAAAAGTACCGGTCAGCTGCAGAGGTAAAAAATGGAGCTTACGTTCTAGCTTATGGCGATGAAAAACAACAAAAGGATTGTCAGGTCGTTTTAATAGCAAGTGGTTCTGAGGTGCATTTAGCATTATCTGCAAGGCAAGTATTAATTGAAGAGGGAATTAAAGCCAGAGTGGTTAGCGCACCATGCTTAGAGTGGTTTGCACAACAGCCTCAAGCTTATAAAGAATCAGTACTGCCAAAGAAACTTAGAGCCCGAGTAAGTATTGAAGCTGGTGTAGCTCAGCCTTGGTATCAATTAATTGGTGATGCAGGGGTGGCAGTCTCATTAGAACACTTTGGAGCCTCTGCCAGTGCTTCAGTTTTGTTTAAAGAGTTTGGTTTTACCGTAGAGAAAATAGTTGCTGCCGCTAAAGAAAGTATTAAAAAGGTCAATGAGTAATACGCTGCAAGCAATTTCTCAGGCTGGCGTAGCAATCTGGTTGGATGATCTATCTCGGGATCGTTTGCAAAACAATTCGCTGGCCGATTTAGTTCAGCAAGACAATGTGGTGGGTGTGACAACCAATCCCAGTATTTTTGCTAATGCAATCAGAAAATCCACTCTTTACCGCGAAGATATTAAAAAATATGCAAACCTTTCTATTGAAGAGGTAATTACCCAATTAACCACCGATGATGTTCGAAGTGCCTGTGATCTACTGCAAAATACCTATTTGCAAACAAAACATATTGACGGTCGGGTGTCAATTGAGGTCGATCCTAGATTCGCTCGGGATACCCAGGCTACGATCAATCAAGGCAAGCATCTTTGGAAGATTATCGATAGACCAAATCTTCTAATCAAGGTGCCAGCAACAGTTGAAGGTTTGCCTGCAATTACCTCTTTAATTGCTGACGGAATAAGTGTGAATGTAACTCTAATTTTTTCTGTTGAAAGATATAAACAAGTAATGCACGCTTACGCTGCAGGGTTAGAGAAGCTACTGGCGGCAGGAGGTTCGGCAAATCAAGTGTTTTCAGTTGCCTCCTTTTTTATTAGCAGGCTAGACACCTCTGTCGATGCACTTCTTCCTGAAAGTTCGGCACTTCGCGGATGTGCAGCGATTGCAAATGCAACCATGGCTTATGAGGCATTTTTAAACTTCCAAAAGAGCCAGCTCTGGCAATCTTTGCAGATGTCAGGTTGTAATCTTCAGCGACCATTATGGGCATCCACCGGTGTTAAGGATCCAAAGTATGATCCAAATAGATATGTCATGGAGCTAATTGCACCTAACACAGTCAACACCATGCCAGAGCAAACGCTACTATCAGTCAAAAATACCGGTATTTATAACTATGAAAAAATGACAGATGATTTGGCTATAGCAAAATCTAATCTTGCAAAATTGGCATTGGCAGGAATTGATCTAGATAAGATCACAGTTGATCTTGAAATAGATGGGGTTAAAAAGTTTGAATCATCCTGGATGGAGCTAATGAGTTCTGTTCGAGCAGTAGTTACAGGGTGACAATGAATTTATCAGGAGCAGCGCTATCAAGGGTAAATCTCAAGATAGTTACAGAGTTACACAAAGTTTCCAAGGCCTTAGCAGTTAAGGATGCATCTATATGGGGTCCAGATTCAGAGGCATCTACTAGATTGAATTGGGTGGATTTACCAAAAAACTCAAGAGAATTACTGCCACAACTAGACTCCTTAGCGGCGTGGGCACGTAG
>VGBN01000025.1 GCA_016870455.1 Actinomycetota bacterium | reverse complement strand
ATCCTGAAGGTGAAATCCCTGGGGTTGGCACAGTTAAATCTTTATTGGCAAGTATTCAAGCCACAAGTTAAACTCACCTTCTAGCCCGGTACCCGGAAAGGACTGGAGCCATGATTGAAGTTCTTAATTCTGCTGATGATTTAGCGCGCCAAAAATGGGATGTGCTAGTTCCCACTATGGGCGCTCTTCATGCTGGCCATCAATCCTTAATCAAAATAGCCCAGAATTATGGTCAAAAGATTGCGGTTAGTATTTTTGTTAATCCACTGCAATTTGAAAACAAAAATGATTTGCATAATTACCCAAAAAATATTGAGGCAGATTTGCAACTTGCTTATAAAGCAGGAGCCACAGCGGTATTTCTCCCATCTGAAATAGAGATCTATCCAGGAAAGATAGAAAAAGTTGATGCGGGCTTACTAGGAGATTTATATGAAGGCGCAGCTAGGGCTGGTCACTTTTCTGGTGTATTGACAGTTGTTAAACGATTATTTGAATTAGTTAAGCCAAAGTTTGCAGTGTTTGGTGAAAAAGATTATCAGCAACTTTTTTTGATAAAGCAAATGGTTAAAAAGTTTCAATTACCCATAGATATAATTTCAGCACCCACAATTAGAGATCAAAACAATTTAGCTTTATCCTCAAGAAATACCAGGTTATCAGAGCAAGAAAAGCAAGTAGCAAATGTAATTTTTCAAGCACTGAGTACCGAAAATTTGCAGCTAGCTAGCGCTGTTTTGAAAAAGCAACCCTCATTCAAGTTAGATTATTTGAATTTAATTGATGAAGACAGTTTCGCAGAGGCAGTGCCCTCAACCAAAAATAAGCGTCTAATTGTCGCTGGTTGGGTAAATCAGGTGCGTTTGATTGACAATATAGCCATTGGAGGTAGGTAATGAAATTACTCACCGGCTCACCTGGTTGGAGCACCTCTGCAGATGTAATAGTTATTGGCTCTGGTGTTGCAGGACTAACCACCGCTTTAAATCTGCGCTCATATGGTTTATCAGTTTTGTTAGTTACTAAAGCGCAAATTGATGAGGGATCTACTAAATGGGCACAGGGAGGAATTGCAGCAGCACTTGGGCCAGGTGACACACCTGATCAACATAAGAAAGATACTTTGGCAGCAGGAGCAGGTTTATGCGATATCAAAGCTGTTGATATTTTAGTTTCAGAAGGACCAGAGGCGGTTAGGAAATTAATTGCTCAGGGTGCGGTATTTGATAAATCTGAAACTGGTGAGATTGCCTTAACTCGTGAAGGTGGACATTTAAGAAATAGGATTTTGCATGCAGGCGGTGATGCCACAGGTGCTGAGGTTTCAAGAGCCTTACTTTCTGCTGTAAAAGAGGACTCAGGTATTGAGGTTATTGAACACGCGCTGGTAATCGATGCCTTGAAAAGTTCAACTGGTCGAGTTTGCGGCGTTACTTTGCATGTAATAGGGGCTGGAAGTAGAGATGGTGTTGGTAGAGCACTTGCAAGAGCGGTTGTAGTTGCAACTGGTGGATTAGGTCAGGTGTACTCACAAACCACAAATCCAGCTGTTTCAACTGGCGATGGTGTTGCACTAGCACTAAGAGCAGGTGCAAAGGTTGCCGATGTTGAGTTCATCCAGTTTCATCCAACTGTTTTGTGGCGAGATCTAGCAAATAGAGGTCAACAGCCATTAATTAGTGAAGCAGTAAGGGGTGAGGGTGCGGTTTTGCTGAATGCTAAAAATGAACAATTTATGAAGGGCAAACATCCGCAAGCAGATTTAGCACCTAGAGATGTGGTAGCGATTGAGATTTTTAATCAGATGAGATTGAGTGGTCAACCATTTGTTTGGTTAGATGCAACGGGTGTTAAAGATTTTGCTAATAGATTTCCAACCATTTACAGCTCCTGTATACAAAATGGAATTGACCCAACCAAAGAAAAGATTCCTGTTGCACCAGCCTCACATTACGCATCAGGGGGCGTATTGGTTGATTTAAATGGAAAGTCATCGATTGATGGGCTTTATATTTGTGGTGAATCTGCTTGTACTGGCGCTCACGGAGCTAATCGACTTGCCTCTAATTCATTGTTAGAAGGATTGGTGTTTGGCGCAAGAATTGCTGCCGCTTTATCAAAAGATTTACCTGCTCAGCAAGAGGCAGTTAATGAAAAAAACAATATTCTGCTAGATCCTAAAATTCTTTTACCGCTGCAAATTGCAATGAGTGAAGGAGCAGGAGTTTTAAGATCAGAGGCTTCTTTAACTAAAACTTTACAAACTTTAGTTGAGTTGTCCAAGTTAACAAGTAAAGAGCCATGTATCGAAGCTTGGGAGGCAACAAATCTTCATCTATTGGCCACTGTGATCGTGAAATCAGCTTTGCTAAGAACTGAATCTCGAGGATCGCACCGGCGTAGTGATTACCCAAATACAGAAGATAAATGGCTGAGTAGAATTATTCAACAGATAGATTCATCTGGTAATTGGTCATCTAATCTGGAGGTGATTTAAGTGAATCAGCTTCGAGATAATCTAAAGCAGTTAGGGCTGTCACCTAATCACATTTTCCAATTAGTTAAAGATGCAATTAGCGAAGATTTAGCCGGTGGTGTTGACCTGACCACCACTGCGACAATCTCTTCATCTTCAGTCTCTAAAGGTGATTTAATTACGCGAGATCATGGGGTGGTTAGTGGCTTACATGTGGCAGCTGCTGTTCTTGAATACTGCGGGATTAATCACTACGAGATTTTGGTTAACGAAGGCTCAAAAGTCACAGCTGGGAAAGCAGTAATTTCTCTGCAAGGAAATACTCAAAAGATTTTACTTGCTGAACGAACCGCACTTAATTTTTTATCTCACTTAAGTGGCATTTCAACATTAACTAGTAAGTGGGTTACTGAGATTGCTGGCACAAGGTGTCAGATTAGGGACACCCGAAAAACTATCCCTGGGTTGAGAAGTTTAGAAAAATTTGCCACCCGAATTGCAGGAGCGGTAAATCACCGCCACTCACTATCTGAATCTGCATTAATTAAAGATAACCATATCGCCGCCTCAGGTGGCATAACAGCAGCTTTTAACACTATAAAGAAAATGTATCCAGGCAAATTTATTGAGATAGAGGTTGATTCACTTATACAACTTAAAGAAGCAGTTGCATTAAAACCAGATTTGATATTACTTGACAATATGAGTGTAAAAATGTGTGAAGAGGCGGTAGCAATAACAGCCGGCAGTGTAAAACTAGAGGCGTCAGGTGGTCTAACAATTGAAAATGCTAAAGCCTATGCAAACACAGGTGTTGATTATCTAGCAATTGGATCATTGACACATTCAGCCCCAGCCTTAGATATCGGCCTAGATTTTAGAGAGGAAAAGTAATGCTGCTTACGATAGATGTTGGAAATACCAATACAGTTTTGGGAATTTTTAACAAGGATAAGTTAGAACAATCTTGGCGAGTTAAGACTGATCCTAGAGACACTGCAGATGAGTTATGGCTGCAATACTCATCACTAGTTGCTGGATTTGATATTACCGGGGTAGCAATTTGTTCAACTGTGCCAGCAGTATTAAGAGAGATTAGAAAGCTACTAGATGATCACTACCAAGATGTAAAGAGCACAATCATTGAACCAGGTGTTAAGACTGGCGTGCCACTGTTGGTAGATAATCCAAAAGAGATTGGTGCTGATCGAATCGTTAACTCGCTAGCAGCCTTTACTCTTTACGGTGCAGAGGGTCCATCAATTGTGGTGGATTTTGGAACCTCAACAAATTTGGATGTAGTTTCACCAAAAGGTGAGTTTTTAGGAGGAGCACTTGCCCCTGGTATTGAGATCTCAGTTGATGCTTTAGCTGCAAGAGCTGCTCAACTTCGTAAAGTTGAGTTAGTTAAGCCAAGATCTGTTATCGGCAAAAACACTGTTGAAGCCTTGCAATCGGGGACGATATTTGGATTTGCGGGCCAAGTAGATGGCTTGGTCAATCGCATAATTGATGAGCTAGCGGATTTGTATCCAGATTCTGGCGATGTCTGCGTAATTGCAACTGGTGGTCTTGCACCGCTCGTTCTTGGTATTAGCGAGACGATCGAATTTCATGAACCAGATCTGACATTGATCGGATTGCGCTTAGTACATGAGCGAAATTAAATCATAACCTCTGATCACACCCGCTAAGATCTAACACATTATGGCTGATGAGGATGATCTACCAGAACAATTGCGGATCCGCCGAGAAAAACGGGCTGCGATATTAAGCCGGGGTGGTCAGCCCTACCCAGTAGCTGTACCGAGGACCACCTCTCTGTTAGAGATTAGAAATAAACATAAAGATCTACCAATAGATGTAACAACTGGAATTATTGAGTCAGTTACTGGTCGTGTAATTTTTAAGCGTGATACCGGCAAATTATGTTTTGCAAATTTGCGCGAAGGTGATGGCACAGAGCTTCAAGCAATGTTCTCGCTGGACAAAATTGGGGATGAGCAACTTGAGATTTGGAAATCAGAGATTGATTTAGGCGATATTGTCTCAGTAACAGGTGAGGTAATTACCTCTAAACGAGGAGAATTATCTATTTTGGCAAACTCTTTTATGTTGGCGGCAAAAGCATTAAGACCATTACCAGTTGAACATAAACCACTTTCGGAAGAAAGTCGGGTTCGAATGCGATATGTGGATCTTATTGTTCGACCTGAGGCAAGGAGTAATGCCAGATTGCGTCCGACAGTGATGAAATCACTTCGTGAGAGTTTTAGCAGGAAAAACTTTTTAGAGGTAGAAACACCGATGCTGCAGGTAATGCATGGTGGGGCAGCTGCTAGGCCATTTAAGACATTTAGTAATGCCTATGAGATGGATTTGTTTTTAAGAATTGCTCCAGAGTTATACCTAAAGCGCTGTGTAGTAGGTGGACTTGAAAAAGTTTTTGAGATAAATAGAAATTTCCGAAATGAAGGTGCAGATTCATCACACTCACCTGAGTTTGCCATGATTGAAACATATGAGGCATATGGAGATTGGCAGAGCATGGCGGAGTTAACCAAAACTCTTGTCCAAGATGCTGCTAAAGCAGTTTTTGGTTCTCATAAGGTAAAACATCATGATGGCAGAGAGGTAGATCTAGGTGGTGATTGGCAGCAGATATCTCTCTTTGAAGCGATTTCAAAAGAGGTTGGTCAGACGGTAACTGGTGAGAGCTCATTAGATGAACTTAAGAAAATAGCCACCAAGTTGGGCATAAAACTTGATCCAAAATGGATCAAAGGAAAGATTGCTGAGGAGATTTTTGAGCACACAGTGGTAAAGAGGTTAAGTGCACCAACATTTGTTATGGGCTTTCCAATTGATACCTCACCTTTGGTCAGAGCTCACCGTCAAATACCTTGTGTGGCTGAGAAGTGGGATCTTTATGTTGAAGGATTTGAGTTAGCAACCGGTTACTCAGAGTTGATTGATCCTGTTATTCAGCGGGAGAGATTGGTTGAACAAGCAAAACTAGCAGCCTCTGGTGATTTAGAGGCGATGGGATTGGATGAGGATTTCTTAAGAGCTATGGAGCATGGCATGCCACCAATGGGTGGTATGGGAATGGGTGTTGATAGATTATTAATGGCACTTACTGGATTAGGAATTAGAGAGACTATTTTGTTTCCATTAGTAAAGCCAACAGCTGGTGATGAGTAGTGTCAATTGTAGTTAGACCAGCTAAAACCTCTGATGTAAAGAAGATCAGAGCCATTGTTGATACTTATGCAGTTGAGCGAAAGTTACTTTCAAAAGAGACTGTTACCTTATTTGAAAGCGTGCAAGAGTTTGTCGTTGCCGAATCTGACGGTGAAGTTGTCGGTTGTGGGGCGTTGCATGTGCTCTGGGAGGATATTGCTGAGGTTAGAACGGTTGCAGTAGTAGAGCAAATGCATGGCAAAGGTGTTGGACATTTAATTTTAGAAAACATATTAGCTCGAGCAAAAGAGGTTGGGGTGAAGAAGGTTTTTTGTTTAACCTTTGAAACAAAGTTTTTTGGCTCGCATGGATTTAAGGAAATACAAGGTGCACCAGTTGATCCTGAGATCTATACGCAACTACTTCGCTCATATGATGAGGGAATAGCAGAGTTCCTAGATCTAGAGAGTGTTAAGCCCAACACACTGGGAAACACGAGAATGCTTAAAATTCTTTAAGTTTTCGGGCATAAACACCCCAATTGTGGGGTTATAGAGCCAGAGTAGGCCCAATATATGGGTGAGTTATTCACAGCCTAATCGAAGTGCATAATGTCCCAACTTGGCATTAGGCTATTTGCATCAAGACAAGAAAGGTTTGAGCAATGTTTGAACGGTTTACCGATCGTGCCAGACGTGTTGTTGTGCTGGCGCAAGAAGAAGCACGCATGCTCAACCACAATTACATTGGTACTGAACATATTCTTTTAGGTTTAATTCATGAAGGTGAAGGTGTGGCAGCCAAAGGACTTGAATCACTTGGTATTTCATTAGAGGCAGTTCGCTCACAAGTTGAAGAGATTATTGGCCAAGGACAACAAGCACCATCTGGACATATTCCATTTACACCACGGGCTAAAAAAGTTTTAGAGCTCTCACTTCGCGAGGCGCTGCAATTAGGACACAATTACATCGGCACCGAACACATTCTTTTAGGTTTAATCCGTGAAGGTGAAGGTGTTGCCGCACAAGTTTTAGTAAAGCTGGGTGCTGATTTATCTCGAGTTCGCCAACAAGTTATTCAGTTGCTATCTGGTTATCAAGGCAAAGAGGCGGTAACTGCTGGTGGACCAGCTGAGGGTCAACCATCAACATCATTAGTCTTAGATCAATTTGGTCGAAACCTTACCCAAGCAGCAAGAGAAGGAAAGTTAGATCCAGTAATTGGCAGAGAGAAAGAGATTGAGCGGGTAATGCAGGTGCTCTCTCGCAGAACAAAAAATAATCCAGTTTTGATTGGTGAGCCAGGGGTAGGAAAGACAGCGGTTGTTGAAGGTTTAGCTCAAGCAATTATCAAAGGTGATATCCCTGAGACTTTAAAGGATAAACAACTTTACTCACTAGATCTTGGTGCATTAGTTGCCGGCTCTAGATACCGCGGTGATTTTGAAGAGCGATTAAAGAAGGTTTTAAAAGAGATTCGCACTCGCGGAGACATCATTTTGTTTATTGATGAGATTCACACATTAGTTGGCGCAGGAGCAGCCGAGGGTGCAATTGACGCAGCTTCAATCTTGAAGCCAATGCTGGCTCGTGGTGAGTTACAGACAATTGGTGCAACTACTTTGGATGAGTACCGCAAGCACTTAGAAAAAGATGCAGCACTTGAGCGCAGATTCCAACCAATTCAGGTGGCAGAGCCAACTGTTGCTCACACAATTGAAATTTTAAAGGGACTTCGCGATCGTTATGAGAGCCACCATAAGGTTTCGATCTCAGATGGCGCATTAGTTTCTGCTGCAACCCTGGCTGATCGTTATGTTTCAGATCGTCATCTGCCAGATAAGGCAATTGATTTGATTGATGAGGCTGGCTCTCGACTTCGCATTCGTCGAATGACTGTGCCACCTGAAATTCGTGAATATGATGAAAAAATTGCTGCTGCTCGAAAAGAAAAAGAGTCAGCTATCGATGGACAAGATTTTGAAAAGGCTGCCTCACTTCGCGATAAAGAGAAGTCCTTGATTACTGAGAAAGCAGATAAAGAAAAGAATTGGAAGGCAGGAGACCTGGATGTGGTTGCCGAGGTTGATGAGGAGTTAATTGCTGAGGTTCTTTCAACTGCAACTGGTATTCCAGTATTTAAGTTAACAGAGGCAGAGACTGCTCGCTTACTTAAGATGGAGGATGAATTACACCGCCGTGTGATTGGTCAAGATCAAGCGATCAAAGCTTTGTCCCAAGCTATCCGCAGAACTCGTGCTGGACTTAAAGATCCAAAACGTCCTGGCGGATCATTTATCTTTGCTGGCCCATCTGGGGTTGGAAAGACAGAGCTATCTAGAACTTTGGCGCAATTCCTATTTGGCGATGCCGATGCATTGATTCAATTAGATATGTCTGAGTACTCTGAAAAACATACCGCTTCACGTTTATTTGGTGCACCTCCTGGTTATGTTGGTTATGACGAGGGTGGTCAATTAACTGAGAAGGTTCGCCGCCGTCCATTTTCAGTTGTTCTATTTGATGAGATTGAAAAGGCACACCCCGACATCTTTAACTCATTACTGCAGGTGCTTGAGGATGGTCGCCTAACTGATGCCCAAGGCCGAGTAGTGGATTTTAAAAACACCATTATCATTATGACTACCAACCTTGGAACTAAAGATATCTCTAAATCCCTCTCACTTGGCTTTGCAAATGTGGCAGATGCTCAAGGCAGTTACGAGCGAATGAAGGCAAAGGTAAGTGATGAGTTAAAAACTCACTTCCGTCCTGAGTTCTTAAATCGTATTGATGACATTGTGATCTTCCACCAGTTGACTGAAAATGAGATCGTCAAGATTGTTGACCTAATGGTTGCGCAATTAGATGAGCGATTAAAGGCAAAAGATATGGGTATCGAGTTAACCGCTGGTGCTAAATCACTTTTGGCAAAGCGTGGTTATGACCCAGTGCTAGGCGCTCGCCCACTTCGCAGAACTATTCAGCGAGAGCTAGAGGATGTTTTATCTGAGAAGATGCTATTTGGTGATCTAAAAGCTGGTGAGATTATTTTGGTAGATGTTTCAGATGAGAGTGATACTGCAACCTTTACCTTTAAGGGAACCTCTAAATCTGCTATGCCAGATACATTTGAAGATTTAACAGACCCAGCCTCTGCCTAATATGTCCCTTAAGGGGAAAGTAGCAGTTGTTACTGGTGGCAATGGTGGTATTGGTTTGGGATTTGCTACCGGTTTAGCACAGGCTGGTGCAGATATTGCAATTTGGGCTCGAAATATTCAAAAAAGTGAAGCTGCGGTTGCAAAACTAAAATCACTTGGCGTTGCAGCAAAAGCGTTTAATGTTGACATATCAGATAAAAATCAAATTAAGCAAGGGATGATTGATACTGAAAAAGAGTTTGGTGGCGTTGATATATTAGTTGCTAATGCTGGTATAAATATTCGCAAAGCCCCAGAAAACTATGTACCCGATGAAGTTGATCAGATAATAAAAGTTAATTTAACTGGCGTCTTTGATTGCTGCCAAGCGGTTTATCCGATAATGAAAAAGCGTGGTGGGGGAAAAATAATTACTATTGGTTCACTTACTAGTGTATTTGGCTTTGGTATTGCGCCAATTTATGCAGCCACTAAAGGCGCGGTTGTGCAATTAACTATGAGCTTAGCCAATGCTTGGGGTCGGGATAATATTCAAGTGAACAGCGTGCTACCAGGCTGGATTAAAACAGAGCTAACGCAACAAACAAGATCGTTGCCAAATTTTGTAGATAAGGTCCTTGATAGAACTCCAGCCGGCAGGTGGGGAGAGCCGGCAGATTTTGCTGGAATTGCGAAGTTTTTAGGAAGTTCGGAAAGTGATTTTATTACTGGTGTGGCAATCCCAGTCGATGGTGGATTTACTAGCACTTTATTTTTAGTAGACCCTCCAACTAATTAATTTTCACCTTACTTATTGCTTGCTCAACTCGAGCTGCCTCTAGAACTTCGATACCGGATATTTTTAAATCACTTCCCACTGGCACGATTGCTCTTTTAAAACCTAGCCTGGCAGCCTCAGAAATTCTTTGAGTAATTCCAGTTACTTTTCTGATTTCACCAGCTAACCCAACCTCACCGATAGCAACTAAATCAGCTGGCAGAGCTAAACCTTTAGCAGCAGAGGCAACTGAGAGAGCTACTGCAAGATCAGCGGAAGGTTCATTTATCTTCATACCACCAACAGTTGCGACATAGACATCTCGCCCTGAGATTTTAATTCCTGCACGAAGCTCTAACACCGCCAAAGTCATCGCAGTGCGTGAGTTATCCAATCCACTTGTTACTCTTCTTGAGTTTCCCCAATCTCTACCATCTGAATTTGGTGCACTAACTAAGGATTGAATCTCAGCGAGCAAGGCTCTTCTTCCCTCTAAAGCAACAGTTACACATGTGCCTGGAACTGGATCGGTATGGCGGGAGGTGAATAGGCCAGTTGGGTCAGGTAATCCAACAATGCCGGCGTCATTTAAATCAAAACAGCCGACCTCATCAGAGGCACCAAATCGATTTTTAATTGCTCGAATCAACCTAAGTCTAGAGTGACGCTCTCCTTCAAAATTTAAAACTACATCCACTAAATGCTCCAGTAACCGAGGCCCAGCAATTGAGCCATCCTTAGTTACATGTCCGACTAATACCAAGGTAATTGATCGCTCTTTAGCAATTCGTATCAAAGCAGCAGCTATTTCACGAACCTGAGTTACTCCACCTGGCGCACCATCAACTGTGGTACTTGAAATAGTTTGGATTGAATCAATAACTAGTAACTCTGGTTTTACTGAATCAATATGGGCAATAACAGCACCTAAGTCAGACTCGGCGGCTAACCACAAATTTTTATCAATTGCGTTTAATCGCTCCGCCCGTAGCCGCACCTGAGAAGCTGACTCCTCTCCGCTTATGTAAAGAGAAAGAATTCCTTGCTTGGCAGTCTCTGCTGCAACAGTCAGAAGTAATGTTGATTTTCCAACTCCAGGTTCGCCTGCAAGCAAGATTGCAGCACCCGGAACTAATCCGCCACCTAAAACTCGATCTAACTCACCAACTCCACTACTTCTAGCCTTTGCACTTGCTAAATCAACATCACCGATTGGTTTTGCCGCTGAGGTAATTGCTCCAGCAACAAGAGAAAGTTTTTTTGGTGCTGCAATTTCTTCAACTGTTCCCCAAGCTTGGCACTCACCGCACCTACCGACCCATTTTGTGGCACTCCAGCCACATTCAACGCAACGAAAAGGATCTTTTGCTGGTGCTTTTGCCATGGCGTTAATCTAATGGCTAAGGCTGACTATCGTCCCTCTTGCGCAGCCTTGGTGGCCGGATGAATCACAAATAGAGGCAGCTCTCGCTTTTTCTGCGCCTTGCGCGTGGCAGATATTGCAGCCATGCGACTTTCACATAATTTTTCAAGTTCGGCATAACCTTTTTTACCCATCATTTTAGTTAACTCAACTTTGCTTGATTTATAAACTGGAACTTTGCCAGCATGAGCTTCAGAGTTGCTAGTGCAATACCAGTCAAAGTCAGCACCACCCTCACCCCAAGCTGCGCGGGTGTACTCACCAATTACAACCACAGTTATTTCTTTTCCACCAAACTCGCGAAACTCCCATGATCTACGGATTGGTAGTTGCCAGCAAATGTCAGGTTTAGTTTCAACTACATGCACCTGTTCTTTAGCTGCCAAATGATGAAGTGCACAGCCAAAGGAACCGGTATAGCCAGGTGCTGCGTAACCTGCTCGATTTAAAAATATACATGAACCCTTAACATTTCTAGTTTTACGATCTTTATCTAATCCGACCTCTGAAATCTGTAATTTACCACCAGCTTTTCCTGGTCGAGCTTGATCATAAAATTGCCAATTGGCCCGAGTAAGTTTTTTAGCAGCCTCAAAAACTCTTTTTTCATCCTCTTTACCTGTGAAGTAAGCACCATCAGAACAGCAGCCCGCATCTGGTCTATCACCATCAATGCCGCAACAACCATTTCCGTAAATACACTGCCAATATGATGTGAGCCAAGTTAGATCACACTTAAAAATTTCCTCAGTATTTGCTGGGTTTTCAAACTCAACCCAGTCACGTGCAAAATTAGGAGCGACTTCATTCTTTGAAAGCTTGGATTTATCTTTGTTTTTAGTCGCCATAGCGCCATAGTTTAAGGGTCAGATACGGGTAAAGACTAATTGGGTAGGCTTGAAGTATGAACACCCCACTTACAAACAAGTGCATAGGTTTTATCGGTGTTGGCGTTATGGGTTCATCGATTATAAAAAGTTTGCTTAGCCATTCACTTAAAAGCGATCAAATTTGTATTGCTGATAAGAGTCAAGAAAAGGTTGAACT
>VGBN01000024.1 GCA_016870455.1 Actinomycetota bacterium | reverse complement strand
TTCTGAAGCCAGCCGAGCGATCCAAATCGAACCAGTTGGCGCACCACTTAGAGATGTGATTATGTGGAACAGCTTGATTGCTTATAAGAAATCTGATGTGGTCTATTACGGATCGACTTACTACTCTGCAACCAAGGCCAGCACAAATAAAGCACCTACCGCTGCAAATATTGGAGCAAAAAAGTTTTGGGTAGTTCATCAACCAACAAATGCAAATGCAAGAATTGGTCAGATGCCAGCACCTGCCGGGGTTATTACCACTGCAAATGCTCAGGTAGCAGCGCTAACCGCAGCAGCAGTTAGAACCACAAATGCCACACAGAAGAGCAGATTAAATGAGCTCTCTGCTTCCCTTGCTGGAAAGATCGCAACCTTAGAGGCGAACAAAACAGCAATTCAATCTGTGGTTGATACAATTGATGGTGCATTAGGTGAGTTTAGAAATGCATACTCATTAATGTTAATGATTCGATCAACTGTTAGAGATAAGTGCAATCCTAAATACTAAATAAGTAAATAAAAGGCCGTAGTAATTGCTTATGCGATTGTTACGGCCTTACTTGTTGCCGTAAATTTAATCGCTCGCAGTGCAGTTGTTGCAGGGCCAACCTTTAGTGCGCCATTTAATGCAAACTCTGATCCATGACCTCTAGGTCCAGGACAGATCCATCCGCCAGATGATTGTGTTACTCGAACTCCAGCATGTGGACAAGAGAGATTAAAGACTGAAAAACCTTTTGCTGATTTTGAGGTTCGAACGATTGCCACTCGGCCATATTTTTTAATATTCACCTCAACAATCCCACCTACATTTGCAAGCGCAGGATTAGCTGCCAAACTCACCTCTGTTCGACCATTGGCAAGGGTCTTTACACCAGTTGCTGCTATAGCTGGCACAGTTGCAAGTGCTGCAACTGCAGCACTGCCGCAAATAAAGCCTCGTCTTGAGAGTGCAGCCACTTATTTTTCCCCAGATCTCTTTTTTACTATCAGGCCATATTTTACTATTGATTGTGAAATTATTTCGACCACAGATTGGTTTGAAGTGGCTAACTGGATCGATTTTGGCCTCACATCTGATCTTAAGTTGGGTACTTCCTGAGAATAATGTCTTGGTAGACCTAATACTATTTAATCTGGTTGGTTTAATGGCTGCAGCAATTGCTTTTAATGCCCCACTCTTAACCGATCGAATTACTTCGAACTCATTTGGGCTGGCAGCCTTAGGTTGGAGTATGGGTTCATTTTTTTCTACCTGGAATTCATTTTTTGACCTGCAAATACCTGAAGGATTTTCAGATTTTTGTTACGTTATTTTCTATCCCTTAGTGTTTGTCGGTATTACTCGAAGTTTTACCTATAAAAGATCGATTTCAGCATTAGAGTTACTTGATACGGTAATAATTGCGATTGGGTTTACCAGTGTATTAACCGCATTTCTTCTAAAACCTGCCATGGTTGGTTTTTCAGGCTCTACTTGGCAGGTCTTTACCTCAATTTTGTATCCAGTAGGTGACATAGTTTTATTAGCGATGGTTGTGGTTTATCTCCTGCTAACTCCGCTGTGTATTAGGTCAGCTTTACTTGCTACTGGCTTACTTTGTTTTGTAGCGGCTGATTTTTTCTTTATCTACTCCTCAATAAAAGGTACTTATCAATTTGGGTCAATTTCAGATGATGGATGGATATTGGGCTTACTACTACTTGCCGTTGCTCTTTCATACCCTTCTCCTGAATCTAAATTTTCAGAAAAGATCTCTTCATACAGTGCAACTATTGCATTGATTGCCAGCAGTTGTCTGCTTGGCGTTGCCGCCCTTCGCCCTGGATACTTTCCAAGTTTTATCTTAGTTCCAGGATTTATCACAATTGCATTGGCATTTATCCGGATGAGTTTTGCGCTACAGGAGGCAAACACTGCTGGTACGGAGCGAGCGCTAGCAAGAACTGATGAGTTAACTGGTTTATCCAATCGCCGCAACTTCTTACTGCACCTAGGCCAGCTCAAATCAGGTTACATATTCTTGTTAGATCTAGATGGCTTTAAGAGGATAAATGACTCGATGGGTCACGCTGCAGGAGATGAGCTTTTAAGGCAGGTGGCAAATAGATTCACTCGAGTAATTCCAACACAAGCTCAGCTGGCCCGCCTTGGCGGTGATGAGTTTGGCGTGCTGGCAGAGATTAACTCCACAGAGGCAGGTGAGTTAGCGCAGGCAATTGGCGCAACCTTAAGTTATCCAATCTCGCTGTTGACTGGCCAGGTCAAAGTTAAGGTCAGTATTGGCTATGCAGCAATCGAGCAAGGATCAGATCCAATCTCCTCACTGCGACGAGCAGATGCAGCGATGTATGAGGCCAAACGAAGTGGGGTGGGATCGCTCTTGTGGAATAGCAAAATTGAAAATTTAGGTTAATCTTCACTGGCTAAGTGAGTTAGCAAGAAAGTAGGAGGTCCTAATTGGCAGCACGCTACTCAAATCGAGTTCTGGTTTTAGGTGCAGGTTCAGTATCACAATGTGTACTACCACTTTTAATTGAGCATCTAGTAGATGCAAAACAGATCACGATTGCAGATATGCGTGATAATCGAAGTAGAGTTTCAGAGGCAATAGCTGCGGGAGCAACTTATGTGCAAGATCAACTTACCCGCGAAAATATGGATCAATTCCTATCAAAGTACTTATCTGCAGGGGATTTTCTTTTAGATTTAGCATGGAATATTGATGCCAATGCAATTATTGGCTGGGCACATGATCATGGCGTGATCTACTTAAATACATCTATTGAAGAGTGGGAGCCATACGCTGCAGGCTCAACACGTAATCCGACTGAGCGCACTCTTTATTGGCGTCATATGAAACTTCGTAAGTTAACTGATACCTGGGGCGGAAAAGGTCCAACTGCAATTGTTGAACATGGGGCTAACCCTGGTTTAGTTTCACACCTAACTAAAAAAGCATTGTTTGATATTGCAACTAGTGCAATCAAAGACGGAAAAGCTGCTTCGGGTATTGAACAGGCATTAGCTGATGAGAATTTTCCAACTCTTGCCCAAAAACTTGGTGTGAAAGTAATTCATATAGCAGAGCGAGATACTCAAATATCAGATAAGCCAAAACAGGTTAATGAGTTTGTTAATACCTGGTCGGTTGAGGGTTTTTATGAAGAGGGTATTGCCCCAGCTGAGATGGGTTGGGGTACTCATGAAAAAACTTTGCCACTTAATGCCTATCAACATGCAGATGGACCAAAAAATCAGATCTGTATTGCCCAACCAGGAGCGATGACCTGGGTTAGATCTTGGGTGCCAAATATGGAGACAACTGGGATGGTTATCCGTCATGGTGAGGCATTCACAATTAGCGATCACTTAACAGTTTGGGAGGGTAGTAAAGCTGTTTACCGCCCAACAGTTCATTATGCCTACTGCCCAACTGATGCAGCGGTTGCCTCAATGCATGAATTACAGATGCGTCAATGGGATTTAACAAAGAATCAACGAATTATGAATGAAGAGATTATTGATGGTGATGATCGATTAGGTGTGTTACTAATGGGTCATGCCTATAAATCTTGGTGGACTGGCTCTTTATTAAATATTCATGACTCAAGAAAATTAGTACCAAAACAATCTGCCACAACTGTTCAAGTTGCAAGTGCTGTTTATGCAGCAGTTGCCTGGGCAATGGCTAATCCAAACTCTGGCTACCTAGTGCCAGATGATCTTCCTTGGCAGCAGGTGCTTTCCTATGCTGAGAAGTATTGGGGTGGCTACCATTCAGCAGCAGCTAATTGGGATCCGCTAATGCATCGAAATGATCTGTTTAAAGGTTGGAATAATCGCAAGTATGACGAGAGTGATCCTTGGCAGTTCTCTAACTTTTTAGTTTAATTCCAAAACTGCCATAGCGGCGTTGTGTCCAGCAATGCCACTAACACCGCCGCCACGAATTGCACCTGCGCCGCAGAGAAAAACTCTTGGATGCTTTGTTTCAACTCCCCATTTAAGAGCAGAGTCATCCTCTTTAAATGGCATAGAAAGATCTTTATGAAATATATTTCCTCGCGGCAGATTAATCTCATTTTCTAGATCAAGCGGTGACTTAACCTCAATACACAGCTGCCCATTTGTATCAGTTGCAAGACAATCCTCAATAGGATCTAACAAGTATTGATTCAAAGCCGCTAACGCCTTTTGCTTTGCTAACTCTTTGATCTTTTGTGGCTCTTTATCAAATAATTTAGCAGGGGTATGAAGTGCAAAGATTGTTAATGTGTGATAACCCTGTTGATTTAATTCATCAGAGAGAATTGAATTATCTGAGAGTGAATGGCAATACATCTCAAGTGGTAACTCCTTGGGCAATTCTCCGGCCTTAGCCTGCTGGTATGCCCGCTCAAGTTGCGTAAAACTCTCATTAACATGAAGTGTGCCCATAAAGGCATCGCTGGCGGCTACGCCAGATTTAAATCTAGGTAGTTTTTTAAGCAAAATATTGATCTTTATTTGTGAGCCCTCTAATGAGGCAGGTGGTACCTCACCTTGCAATCTTGCCAGGACCTGAGGGGCAACATTTGAAAGTAAATACTTAGCTTCATGCTTTTGGCCATCTACTACTTCAACGCTGACTAGATCAGGCTGAGCATTAACTGCTTTAACTTGAGAATTAACCTTAATTTCAACACCAAGTGAGATCACTTTTTTATAAAGCTCATCAATTAAAGCCCCCATGCCACCTTTTGGTACCTTCCACTCCCCAGTGCCATTTCCAATCAGATGGTAGAGAAAACAAATATTTGCCTGCATCTCATAGGCTGAGGTAAATGTGCCAATTAAGCCATCGGTTAAGACAACACCCTTAACTAAATCATTTTCAAAGGATTCATCTAGTGTTTTGCCTAGAGATTGTTCAATAAATATCTTCCAAATTTGATCATCATTAAGTCGTTTTTTTAGTTCACTTTTGGTTGGAAGTGGCATAAGAAGGGTTGGTGCAATTACCTTCGCTAATTTACTTACCTGATCATAAAATTTAAGCCAAGCATCACTTTCAATATTTGATTTAGTTAACTTAAAAAATGATTCTTTGTTGCTCTCATCCCATACTCGATTTACTAGCAGACCAGAGTCTTCATTTTGATTTTGATAGGGGGTATATGAGGAAACTTTTCTGGAGATTGTTTTAAAGTTCAATTTAAGATCTGAGATTATTTGATCAGGCAAAAGTGATACTAAATATGAGTATCTAGATAATTTTGCGGCACGACCAGCAAATACATACTCAGATGTTGATGCCCCTCCTACCTGTTGGTTTGCCTCTAACACCAATACTTTTTTGCCAGCTTTTGCCAGGTAGCAGGCTGCAACTAAACCATTGTGTCCACCACCAACGATTACAACATCATGCAGACTCAAATTAATCCTTTGGGTAGGCAGGCTTGTTTACTTTTATCTCTTCAAGTCGGGCTAGTGATTCATTTCTTTCAGCTTTATGATCAACAATTTGCTTGACGTAACCTTTTGAATATCCATCAGCTACCTCCCACGGCTCCTGCACTGCAATGCCTGGAATGTGTGCCAGCTCTGGTACATACTTACGAACATAATCACCATTTTCATCAAATCTTTTTCCCTGTTCAACTGGGTTAAATATTCGATAGTACGGCGAAGCATCTGTGCCACAACCTGCAGTCCACTGCCACCCATGAGCATTAGATGCCACGTCATAATCAACTAAATGCTCACGGAAAAATCTTTCCCCTAATTGCCACTCTAAATGCAGATCTTTAACTAAGAAGGATGCCACCACCATTCGGGTTCGATTGTGCATCCAACCTTCTGTTACTAATTGGCGCATAGCTGCATCAACAAATGGATATCCGGTTTTACCCTCACACCAGGCTTTAAATTTTTCGCCAGGTGGGTCATATCGCATACTGGCAAACTGTGGCGCGTAGTAATCAGTTTCAGTGTGTGGATTATGAAACAAGACATCTGCATAAAATTCGCGCCAAGCTATCTCCTTGCGATAAACATCATGGGCTTTACTTTCATTGAGGGGTGCCAACAAAGTCCGTGGATGGATTTCGCCCCACTTTAGATGCGCACTCATTTTACTTGTGCCATCAATTCCAGCCAGATTTCTCGCCTCATCGTAATTATCTAGACCATTTTTTTGAAAGTACTTAAATCTTTCTAATGCTGCAGCTTCACCAGCTGGAGTAATTTTTGTGCCTTGAGGTAGTTTCCAATCAGGGAAAGCTCTGGCATCTTTACTTGGCGTAATCGCATTTATTTTTTTAGGTGATTCAGCTGGTTTACGCCAGCCATGAATACACCATGCTTTGTAAAAAGGTGTATAAACTCGATAAGGAGTGTCATCACTTGGTTTTCTAACTCTGCCTGGTGCAACAGCATATGGAGATCCAGTTCTAATTAACTTAATTCCAGATGCTTCAACCCCGTTATCACGCTTAGCTCCATATGGCTCATACTCAGCTGAGATATGTACTGAGCTGGCATCATTTTTACTCATTAACTCCTTTAGTACGGTTATCTGATCTCCTGCAATTACATGCAGCTTATTTCCAAGGGAATCATCTAGATGGTGAAGTGATTGACCAAGGTATGCCAATCTCTTACTGCCAGCAGTTTTAATTAATTTAGGATCTAAAATAAAGACTGGAATTATTGCATCGCTCTCTGCCATTGCAGCCAGTAAGGCAGGGTTGTCATTTAATCTAAGGTCTCTGCGAAACCAAAAGATTGAGGTGCTGGCCATTGGCTTATACTGCCACTAGGCAACCACTTAAATTCAGGTTAGCTATGAAGGGATTCCACGGAAGGATCCCAACCTTTAACATCCTTTGGCTTTCTTGGCCCTGGTCCTACATACCTAGCTGATGGGCGAATAATCCTGCCAGTTCGCTTTTGCTCCAAGATATGCGCAGACCAGCCAGCAGTTCTGGCTGCAGTAAACATGGAGGTAAAGAGGTTGGCTGGAACTTGTGCAAAATCTAAAATAATTGCAGCCCAAAACTCCACATTGGTCTCTAAGACTCGATCAGGTTGACGTTGCTTTAACTCAGCAAGTGCTGCCTTTTCCAAAGCAAGTGCTACCTCATACCTTGGTGCATTTAACTCTTTAGCAGTCCTACGTAATGTGCGAGCGCGTGGATCTTCTGCTCGATAAACCCGGTGACCAAAGCCCATCAATCGCTCACCCTTATCTAAAATTGATTTCACATAACTTTCAGCATTGCCACTTTTTTCTACCGCCTCAATCATGCTTAATACTCGAGCCGGAGCACCACCATGTAGTGGGCCACTCATCGCACCAATTGCACCTGAGATAGATGCGGCAACATCAGCGCCAGTTGATGCAATTACTCGGCCGGTAAAGGTTGAGGCGTTCATGCCATGCTCTGCTGCTGAAACAAAGTAAGCATCAATTGCTCGCACATGTACTGGATCTGGTTCCCCTCGCCAGCGAATCATCATCCGCTCAACCACAGTATGTGCTTTATCAATTTCAGATTGTGGAATTGGATGAGCGATGGTGCCACGGGCAGATTGGGCAACATAGGAGAGCACCATTACAGAAACTCTTGCTAAATTATTTCTTGCCTCTTCATCTGAAATATCAAGTAATGGCTTTAATCCCCAAGCCGGTGTAAGCATGGCAATCGCCGATTGCACATCCACACGGACATCACCGGTATGTACTGGAATTAAAAATGGTTCAGCTGGTGGAAGTCCTGGATTGAATTCATCATCAACTAACAGACCCCAAACATTTCCAAAGGTGACTCGACCAACTAAGTCCTCAATATCAACGCCGCGATATCTAAGCGCACTACCCTCTTTATCAGGCTCGGCAATCTTTGATTCAAATGCAATTACACCTTCCAGGCCGGGTTTAAAATCCTCGCTCACCTAAAACACTCCTTTGGTCCTGAAAGTTATGGGCCTATTGTGCTACCCAGGTGGTAATGCACCAAATGAGATCTAAAGTAAGGTTGGATACAGCCATGACCAATCGTGATGATATTGCTGCCATGCGCCGGCAGTATGGCCAGGTGGGATTGGTGGAGGAGGATCTGCCAAAAAATCCAATTACCTTATTTGATACCTGGCTTAAAGATGCTGCTGCAAATGAGATTGTGGTGGAGGCAAATGCGATGGTGCTTTCAACTGTGGCAGATAATCAACCAACTAGCCGAACAGTTTTACTTAAAGATTTAACCCAAGATGGCTTTACCTTCTTTTCAAATTACAACTCTAGAAAAGCAGGTGAGATTGCAAAAAACAATAAAGTCTCATTGGTATTTCCTTGGTATCCACTTGAGCGACAGGTAATTGTGATTGGCTTGGCAAGCAAACTTTCAAAGGCAGAATCTGAAAAATACTTTGCTACCAGACCTCGTGGTTCACAAATTGGGGCTTGGGCTAGTGCGCAATCAAGTGAGCTATCTTCTAGAGCAGAGCTTGAGAAAAAGTTTGCCGAATTTGAGAAAAAATGGCCAGAAGGTGAGCAGATTCCAATGCCAGATTTTTGGGGTGGATATGTGGTCAAACCAGAATCAATTGAGTTTTGGCAAGGCCGCTACTCACGTCTTCATGATCGAATCCGTTATATCAGACAAGATAATAATTGGCTGATTAAACGGCTTAACCCCTAATATCTGCCAATGAGTGAAATCAAGATTCCCGAGAGTTTAAAACCATCTGATGGCAGATTTGGTTGTGGCCCATCAAAAATTTTGCCATCATCAATTGCAAATCTTGCTACTAATTATGGAAAGGTATTAGGAACCAGCCATCGGCAAAAACCTGTTAAAGAGGTTGTTGGGTTGGTTAGAGGTGGTCTTAAAACATTGTTTTCTCTTCCTGATGGGTATGAGGTAGTTATTGGAAATGGTGGCTCCACCGCATTTTGGGATATTGCAACCTTTGGATTAATAGAGAAAAAATCTCAACATCTTGTATTTGGTGAGTTCTCTTCAAAATTTGCTACAGCTGCCAAAGAGGCACCGATGATTGATGAGCCCCAGGTTATTAAGGCAGAGCCGGGTTCACACCCACTACCAACTGTGGCAGCTGATATTGATACCTATGCATTAACCCATAATGAAACAAGTACTGGGGTAATGATGCCAATTACCCGCCCAACTGGATCAGATGGCTCATTGATTTTAGTTGATGCCACAAGTGCTGCTGGTGGGCTTGATTTAGATATTGGCCAATCTGATTGTTACTACTTTGCCCCACAAAAATCATTTGCCTCCGATGGTGGCCTATGGATTGCAATTATGAGCCCTGCTGCAATTGCTCGGGTGGAAAAGATTAAGGCAAGTAAAAGATGGGTGCCGGCATTTTTTGATCTTTCAATTGCAATTGAAAACTCTCGTCTTGATCAAACCTATAACACACCAGCACTTGCCACCTTAATTTTGCTAGTAGAACAAATCAACTGGATTAATTCAAATGGTGGCTTAAAGTTTTCCGCAGGAAGAAGTGCGGACTCTTCAAACCGTTTGTACTCTTGGGCTGAGAAAACTAGCTACACCACACCATTTGTTTCAGATAAGGCGATGCGATCAAAGGTAGTTGGCACAATCAATTTTGATGAAAACATTGACGCACTTGAGGTTGCCAAGATTTTACGTGCAAATGGGATTGTTGATACCGATCCATACCGTAAATTGGGTAAGAACCAACTTCGAATTGGTATGTTCCCAGCGGTTGAGCCAGCAGATATTGACGCCCTGACTGCATCAATTGAGTATGTTGTGGAAAGATTAGCAAAATGATGAGTGCAAAGTTTCGCCGCAGAGTCACCATTGCGATTTTAATTGGCATGGTTGCTATGGTTTTAATCAGCGGTTTATAGGTAAGGGTTAAGGTATGAAAGAGGCTATTTTTATCATTGCATTAGGAATAGTGCTCTGGATTGTTGCATTTGTCTTTGCAATTGTTATGAATGGTGATAGCAATCTACTTTGGATATGCGTAATTGGAGCAGCACTAGGTGCAGTTGGACTTCGTTACACAATTAAACGAGGTAGGAAAGGTGAGCTTTAATTCCCATCAATCTGGGATGCAATTCCTCGTAACACCTTAGCTAATCTCTCACCATCGGCAGCAGTTGAAGTACGACCACTGCGCAGGCCATTGCCATATCGATCTAGGATCTTGATGGTGTCTTCAATCATTGCCGCTAAATCATCATTTTTACCACGTGAGCCAGTTGAAATTGTTGGTGGTGCCTCCACAATTGAGACTGAAAGTGCCTGTGGGCCACGACGACCATCGGCAATTGAAAACTCCAACTTTGTGCCTGGCTTAACAGTTGCAACCCCTTCAGGAAGAGCAGCTGCAGCTAAATAAACATCCTCACCCTCGTCATTGGAAATAAAACCAAAACCTTTTTCCAAACTAAACCATTTAACTCGACCAGTAGGCATTGGTATCTCCCCCCAAATTTTAGTATTCGTTTAGGCCATCACTCGATGGGCAAGTGGGTAGTTTAACCCAACCTGATCCTTAGGTGTTAGTGGATTATTCAGCCTTAATCAAGGCCTCAGAGTGAGCACCGCACCCATGATCAAAGGAAACTACTCGGGCATCCTCAGGTGAGATTGCATTTGAGCAAACTCCAAATGCTCCTCTAAGTGAGCCGGTAATTGGGATAAAAAAACCACATGATGAACAAGGTTTAGGTGCAGCTTGTGCAATTGGTGCTTTCGGCCCGCGATCACCTTCATACCATCGCTTACTTGCTGCATCTCTTCCGACAATTGATAAAACTCTTGCTCTGCTTAAACCAAACTCAAACAATTGCGCAATATCTAACTCTTCCTCACCGGGCAAAGCTGCATAACTTTGCGTTAGACGTTCATCATCTGGTGAGGTCGGTACCACATCACCAACACCAAGATCTCCTGGCTGAATTCTTTGTGAGTATGGCACCCAATTTGGTGCAAGTAATGCTTTACCACCTGGCAGTAAGACAACATCACAAATTGTTGCATCACTTTGATCATCAACCTTGGCAACTGTTACCGCCCACATCCAACCGCTGTAACCAGGAAGTTTTGCATGAAACAAGTATGTGGCAACTCTTTCCTCATCTGAATCTATTGAGTAAAACTCACCAACATATTCAGCTTTGCCAGCATCTTCAATCGCAGCTTGCTTGGCAAGAGTTAGTGCGCCAAAGATATCGCTCTTGTTTGGCTCAAGCTCTATCTTTGCCGGATAGGTTTTTGCTGGTGCAACATATGGCTTTCTAACAATTACTGGCTTAACAACCTCTTCAATTTTTGGTTGGGCAATCGCCTCTAAGATTGCCTCATCAACTGGTGCCTCAGGCTCTGCCACCAGTGAGCTCTCGCTTTTGCGAAGCTTTTTAAATAATGATTTCTTTTTTGCCATCTGCAAATTGTAATCTGCTTATGAGTAAAATGAAAAAGCCCCCGGTTTTATGCGGGGGCTTTTGCTAATTTGGTTATGAACTTTTAAAAGTCCATTCCGCCACCATCGCCACCTGGCATTGGCGCAGCTGGCTTTGGCTCTGGTTTATCAGCGATAACCGCCTCAGTTGTTAAGAACAATGCGGCAATTGATGCAGCATTTTGCAACGCAGATCTTGTTACCTTTGCTGGATCGATGATGCCACTTTTGATCATGTCAACATAATCACCGGTGGCAGCATTTAATCCAAATCCAGTATCTAGGCCGCGCACCTTTTCAACAATTACGCCACCTTCAAGGCCGGCGTTAATTGCAATCTGCTTAAGTGGAGATTCAACTGCGTATTCAACAATCTTTCCGCCAGTTGCTTCATCCCCTGATAACTTCAACTTACCGAAGGCAACCTTTGAGGCTTGTAGTAATGACACACCGCCGCCGGCAACAATGCCCTCTTCCACAGCAGCTTTAGCATTACGGACCGCATCCTCAATTCGGTGCTTGCGCTCCTTTAGCTCAACCTCAGTGGCAGCTCCAGCTTTAATAACTGCAACACCACCGGCAAGTTTGGCAAGCCGCTCTTGAAGTTTTTCGCGATCATAATCTGAGTCACTCTTTTCAATCTCAGCACGGATTTGATTAACCCGTCCTTTGATCTGATCAGCATCTCCGCCACCTTCAACAATTGTGGTCTCCTCTTTGGCGATTACTACCTTACGGGCAGTTCCAAGTAGCTCCAAAGTTGTTTGATCTAGCTTTAAACCAACCTCCTCTGAGATAACTGTTGCGCCAGTAAGGATGGCAATATCTTGCAACATCGCTTTGCGACGATCACCAAATCCTGGTGCCTTAACCGCAACTGATTTAAATGTGCCACGGATCTTGTTTACTACCAAGGTTGAAAGCGCTTCACCCTCAACATCTTCGGCGATAATCATCAATGGTTTACCGGTTTGCATGACTTTTTCAAGAACTGGGACTAGATCTTTAATATTTGTAATCTTTGAGTTTGCAATCAGGATGTAAGCATCCTCCATAACTGTTTCCATACGATCGGTATCAGTTACAAAGTAAGCTGAGATATATCCCTTATCAAATCTCATACCCTCAGTTAGCTCTAACTCAAGGCCAAAGGTGTTGCTCTCTTCTACAGTAATTACACCCTCTTTACCAACCTTATCCATAGCTTCGGCGATCATATTTCCAATAGTGGTGTCAGCTGCTGAGATAGATGCAGTTGCTGAGATCTGCTCCTTAGTCTCAACTGGCTTTGCCATCTTTAATAACTCATCTGAGATCGCACTTACCGCTTTTTCAATTCCACGCTTTAATGACATGGGATTAGATCCGGCTGCCACATTTCGTAATCCTTCACGGACCATGGCTTGTGCAAGTACAGTTGCAGTTGTGGTGCCATCTCCGGCGACATCATCAGTCTTCTTAGCCACCTCTTTAACAAGGTCGGCACCAATTTTTTCCCATGGATCATCTAGCTCAATCTCTTTTGCAATTGAAACACCATCATTGGTGATTGTTGGCGCTCCCCATTTCTTCTCCAGCACCACATTGCGACCACGTGGCCCAAGGGTCACCTTGACCGCATCAGCTAATACATTCATGCCCCGCTCAAGTGAGCGACGAG
>VGBN01000023.1 GCA_016870455.1 Actinomycetota bacterium | reverse complement strand
TCATTAAGCAGGTACCAGATAGAGCCATACTGTTCGCGAAGAGCAGGCCCTTTGATTCCTAAGCCGGTAGTCATGGAGGCTTGAGAATCAAAATCAATCAACAAAACTTTTCTTCCAACCTCAGCCAGTGCTGCACCAAGATTTATTGCAGTAGTTGTTTTTCCAACTCCGCCTTTTTGATTTACTACTGATATAACTCGGGCATTTCCAGTTTCCGGAGTTTTAGTAGGCTCTGGAAAATTTAGTAGTTTCTTCCCCAAAACATCTGAGGTGGTAGCCAAACTCTCTTCACGAGGAATAGCGGTGGGCTTGTTTGTCGATTTAGCGTTTAACCGAGATGTCTGTCTAGCGTTTTTACCCATGGCCTGAACCTACGGTGGGGCATGTGCAAAGGCAAGGATCTGTGAAGTATCTTGAGCGCATGTCGCAAGAAAATTCATCCACAGCACCAGTGGTTCCGCCTTCTATTACTGATGGGCGGGTGGCTGGATTTTCCCTTCATTTAAGTAACTTTGATGGGCCATTTGATCTTCTGCTCCAACTCATCTCAAGACACAAGATGGATATAACAGAAGTGGCTCTCGGTGCGGTAACTGATGAGTTTATTTCATATATCAAACAGCTAGAAAATGCTGATCAAGGCTGGGATTTAGATAAAACTACTGAATTTTTAGTGGTCGCAGCTACTTTATTGGATCTAAAAGCCGCAAAGTTACTACCAAGTGGGGAGATAGATGATGAGGCCGATCTAGCCCTACTTGAGGCTAGAGATCTGCTATTTGCCAGATTGCTGCAGTACCGGGCTTTCAAGGAGATAGCGGCGATCTTTTCGGAGAGAATTGAACGTGAGGAGAAATCTTTTGCCCGCCTTGTGGCATTAGACCCACATTTTGCTCAACTCCTACCTGAGGTGCTGATCGGGGTTGGCTCACAAAGGTTTGCAGCCATCGCCAATCGGGTTTTGACCCCTAAAACCACCCCAGCTTTCAGTATTGACCATCTGCACCTACCGTTAGTAAGCGTAGCTGAGCAGGCAAGTAAGGTGGTTGAGCAGCTCCGGAGAGCCGGTGTTGCCAGCTTCCGAGCTCTTATTGCAGATGCTGAGACAACCCTAGTTGTGGTGGCACGCTTCCTGGCGTTGTTGGAGCTTTACCGAGAAGGGGTTGTGCGATTTGAGCAGATGGTTTCCTGGGGCGAATTGCAGATTACCTGGACAGGCACTGCATCTGGTGAGGTTAGAGTAAGTGATGAGTTTGATTTGCCGCCACAAACGATAGATGAGGCCGATAATGTCTGAAGTTGAACTGCACCGTTGCCTAGAGGCGATATTGATGGTGGTGGATGAGCCGGTTTCCGAGGTGGTTTTGGCTCAAATTATTGAGGCACCAACAGAGGAGATAAGCGCTGCGCTTAGAACACTTGCGGACAGATATGAGCAGGAGCAACGTGGTTTTGAACTCCGCCAGGTCTCTGGTGGATGGCGGTACTACAGCCATCCAGAGATGGCACCTTTAGTAGAAAAATTTGTCTTAGATGGTCAGCAAGCACGTTTGACCCAAGCAGCACTTGAAACTTTGGCGGTTATTGCTTATCGACAACCCATTTCTAGAGCTCGAGTCTCCGCAATTCGCGGAGTCAATGTGGAGGCGGTAATGAAAACCTTGGTTAATCGAGGTTTGGTTGAGGAGACAGGTATTGAAGGGGAGTCAGGCGCAGTTTTCTACAAAACTACCTCATTTTTCCTTGAAAAATTGGGCTTAAATTCGATCTCAGATTTACCTGCCTTGGCCCCATTCCTGCCTAATGTTGATGGCCTTGACGAGATTCTTTCCACTCTTACTGATTAACTTTCCGATTAACACTAGGGGCATGCCACAGGCGATAAACTAATCCGTGGCTTTAATCAGGTTAAATAAAATTATTGCAGATGCCGGGATCGCAAGCCGAAGAGCTGCTGATGAGTTGATTCTTGATGGACGAGTAAGTGTTGATGGAGTTGTTGTAAACACACTTGGAAACAAGTTTGATCCGATAATCAATCAGATTCAAGTTGATGGTGAGAGTTTAAACACTGTTAAGTCTAAAACTTATCTAATGTTTCATAAACCAGTTGGGATTATTTCCACCATGTCAGATCCGCAGGGGCGGGCAAATCTAGGTGACTATTTTGCAGACCGAAAAGATCGGATTTACCATGTTGGGCGGCTAGACAAGGAATCTGAAGGCTTAATACTTCTTACCAATGATGGGGAGTTGGCTCACAGGGCTACACACCCATCATTTGGGTTGACCAAGAAGTATCTGGTGGAGGTCGAGGGGGAGTTTGGTAAATCTATCTCAGATCAATTACTCAAGGGGGTTAGGCTGGAAGACGGATTAGCAAGAGCGCATTCGGTGACCCACCTTAGATCTATGAGCAGCAGCCACCATTGGATTGAGATCACAATCCACGAGGGTCGCTACCACATAGTCCGCCGGCTTGTAGAAAGCTTAGGCTTGAAGGTGCAGCGACTTATTAGGACCGAGTTTGGGCCCTTAGCACTTGGGGAGATGAAAGCTGGCAGACACCGAGTTCTGAATGAACAAGAGTTGGCAAATTTGTTTAAGGTTTTACACATTTAGCCATAAAGCAATAACCTCAAAGTGCATTTGTCGGTAAACCAATAATCATGATCCGACGAATAGCCTATAAATCGATATTTATGAGTGCGTTACTTTATCTATAAGTCTATATATCGATATTATGGCCTAAATTGAAAAACAGACAAAACCATATATTGATAACCATCAAGTCTATTTCTGGTTTTATCGGCACACAGTTTTATTTATTAAACAGCAATCATCTCAGAACGCTCTCTCGATACTATTCTCAGATGCGAATCAGAGGGATTAGGGGAGCAACTCAACTACAACGGGATAGCTCAGATGAGATGAGCGAAGTGGTCGCAGAACTACTAACTCAAATGTTGTCGGCTAATCAGCTGAGAAACGAGGATTTAATATCTGTGATTCTCACAGCCACACCTGATTTAACCTCGGATTTTCCAGCAGTTGCCGCCCGCAAAATAGGTTTGGGTAATGTCCCCCTTCTATGTGCCGTTGAAATAAATGTCCCCTCTTCACTTCCACGAGTTGTGCGGGTTTTGATGCTTGCCAATCTGGATCGAGAGTTAGATGAGGTTAAGCATGTTTATTTACGCGGAGCCACTGTTCTACGCAAAGATCTAGCTCAGTGATAAGGACGGTCAGGATTGTAGGAGCCGGATTAATAGGAACCTCGGTGGGCTTAAGACTTAAATCTGCTGGTTTATCGGTCGAAATTACCGATAAAGATCAATCGGCAATGAAATTAGCCCAAGATTTGATCAAATCTGAGCTGATAATTGAGCCAGACTTGATTGTTGTTGCAGTGCCTACCAAGATCAACTCTGAGGTAGTTATTCAACAGTTAAAAGCCAATCCAAACTCAAGAGTTTGTGATTTAGCAAGTATTAAGTCTGATCTTCTACTTGAGGTTGCAAAGTTTACAGAACTTAAGAAAAACTTCTTTTCACTTCACCCTATGGCTGGGCGAGAGTTTAGCGGGGCAGAGAATTCACGTGCAGATTTATTTGATGGAAGAGCATGGATAGCGATCACAGATTCATTTCAAAATTCAGAATCTAAAGGTATGGCTCAACAACTTGTGGATTTGTGCGGCGGCAGCCTCTATTGGCTCACATCGGCAGAGCATGATCAAGCTGTAGCTCGGATTTCACATCTTCCTCAAATACTAAGTAGTGCACTGGCATCGCAAATGTTAAAAATAAATGAAGAAAATCTCAATTTAGCAGGTCAAGGTTTGCGTGATCTGACCAGGTTAGCTAGCGCAGATACTGGACTCTGGAGCCAGATTTTGTTGGAAAATGAACGTGAAATAAAACCTGCTCTTATGGAAATGATACAGAGTTTGCAGCAATTGCTTAACAATCTAGATGCAAGAGATTTAAATTCAATTGAAAAATTTATTAAAGAAGGCAATCTAGGAAAAGCCAAGATTCCAGGGAAGCATGGCGCTAAAAATCGTGATTATTCTTTTTTGCCAGTAGTAATAGATGATAAACCCGGTGAATTGGCACGCATATTTAATGAGTGCGCGAAGATCTCAGTCAATATCGAGGATTTAACCATTGAGCATTCGCCAGGTCAGGAGACAGGCCTTATCACTCTTGCATTGTCAGCAAAAGATTGCCAAGCACTTAGCTCCCACCTGCAATCACTTCAATTTAAGGTTCATCCGATCAAAAATCGATAAATATCTTTATACTCTAAAGATAGACTTATCTCATGCCCGGCTTGGTTTTAGCGATTGATGGTCCAAGTGGATCTGGAAAATCATCCACGGCAAAAGCAATCGCAAAGCGAGCTAACTGGAGTTATTTAGATACTGGTGCTTTATATCGAGCAGTCACTTACATAGCTACACAAAATAAAGCATCTAATGAGGATCAGATACTAAAGTTGTTGGACAAAATCAACATTGTCTTTGATACAAACCCTTTGGATCCTCGAATTACAGTCGATGGTCTAGACATCTCTCAAGAGATCAGACTTGAACGCATAAATGATCAGGTGAGCAGGATCAGTGCCATGGTTGGGGTACGCAAGTTTTTGTTAGATATACAGCAAAGATATATCGCAGAAGCGCCAATTGGCATAGTGGTAGAGGGGCGAGATATCGGCACAGTTGTCGCACCGGATGCACAGTTAAAGGTTTACCTGCATGCTGATATCGAGGCAAGAGCTGCTCGGCGAGAGCAAGAGATGATTGAAAACATTGAAGCCAAAAACGTAAAGAAATCCTTGGCAAATCGGGACGAAATTGACTCAACTCGACTGATTTCGCCACTTACACAGGCGCAAGATGCTGCGGTCATTGATTCAACCAGGCTTTCACTACAAGAGGTGATAGATCAGATCTGGAAGTGGATGAAACAGCGCAATCTTCTTGGTTTGCCGACTGTGGCGGTAATAGGTCGACCAAATGTTGGTAAATCCACCTTAGTAAATCGGATGATCGGAAGGCGTGAGGCAATTGTTGAAGACACCCCGGGGGTTACTAGAGATCGTGTGAAATATGAAGCTGAGTGGAATGGACGAAGATTTTTCTTAATTGATACTGGCGGATGGGAGGTTAAACCGGAAGGAATCGCTGAAAAGATCACAGCAGGTGCAGAGACTGCAATTAATGAGTCAGATTTGGTGATGTTTGTAGTTGATGCACAGGTCGGATCCCTTGATGAAGATCAATCTCTCGTTGATTTATTACGCAAGAGCGGTAAGAAAGTTATCCTGGTAGCAAATAAAATTGATAACGCCGAAGATGAATCTGATGGTTACTCCTTGTGGAATCTAGGATTGGGTGAGCCATACTTTGTCTCAGCCTTACATGGTCGTGGCAGTGGTGATCTTTTGGATCTGCTGATTTTACAATTGCCAGAGGTTGGCTCCGCCCAAGTTGATGATGGATTTCGCCGAGTGGCATTACTTGGTCGACCAAATGTTGGTAAATCAAGTTTGCTCAATGTACTTGCTGGAGCACCTAGAGTTTTGGTGGATGATGCAGAGGGAACTACTAGAGATGCTGTTGATGAGTTGATTGAGTTTGGTGGATCAACATGGAGATTTATCGACACAGCTGGAATAAGGAAGAGAGCACATCAAGCAAGTGGTACTGATTACTACGCATCCTTACGAACCGCAATCGCACTAGAGCGTGCAGAGGTTGCATTAGTCATTCTTGATGCTTCCAAGATCCTTACCGAGCAAGATATACGTATTGTTTCCATGGCAGATGAGGCTGGCAAGGCGGTGGTTATTGTTATGAATAAATGGGATCTAGTTGATGAGGAGAGACAAGTTGAGTTAAATAAAGAGATAGAGAGGCAATTAGAACGTTACCCATGGGCCCAGCGAGTAAATTTATCGGCAAAGACTGGGTGGCATCGAGATCGTTTAGCGCCGGCACTTAGAACCGCACTGACAAATTGGGAAAAGCGGATTCCAACCGCCAAACTAAATGCATTCCTCGGTGAGCTGGTCGCAGCAAATCCACCTCCTGTAAGAGGAGGAAAACAACCAAAGATAAAGTTTGCCACTCAGGCAGGCACCTGCCCGCCAAAGTTTGTCGTCTTTGCCAGCGGCTTTTTAGAAAGTGCCTACCGAAGGTTTATCGAGCGAAGGCTTCGGGAGGTATTTGGATTTGAAGGAACTCCAATTGAGGTGGCGGTCAAGTTGAAGGAGCGAGATGATGCTTAATATCCCAAACATGCTAACACTTGTGCGGGCACTCGGGGTGCCGTTGTTTCTTTATCTATTCCTAGTAGCAGAGCAACCACTGGCAAGTTTTATAGTAATTGCCCTAGGAGCGCTTACTGATTACTTGGATGGCAAAGTTGCGCGGGCCTTAAATCAAAGCACCGATTTTGGTGCCAAATTTGATCCTGCGGTGGATCGGTTATATATCGCAGCTGTGATTATCGCCTTTGCAATTAAAGATTACCTACCTTGGCCGCTTGTGATCGCAATCATTGCGCGTGATTTACTGCTGCTTTTGGTTGTGATTTCGCAGCGGTTAAGAGGTGTTGCCTATATCGAGGTTACCTTCTTAGGCAAAGCTGCAACCTTTAACCTCCTTTACGCCTTTCCCTTCTTACTGCTACAAGATTTGTCGGTAATTGGAGTTTGGTGTTATCGAGCAGGGTGGGCCTTTGCTATCTGGGGTTTAACCCTGTATTTTTACACAGGTATCCAATACCTCTTGCGGGCGGTAAAACCAGTAAAAGTTAAGGACAAATAAAAGTAATGTCTTCAGTACCAGCCGAACTTAAATATACAAAAGAGCATGAGTGGATAAAAGAGTTATCTGCCACGAAATTTAGAATCGGTATCACAGATTATGCACAATCGGCTCTTGGTGACATCGTTTACATCCAGTTACCAAAACTTGGGTCAGAGGTCTCAGCCAATAAGGTTTGTGGTGAGGTTGAATCAACTAAATCTGTATCTGAAATCTACGCTCCGATTAGTGGAAAGGTAGTTTTAGCCAATCAGAAATTAGAAAGTAATCCAGAGGTGATCAATACCGATCCTTATGGGGATGGCTGGATTGCGGAGATTGAAATTTCAACACCATCCTTGCAAGAAGTGCTGTTATCTCCTGAGGAGTATCAAAGTTTGACCGCTTGACCAGTATTGATCAAGCCAATAGTGTGAGCCTCTAGTTGACGGTAATCCGACAGGGGGCGTGATGGCAGATAAAGCAACACCACCTAAAGATCTCACCTCCACCTTGAATTTGCGCCAACTACGTTCAATTCCCCAGGCAACTGTGACTACAGAACTTTTGAATTCACTTAGTGATGATCAACAAGAGGTTGTGAAAAATCTCCCAAATGGCCAAGGAATCTTGCTGATTCTCAAGGGTCCAGGTTCAGGTGCTAGATATCTTCTTGATGCTGCTGCCACCAGGATCGGTCGTGAGATAAACAATGATTTACACCTGGATGACATCACAGTTTCTCGTTCCCACGCAATGATCTCCAAAAATGACGGCTATGTAATCAAGGATTTAGGCAGCTTAAATGGCACCTATGTAAATGCAATTTCGGTTAAAGAGACCGCACTTGCAGCTGGTGATGAGATTCAAATTGGCAAATTCCATCTAACTTTGTTTATTGGAGAAAAATAGTGAGCGTTCCAGTAAGGGCCTATCTAAGTATTGGCGAGGTTTTAACAAGATTACGTAGTGAGTTCGCAGATATCACTATCTCTAAGATTAGGTTTTTAGAGTCTGAAGGCTTAATTGAGCCACAGCGGACTCCAAGTGGTTACCGTAAATTCACCACAAATGATTTAGAGCGCCTTAGATTTGTGCTACTTGCACAAAGAGATCAGTACCTGCCGCTGAAGGTCATTAAAGAGAATCTTGATGCGATGGATCGAGGTTTACAACCTGCTAAAGCTGTTGGGGGAGTTGCCACCCCGCGATTAGCTGCCAACGATGGGGTGCTCACTGCGGATTCATTTGCCAGCGAGAATGATCTACGCCTAACCAGAGCTGAGTTGTTATCTGCTTCAAATCTAAATGATGATCAATTAACTGAGATTGAGTCATATGGTTTGGTTGCAATTAGGGGTCGTCACTATGACTCAGATGCATTGGCGGTGGCAACGGCGGTAGCTGAAATATCTCAATTCGGAATTGGTGCAAGACATCTGCGGGCATTCAAAACTGCGGCAGATCGTGAGGTAGGTTTAGTTGAACAGGTAACTACACCTTTGCTGCGACAAAAAGGTTCAGAGGCTAAGGCAAGAGCTGAGGAGGTAGAGCGGGAGTTGGCTGCTTTATCAATTCGCTTACATGCAGCTTTAGTACGTGCTGGTCTGCACCGCGCAAAGTAAATCTGATTCCTTCATGAGTAATTATCATCCAGTTGAGGTGATGGGAGTTAGAGTTGAGATGCCATCCAATCAACCAATTGTGTTGCTCAAAGAGTTAGATGGTGTGAGATATCTGCCGATTTGGTTAGGTGCAGTTGAGGCCACAGCGATCGCATTTGCCCAACAAGAGGTTAAACCGCCAAGACCACTTACTCATGATTTGTTTAAGGATGTGCTGATTCAATTGGGTGCAACCTTAAGTACGGTCTACCTGACTGAGCTCAAGGATGGAATTTTTTATGCGCAGTTAAATTTCAAAGATGGTCCAAATGTCTCTGCCAGACCTAGCGATGCCATTGCACTTGCCTTGCGGGTGGGGGTGCCAATCTTGGCAAGTGAACAGTTACTGAGTGATGCCGGAATTGAGATCCCCGACCAGGCAGAGGATGAGGTTGAACGTTTTAAGGAGTTCCTAGACCAGATTAAGCCAGAAGATTTCCTAGGCTAAGTCCAACTCTCAACCTAGGCTTGAATCTTGCCGTGTCGCTGCCACAGTAGGCGATAGGGCTCTTCTACAATTTCCCTCTCCCCATAGAATTGAGTCCCCATGAACGCCTCATCTGATATTGGTTATAAAGGTGCAACAGCTTGTGTTGCGGCAGGAATCTCATATCGCCAATTAGATTATTGGGCTCGCACCGGATTGGTTGAACCAGGTGTAAGGGGTGCTGCTGGCTCTGGGTCACAACGTTTATATAGTTTTAGAGATATTTTGGTTTTAAAGATTGTAAAGCGGCTATTGGATACTGGAGTATCACTTCAAAATATTAGAACCGCGGTTGAGCATCTTCGCTCTCGTGGCGTCTCTGATTTGGAGTCAATTACCTTGATGAGTGATGGCGCATCTATTTACGAATGCACCAGTCCAGATGAGATTGTTGACCTTCTGCAAGGAGGGCAGGGGGTCTTTGGCATAGCCATTGGCAAGGTGTGGAGTGAGGTTGAAGGATCACTTTCTAACTTGCAAGGTGAGAATTTATCTGATGGCTCCCTTGTGGTTAGTGGTGAAACTAACGATGAGTTGGCCCAACGCCGAAAGCTCAAGGGCGCTTAAAACACTTAGACTTACGTCCCTCATTTATATCGTTTCAGGGGAGTGGTAATTATGCGATCTGATTTTGTCGATCGACATATTGGTCCCAATCAGTATCAGATTCAAACCATGCTTATGGAGCTTGGGTTTAATGACCTGGATACTTTTATCAAATCAGTTGTGCCTGAAAATATTCATATCAAAGGTGAGATTGAAAAGGTGCTCCCGAAAGCTATATCTGAAGTTTCGGCCCTAAATGAGATAAAAGAGATCTCGAGCGGAAATATAGTTATGAAAAATTTTATTGGTGCTGGTTATTACGGCACGATCACTCCGGCTGTGATTTTAAGAAATGTTTTAGAAAATCCTGGTTGGTACACCGCTTACACACCTTATCAACCCGAGATAAGTCAGGGAAGATTAGAGGCAATCTTTGCTTTCCAAACAGCAGTTACCGATTTAACTGGTTTGGCAATTGCTAATGCCTCAATGTTGGATGAGGCAACTGCAGCAGCTGAAGCAATGACTTTGGCTAGACGGGTTTGGCAGGGTTCAGATGATGCAGCTTTTGTAATTGATAAAAATCTGCATCCCCATGTAAAAGCTGTTATACACACCAGAGCTAAACCTTTGAAAATTGAAATATTAGAAAGTGATTTTTCTGACGAGATCAAGCAGGAGATCTTTGCAGCCCTTATTGCTTATCCTGAATCAACTGGCAAGGTAAAGGATATTTCTGCGATTATCAAGTCGGTTCAAAACAAATCAGCCTTAGCAATAATTGATTGTGATTTGTTGGCATTGAGTTTATTTAAATCTCCAGGGGAGTATGGAGCGGATATTGCTGTGGGATCGGCTCAAAGATTTGGTGTGCCAGTTGGATTTGGTGGACCGCATGCAGGTTTTATGGCGGTAAGAAGTGGATTGGAAAGATCACTTCCTGGTCGATTGGTTGGGCAATCTGTTGATTCTCATGGCAATTCAGCATTTAGATTAGCCCTGCAAACTCGCGAGCAACATATTCGTCGCGATAAGGCCACATCAAATATCTGCACAGCCCAGGTTTTACTTGCTGTGATTTCAGCCTTCTATGCAATGTGGCATGGACCAACAGGATTGAAATCAATAGCGAAAATTATCCAACAGCTTGCTTATGATTTTAGAGCCGCACTAAAGAGTTCCGGTTACGAGATTTCTGATTATGAAATCTTTGACACAGTTCTTGTTCCAACCAACAAGGCGCAAGAGATTATGGCCGATGCGAAGGCGGTTGGCATAAATATCCGTTTTATTGATGACAAACATCTAGCGGTAAGTTTTGATGAACAGTCCACAGTTTCAGATTTAGTGCTGCTGTTAAAGGTTTTTAAAGCCAAAGCGGTTGCTAGCAGTGATGTCTCACTTAAATTGGGACGCAAAACTGATTATTTAACACATCCAATTTTTAATACCTATCACTCCGAGACAGCGATGCTGCGATATATAAGGGCACTTTCTGATCGAGATCTTGCTCTAGATAGAACAATGATTCCGCTTGGTTCTTGCACGATGAAATTAAACGCCACCTCTGAGATGATCCCAATTACTTGGCCTGAGTTTAACTCTATCCATCCTTTTGCTCCTGTTGATCAAAGTAAAGGGTATGCAAAGCTGATTGATTCATTGAGCAAATGGTTGATTGCAGTTACTGGCTATGATGCTGTTTCGCTGCAGCCTAACGCCGGTTCGCAGGGGGAGTTTGCTGGCTTGTTGGCGATAAGAAATTACCTAGACAGCAAAGGCCAATCTCAACGAGATATCTGTTTAATACCTTCTAGTGCACATGGCACCAATGCAGCAAGTGCGGTTATGGCTGGAATGAGGGTAATAGTCATTGCTTGTGATGCAGATGGAAATGTGAGTCTGAGTGATCTTAAAGAGAAGATTGAACAGTATCGAGATCAGCTAGCTGCCTTAATGGTTACATATCCATCTACTCACGGGGTTTTTGAGTCTGCAATCTCAGAGATTTGCGAGTTAGTCCATCATGCAGGGGGCCAGGTTTATGTGGATGGTGCTAACCTAAACGCTTTAGTTGGTGTTGCCAAACCAGGAAAGTTTGGCGCTGATGTATCTCATTTAAATTTACATAAAACTTTTTGTATTCCACATGGTGGTGGGGGACCAGGTGTTGGTCCTGTGATTGCAAGGGCTCATTTAGCGCCATTCTTACCAAACCATCCTGCCAATCCAGCGGCAGGGCCATCGACCGGACCAGGACCGGTCTCTAGTGCACCTTTTGGTTCTGCCTCTATTTTGCCAATCTCTTGGATGTACATCAGGATGATGGGTGGCGCAGGCTTAACTAGAGCTACTGAGGTGGCGATTTTGTCAGCAAACTACCTAGCCAAGAAGTTAGATCCGCTATTTCCAGTTTTATATAAAGGTCAAAATGGACATATTGCCCATGAATGCATTATCGACATTCGAGAGATAACTAAAAACACTGGAGTCACCGTTGATGACATCGCTAAACGTTTGATGGATCATGGCTTTCACTCACCAACGGTAAGTTTTCCAGTAGCTGGAACCATGATGATTGAGCCAACTGAGTCCGAGGATGTCAGAGAGTTGGATAGATTTTTAGCTGCAATGGAGAGCATTAGAAACGAGATAGCGCAGATTGAATCAGGCAAGATGACAATCGAACAATCACCACTGCGTTTTGCACCACACACAATTGGTGATTTGGTTAGGGATGATTGGGATCGTAAGTACTCAAGAGAGGCGGCAGCTTTTCCAAATGGAGAGGCATTTGGTATTGGTCGTTCCGGAAAGTATCTACCAACTGTTGGTCGAATAGATGGTGTTTATGGGGACCGCAACCTAGTTTGCAGTTGCCTGCCGATCGAGGAGTTGGCTTCAAACTAGATCTTTATTACTTTACATAATGTAGATTATCGGCGATTAATCAATCGACGTAGGGCCCACAAAGTAACCATTGACCAAGCCTCCCAAATAATCGCCATACTCATCTTGGAGTATCCATTCTCCCGTTCAACAAAGGTTATGGGAACCTCCTTGATTTCAAAGCCTGATTCAATCGCCTTCAACGCCATTTCAATTTGAAATCCATACCCTCGCGTTTCGATCTTTGAAAAATCAATCTGTTTTAAAAACTCTCTTGGCAGTACTCGATATCCAGAGGTGAGATCTCGATAAGGCAGATTAAGAGCAAATGAGGCATACCCAGTACCTAACTTTGATATCCACTTTCTTCGCTTGGGCCAATTAACAACCGACCCACCCGCAATCCAGCGAGTTCCTATGACTAGGGTTTTATTAGTTGCAGCCGATAAAAGATCTATCAGCTGCTCTGGTTGATGGCTCAAATCGGCATCCATCTCCACAAAATACTCATAATTATCTTTAAGCCCTTGCGTAAAACCGGCGAGGTAAGCAGGTCCTAATCCTTGTTTATTGTTTCGATTCAAAATCTTCAAATCTTTAAGTTGCATACCCATGGCAATAGCAGCTGTCTGATCAGGTGAATTATCATCAACAATCAAGATATCCACCTTATAGCTAGCCGAAATTTGTGATCTGGCCTTCTCCAATCTCACAAGTAGGGTTCGGATGCTCTCAGATTCATTGTAAGTAGGTATGACTACTAATACAGAGTTCAATCTCTCCCCCTAAACCTGAGCATCAAGATAAACAGCAATGCAATTATAGCCAGTGGTTCAATTAACCAACCATACTTTTGAGCATATGTTGCGCCATTAGCTTTTTCAATCTTACCGAGTAAAACTGCTGATTTGAATTTATCAATTTTGCTCATAATCTCTCCAGATGGTGAAATAAATGAGGTAATTCCGGTAGTTGAAACGTAGGGTATGAATCTCGAAGATTCTACTGCGCGCACCCTGGCAATATTTAATTGCTGCGCCAATTGTGCTGTGTCTCCAAATGTTGCATTATTGGTCTGCAAAATCAAAAAGTCTGCATTGTTTTCTTGCACAAAACGATCATCTAGCAATTCATAACATATGAGAGCTCTAAATGTTAAATTATCCGATTCAAAAAGAATGGGATTTTCTCCGGCAGTAAAATCACTTACTTGATTTGCATAAGTAGAAATACGCTCGGCAATAGCTCTTAGCGGCAGATACTCGCCAAATGGGGTCAGGTAACGCTTTGTATACACCTGTTGTAACTCAGGATCGAAAAGCATAGATTGATTTCGTGGTTTAGGTGAGTTGGTAACTCCCCCAATCAAAATTGGC
>VGBN01000022.1 GCA_016870455.1 Actinomycetota bacterium | reverse complement strand
ATTGTTTTCAGTTGAGATTGATTTAGCAATCGCTTTAATTATTGGATTTCTTGGATCTGAGATTTTATATACCGGATGCCCAAAGCCAATTACTACCTCTTTCGCAGCTAATCTTTTCTTGATATCACTCTCTGCCTCATCTGCGCCTTTGTAACGTTGTTGAATCTCAAGTGCGACCTCATTAGCACCGCCATGCTTTGGTCCACGAAGTGCACCGATGGCACCGGTAATAGATGAGTAGATATCTGAGCCAGTACCGGCAATAACCCGGGCGGTAAAGGTTGAGGCGTTGAACTCATGCTCTGCATACAAGATTAGGGAGGCTTGCATTGCTTTAACCCAAGATTGCTTTGGCTTTTCTTGTAGGAACAATTGCAAGAAGTGCTCGGCTACCCCTGCTGCATCAGTACTTAGAGTGATCTTTTTACCAAAGTGGGAGAAGTGATACCAGTACAAAAGAGCAGAAGGTGAGGCTGCAATTAACCTATTTGCAGCAAGAAGGGCGCTTTGCGCATCATGTTTTTCATCCTCTGGGTAGAAACTACCAAGGGCAGAGGTAGCGGTTCTAACCACATCCATTGGATGGGCAGTTTTAGGAAGGTTTTCTAATATTGTCTTAACCTCACTTGGCAGATCACGTAACTTTGAAAGCTCACTCTTGTAATCGCTTAATTGCACTTTGGTTGGAAGTTGGCCATAAAGAATTAGGTAGGCAACCTCTTCAAACTCACAGTTCTGAGCTAGATCATTAATCTCATACCCTCGGTAGTGCAGATCATTACCAGAATGTCCAACAGTTGAGAGGGCAGTATCTCCTGCTACAACACCTGAGAGTGCAACTGACTTTTTTACTTTAACCTCACTCATTAGTTAACTATTTGTCGAATCTATCTAAAGATTCTTCATACTCATAGTAATTAATGCTTTTATACAACTCATCCCTGGTCTGCATCTTATCGAGAACCTCTGTTTGAGTGCCATTTGCTTTAATACTTTGATACACCTCAAGGGCGGCCTTATTCATCGCTCTAAATGCAGATAATGGATAAAGTGCCATTGAAACCTTAGCTGACTTTAACTGCTCTGTCGTAAACATAGGGGTCAAACCAAACTCGGTGATATTTGCCAAAATTGGCACCTTTACCTCATCAGCAAATCTTTGATAGATCTTCAAATCATCCACTGCTTCAACAAATAACATGTGCGCCCCAGCCTTTACATAAGCCTTGGCACGATCAAGTGCTAAATCAACACCTTCAACAGCGATCGCATCAGTTCTTGCCATAATCACAAAGGAGTTATCACCCGTGGCAGAGACCGCTGCGATAATTCGATCAACCATCTCCTGCTTTGAAACTAACTCTTTATTTGGCCGATGCCCACATCTTTTAGCACCAACCTGATCTTCAATATGAGCAGCCGCTGCTCCTGCTGCAATTAGTGAGGTAATTGTTCTTTCAATATTAAAGGCAGATGGACCAAAGCCGGTGTCGATATCTACCAACAGTGGCAGTTTGGTTACATTAACAATGCGTCTAACATCTGTTAAGACATCCTCTAAATTTGTAATCCCTAGATCTGGCACACCCAATGAGCCTGCCGCTACCCCACCACCAGAGAGGTAGATCGCCTTATAACCTGATTGCTCAGCCAAAAGTGCATGATTGGCATTTATTACCCCAACGATTTGCAATGGGGATTCTGCTGCTACTGCTTGCTTAAATCTATCCCCAGCTTGCGATATCACATCCCATAATCTATCACTTGGATCTGAAAAACAATATTTCGCACTTATTTACAGTATCGTAATTGACATTTACCACAACTTCGATAACTTAACTACATGCATGCAGTTGTAATTGGCGCAGGTGTAATTGGCTCATCTATCGCCTTGCAGTTAAGACGATTAGGTCATGATGTAACTGTGATTGATCGAAACTCAGCTGCGGGTATGGGATCAACCAGTGCATCAAGTGCGGTGGTTAGATTTAATTACTCAACCTTTGATGCAGTTGCACTCTCTTGGGAGTCCTACTTTTTATGGAAAGAGTTTAAAGAGTTAATTGATGGCACAAATGGTTACTCAAAGGATCCATTAAGTAATTCTCAAGAGCATTATGCACATTTAGAGGATCGTGGATATGTGATGTTAGATGTCCCAGTTCTTTCAAATGATAAAACCATGGCTCTCTTTGATCGGGCGGGTATTCCTTATGAGATATGGGATTCAAATACTTTAAAGGAGCGAATGATTGGTATCGATGCTGGCAGGTATTGGCCTAATAAACCAGTCAAATCAGATCAGTTTTGGGATGAAGCAACTGAGGAGTTAGGGGCAATATTTTCTAAACATGGTGGCTATGTTTCAGATCCTCTCCTCGCTGCGCAAAACTTTGCAGCTGCTGCCAAGCGTGAGGGAGTAATTTTTAAATTTAGAAAAGCAGTTGCGGGAATTGATAAAAAAGATGGCAGGGTGTGTGGTGTTCGAGTAAGTGATTTTGATTCCCAAGGTAAGAAAGCTTTGGATACAGGAGGTGAGGTAATCACCGCTGATGTGGTTGTTAATGTGGCAGGGCCTTGGTCGACCTTAATAAATCAGATGGCAGGTGCAGGTAGTGATTTCACGATGGAGTTAAAACCATTACGTGCTGAGGTGCACCAGATATCAACACCAAAGGATATTTTGCCTGGTCCCATTATGGGAGATTTAGATCTTGGCACCTACGTTAGATCTGGCCCTGGTGGAATTACTTTGGTTGGTGGCACAGAGCCAGAGTGTGATGTGCTGGAGTGGGTTGAACCAGACAAGGTTGATGAGGTTAATATGACTAGAACTGTTGAGGTTTTTGAATCACAGACCTATCGCTTTGCTAGAAGATTTCCAGCAGCGCAAATTCCATCCACCCCGGTTGGGGTAGTTGGTGTTTATGATGTCTCATCTGATTGGACACCAATCTATGACAAAACTGATGTGCCAGGTTTTTATGTGGCAATTGGCACAAGTGGAAATCAATTTAAAAATGCCCCAGGTGCTGGCTTGATTATGGCCCACTTAATCAATGAGGTGGAAAAAGGTGCAGATCATGATAACAAGGCAGTGGTTTATCAATGCACAAAGAGTAAGAGTGCAATTAACTTAGCGACATTTTCTAGAAAGCGAGATCGGAACCTAACTAGTGGAACGGTGATGGGTTAAGCGGTATTAGTGACCTAGGTAGGCCTTTGTCACCTTGTCATCAGCGCTTAACTCTTTAGCGCTGCCACTCATCTTCACCTTGCCAGATTCAAGCACATAAGCTCTATCTGCCACTTCAAGTGCTGCGGTAGCGTTTTGTTCAATCAATAAAACTGTTACTCCTTGCTTTCTGATTTTTGCAATGGTCTCGAAAATCAGTTCAACCAAAACTGGAGCTAATCCCATGGATGGCTCATCAAGAAGAAGTAACTTTGGGTTACCCATAAGAGCTCGGCTAACCGCCAGCATTTGTTGCTCTCCACCAGATAAGGTGCCAGCCCGTTGATCAATACGCTCCTTAAGTCGCGGGAAAAGATTGAGCACCTTTTCTACATCAGCGGCTACCTCAACTTTGTCGGTGCGTAAGAAGGCACCTAGATCAAGGTTCTCCCGAACCGTCATCCGTGGAAAAATTCGGCGGCCCTCAGGAGCATGACAGACACCTAAACCCACAATCTCATGGCCTGGCATACCATCAATTCGTTTGCCGTTAAATGTGATTTGGCCCGATTTTGGTTTTATCAACCCTGAAATTGTCCTTAAGGTGGTGGATTTTCCTGCACCATTTGAACCAATTAAGGTAACAATTTCACCTTGATTGACTGTGATTGAAACATCCTTTACAGCAATAATTTTTCCATAGGCAACTTGAATATTTTTTACCTCCAGCATCGCACTCATTTTCGCGCTACCTTTGGTTTGCCCAGATACGCTTCAATTACCCGGGGGTTACTCCTGATTTGATCTGGAGAGCCTTCAGCAATTTTTTCACCTTGATCAAGAACGGTGACTCGCTGCGAGACAGACATGACAACCTTCATATCATGCTCTATCAACATTACTGCAATGTCACGCTCTGCTACTAATTTATTTATAAAGTCAATAAAAACTTGAGACTCTTGAGTGTTCATGCCCGCAGTTGGCTCATCTAACAATAAAACTTTTGGCTCCAAGGCGAGTGCTCGGGCTACCTCAAGTCTGCGTTGATCACCGTAGGATAAGTTTCTAGCATACTCATTAGTCCACCTACCTACACCAGCGAAGTCAAGAATGGCTTGTGCCTTGTCCACAGCCTCTGATTCCTCTTTGCGCTGCCTCTTTGTCCGAAAGATAGTGGCAAAAACTCCTGATTTTAAGTGCGAGTGCATAGCAACCAGAAGATTTTCCTGTGCAGTCATTAGGCCGAATAATCTGATATTTTGGAAAGTTCTTGCGATTCCTATCTCAGCAATCTTATGTGGAGGCAGATCGGTAATATCCTGATCACCAAACAATATATTCCCTCTCGAAGGTTTATATAAACCGGTTAACACATTGAAGAAAGTGGTTTTACCTGCGCCATTTGGACCAATTAGTGAGACGATGGATTTCTTGGGGATATCAAAACTCACATCATTCACCGCCAATAACCCACCAAAGGCTACCGAGATATTTTTAGCCACCAAAAGATTATTCACGCCCTTACCGCCCCACTTTCTTCTTCTTTTCCACGGACTCTTCCTCATCGAGCTCACTCTCGTGCATCAAAAGCTTCATTCGAGACTCTGGCACAAAACCTTCACGTTTAAATAACATCATGAGTATTAAAACCAGGCCAAAAAGCAGGAAGGTGAAGGAGGTAAAATCAATTGAGGTGCCGAAGGTTTCGTTATAAACCGAACCAAAAGCAGCTAATCCATTGCCATTAACCCAAGACAATACGAATGCTCCTAAGATAACGCCCCAAACATTACCCATCCCACCAAGCACCACCATTGCAACTAGGAATATTGAGATTGCGAAGTTGAATCTTTCGGCATAGACGCCATCAACATGTGTAGCAAATGCCACGCCACCAAGCCCACCTGAGAAAGCACCGATTGCGTAGGCGGCAAGTTTAGTGCGCATCAGTGGCACGCCCATCATAGATGCTGCCAACTCATCCTCCCGAACCGCCAGCCAGGCGCGACCCAATCTGCCACGACGAAGACGAAGGGAGATAAAGACCATAACAGCTGCTAAAAATATAAAAAGCAACAACTTCCAACCAAAATCAAATGGGCCCAAATTCTTAACTCCAGCAGGAATAGGATCTACGCGGACAATTCCTTTGGTTCCATTTGAGATATTAAACCCGAAGAAATCTTCACCGTTGAAAAAAACCTGTGGAATAATCTCACCAAAACCTAAAGTTACCAATGCCAAGTAATCACTCTTTAGCCGTAGCGTTGGCGCCCCAATTAAGGCTCCAAAAAAGGCACAGACAAGTCCTCCGATGAGAAGCACTAGCCAGAAGTTGATGTGAATGCCAGGAGATTCAGCAGGGACACTGCCAAAAAAATTGATATTTAAGAAGTAGAAAAACTCAGACATAAACCAGCCCGCACAATAGCCGCCGATAGCCCAAAATGCGACGTAGCCAAGATCTAATAATCCAGCATATCCAACGATGATATTTAACCCCAAGGCCATAATCACATAAACAAGTGATTCATTAAGCGCTGCAGGAGGCATCCACTTATTAATGCCATCATATATTCCAAGTGGCAGTCCCTCCCAAGGAAGTAAGTATTGGTAGGTAATAAACATTACGAGAGCCGCGATACTATATCCGCGAATCCAATTGCGATTTGATCTTGTTAAGTTACTTGTCCCAGTACTTTTTACCATCTCTTTAAACCTTTTCCGTTGTCACTTTGCCCAAAATTCCAGCGGGCTTAAAGACTAAAATAATAATCAAGACAGCAAAGACCACAGTTTGTGACCACGCCTGGCCAAATCCAATAGGTGCTCCATCATTTAAACCTTGGATTAAACCAATCAGTAGGCCACCGATTACTGCACCCCAGAGATTTCCTATGCCACCCAAAACAGCTGAGGTGAAGGCAATCAAACCTAGTTGGAATCCTAAATTGTAGTTAGTAGTGCCTATAGATTGCTGATATAACAGACCGGCTGCACCTGCCATCGCCCCGCCAATAGCAAATGTAAAGGCAATTGTCTTGTTTACATTTATTCCCATAAGGGTAGAGGCATCTTTATCTTGTGAGACAGAGCGCATTGCTTTGCCTTGCTTGGTGTTAGTTACCAGGTAATTTAGGCCAAACAGAAGTGGTAGTCCAATCAAAAACAACTGTATGGTAAGAAGGCTAATTCTCACCTCGCCAATATAAATATCACCACTAGGAATGATGGTCGGCCACTGACGCGGGGTTGAGCCATTCCACTTCAGACCAATGAATTGAAGAATGAATGAAATGCCCACTGCGGTAATCAGCGCGGAGAGCCGGGGGGCGTGGCGTAACTTTCGATAGGCAAACCGCTCAATCAAAACATTTATTACTGCCCCAAATATCATTACCGCTACGAGGCACAAGCCAAAGGCAAACCACCCGAAGCCATTTGATTGATCAGCACCGATCCAATAAGTAATAAAAAATGAGGAAAAGACTGCACCAAGCATGAATAGGTCCCCATGGGCGAAATTAATCAACTCAATAATTCCATAAACTAATGTGTAACCGAGCGCGATTAGTGCGTAGATCAGGCCATTGCGTAATCCTGCGATAGCAGCTTGCGAAAATTGAACAGGTGATTCAATTATATTGGCTATGATCCATAGGGTTAAAAGTGCCCCTACAATAATTGCGCCAGTTGTTTCAATTTTTTGTTTTCGAATTTGACCACGAGTGCCTTTAAATTGCATACCCTCAACGGTTTTAGCCAACTTTACTCCTTACAAATGAAAAAATCTTGGCCAACTCTCTCACTTTTATTTATGGGCGAGATTTAGTCGGATTCAAACCCTTCATAATCTACACCAAGGCGGCGAAGGGAGCAATCACCAACTTGAGGGCGACCTTACTATCACTTAATACAGATATGAGTTTGGGTGGCTCGCTTTTAGGCGAGCCACCCAAATTTTTACCTTACGGAGGGTGTATTACTTAACTGTCAACTTCTTTACGAAAGTCTCAGTCTTATCTTTTACGATAAGAACTGTAATATCTTTTGACAAGATATCTCCATTCTTATCAAACTTCAACTGAGTTCCCACTACTGATTTACTAGCAGGGATGTTAACTGTCTTCATTTTTTCAAAGACATCCTTTCGAGTTCCATTTGAGCGAGCAATTGCATCAAGAAGTACTTGGGTTGCTGCTGCGCCGTAAACGGAGAATGAGCTAGTTGGTGGCTCACCATACTTAAGAAGGTATTGATCCTGGAAATCTTCTGCTGCTCCACCCTTAGGGAACTGATCAATTGAAAGACCAGTGAATGAAAGGTAAGCACCAGCAGCCTCTGGCAGTGCCAAGAAGTCTGGATATCCAGTAAATCCATCTGGCATCATCATCTTAACGGCGGTATTGCTACCAAGGAACTTAACTTTGTCCTTTACCAATTGACCACCATTTAGATCGAAGATTCCGCCGATATAAATCATGTCTGGGCCAAGAGCTTTAATCTTGGTGAAAAGTGCTTCATAATTTGGAGCCTTTTCATCCCAACCTTCACCAGCATCACCTGAAGAAAGGACTGTGATCCCTTGCTTCTTGGCATTGGTAGTAAATGATCTTGCGACACCTTGTCCGTATGTTTGGCGATCATTCAACACGTAAACCTTGGTAACACCCAACTCTTTTGCGTATTGGGCTGCAGCTGCACCCTGGTTGTCATCAGTTGTGACAACTCGGTAGTAGTTGCGCTTTCCAGTTGGATAAAACTTCGCAGGCTCACCTGGATCCCATACCTTTGTTAAACCTGGGTTTGTATTGGCATTAGATACCATGACCATTGGACCTTTAGGATCTTGGTTCAAGATTGGCACCATAATTTTTGCGCAACCTGAGTTGTATGTACCCATAACCGCAATCTCGTCACGGGCTGCAACGTGTGCTTGTGCATTTTTTGCACACTGAGCATCATCCCATGATCCTTTAGCGGCGGTTGAGTTGTCGTATTCTCGGAATTTAATCTTATACTTTCCGGCTCTGTAATTAACATTTTCTAACAATAAGCGGATAGCTTTGTTTGTTGATGCACTCTGATCAGCAGATCCACCTTGCTTTGGAAGATCTGAAGCGATAACCAGAGTTTTGTTCGCAGATGCAGGACTTGAAACCATCGTCAAACCTACGGCTGCGGCCGCAACAGCAACAATTGCCACCCTTAAAGGGTTTTTCTTCATTATGTAATGCACCTTTCCTAGGAGTTAAACAACACGAGTTTGGCCCGTGATGTGTGGGGAAAGATTATGGGAATATCCAGAATTTAGCCACCCCGTACGGACCTGATGACCATTGAATACACGCTTGATTTTAAGGGTTAAAGGGGTTAGCGCTCAGTTCCCATAACAATTTCGTTATCAGACCTCATTTGAGTTCATGCCCAAAAAAACCTTGATGGAGTGTTTATTTGACGCTGATTCGTCCCAAGTAGAGCAAGGCCAACATGGCAGAGGCTGGGATGACAAGTGCAACAGTGATAGAGGTTAATTCCACTACCCACGCCAGTGCCACTTTCGAAGTAAAAATTAGTGCAGAATTCACAAAACTTAATTGAGCAACTGCAATTGCATTTTTTCCATTAGATAATTGACCGGCGATTGAAAAAAATATGGGAGCAAGAGCTGAACAACCGAGACCTGCTAAGAAAAAACCTATGAAAGATAATGTAAATGCAAAGTTTCTATCATTATTAACGACGAGAAGTGATGCGGTTGTCATTGAGGTAAATCCAACACCGCCAATAAATCCCCCCGATTTAATCCAAAACTGCTCACTTTTATATTTTAGCGCCCAATTAATTGAGTATCTGCCAACAATTATTCCAATTAAACAGGTGAAATAACATAGAGTGGCGATAGAATTATTCATTCCCAACTCCTCTTTACCAAAAAGTGTGGCCCAATCTGCGATCGTAAACTCCAAAAGTGTGGCACAGAAAAATCCCAAACTCAGAAACCAATTAATTTTAAATTTGAATTGTTTGATTGATGTAACTTGGTACTGATCATCATCGGCAGGGTTTTCTGGAAATGTTGACGCGAGTCTGCTGATACAAAATTGTGTCAATAACCAGACTACAAACATTAATCCACTGATGTGAGTTGTGATTGAAAATGTGTTTGAAACAAAAAATGCAATCGCAGTAGTACTCATTGCGCCAACCGCCCAAGCGCCATGAAGTTTTGGAACAATCACTGCACCCACCTCATCTTGTCGATGCAGAGAGTGTCCACTTGTTGCAATGTGGTAGATCGACACTGATGAGCCAGCTAATATACTTAAAATCAAAAAAAGTAGTGGTGAATTAGTGTTAACCAAACCGGTGTAGGTAATGGCAACTGCAGTTGAACCAATTTGCAGCGAGCGCTTGGCACCAATTCGGTGCACAATCTGACCACCGATCAATAACATAATGATTGATCCGATTGAGGCGCTTCCTAGCAGGGTGCCAAAAGTTCCATTGTTGATATTTAGATTGGCCTTCAAGTCCGGTGTCCGTGGTGCTAAGGACATAATCGCCAACCCAAATAAAAAGAAGATCAGGCTTAAGTATCGTTGTTCAACTTTACTGTAGATGGATTTATGAAATTTTTTCAAAATAATGCACTTGCCAATTGAGTTCGCGCCTTAACCAACCTTGGATCGGTTGGATCAACTAGGTTAAAAAGTGAAATCAAATGATTTTTTGCTTTATCACGATCTTCACCGGTAAAACTTTTAACTGCTTTAATCAATCGATCAAATGCTGCTTCATAATTTCCAGTTGCTATCTCAATATCAGCACACATTAGTTGGCTAGTTAAATCATGATCCTTAGCATTTTTTAAGGTTAATGTTGGATCTAATCCCTCAATGCGCAACATCAAATTGACTTGAGCTAAACCAACAACTGCCACCTGCTCATTTGGCTTTCGCTTAAGCCATGCTTCATATGAGATCTTTGCTGCTTTGTAATCGCCCTTTTCCATGGCCGCATATGCAGCCTGCTCCTCTGGCTCCATTGGCATCTCAGTTGGCCCATCAGGAGCACTACCAATCCCTTTTTGAGAAGCTAGCTCTAACAATTTATTGATTACTAATCTAATTTGATCTGCAGCCGGGGCAGATTCAAACAATGGCAGCAGTTGTTCGCCAATAATCGCTATTGCAACTGGCACAGATTTAACCTGCAACGCTTGTGCCACCTGGGGTTGAGTATCAACATCTACTACACCAAGTAGCCAGGCATTTTTATCGGCGATCTCAAGTTTTCCTAATGTTTCTAAAACCTGTCCTGCCTGTGCGCTTCGGGCAGACCAGGCCAGCAAAATAACCACACACTCTTTTGATTTTGCAACAAAATCAGAGATTAGATTCTCTTGGGTTACCTGTTTGCCATGGCTAGGAGTTGCCGCCTGCCCTGTAGGTTTTTTCAAGGTTGAAAGATCAAATGCGTTACCAAAGTTGGCACGACCCATTCCTGGTATTGGTTTGTTGGTACTCACTTTTTAATTACAACCCCTGAATCCATTCGATATGGCAAAACCTTTTCAATGTAATCTGCCGTGGCAAAATCTAGCCCAACATCTCGACCCAATTTCTCACCTAGATACCATCTATTCTCTAATACCTCATGAAAAAGTTGAGCAGGTTCAACTCTGCCCCGTAGGTGTTCTGGCACCTGATCGACAACTCGTTTAAACACATCAGCGAGCCACTGCTTAACAACCACAGGGTGTGGGGTTGCTGGAGCAAACTCTCGTGCCTTATATCGATCATAGGATGCAAGTAAGCGCTTTGCCTGTAACTCCTCTGCCTGTAAACCCATTAACTCCACTAAGCGATTTGCGTGGTATCTAGCGGCAACCAACTTTGGTTGGAATTTAATTCCGCCCTTATCGCCTGTCGTCGTCACCTCAACCTCTTCAACTGCAAAGCCAAGATCCTGCAAACTTCGCATGGCTCGCTCCACCGCTTGTCGATCTGATGCATCTAGTATCTGCGGCTCCTTTAACATCTTCCACAACCTTCGATACCTTCTAATTACTCCATCCGCTGCTCTTAAAGGGTTTATCTCTTTGGATAAAACTCCAGCTAATGCCAGATCCTCTAACTCAGCTGCCACATTAAATTGCGCTAGCTCTAAATCATGCTCCCGTTGCCCATCACTTAAACTTCTTTGAAACTCACCGGTTTCAGCATCAACTAGGTAGGCAGCAAAATCATTGGCATCTCTTCTAAACAAAGTATTTGAAAGTGAGCAATCACCCCACCAAAACCCAAGAAGATGTAATCGAACTAAAAGTAAGGCTAGGGCATTTGCCATATTTAAGATCTCAGTTGGACTTACCGCGCCACTTAAGATCACTCGATAAGGAAGTGAGTACGGCAGGTACTTTGTAACTAGAGCAGCTGGAAGCTCATTGCCATCAGAATCAACTCTGCCCTCAATTACTGCTACTGGTTCAACACAAGGAGCGGTTTTTTGATTTAAATCTCGCAGTAATAAGTACTCACGATTTGCAAACTCCGGAACGGTCTCTTTCACTGCAAAGATTTGACTGGTGCTTTTGCTGGGATTAGATCTAATCAATCGCACAACATGTCGTGATATACCTCGCATGTTGGTGAGCACCTCATCTTCAGGCCATCCCTCCAGTGGCTTATCCCATGGCAGGTTAGCTAAGGTGGCAATCTCCTCACCTAATCCTTTGATGCGCAATCCACTCATGGCCTTATTCTCTCTTATTTAACTACCAAGCCACTAATCAAATCTTGTGAAGTCAGATAAAAAGCAGGTTAAAATCTCACTTATGGCTAGATTAAATAAACCAAAGTTCTCATCAAAGTTATCACCATTACTGCGCCGTAAAGTTAGTACCAGCAGAAAAGAGGATTTTGGTAAGGCAGGTAAGCCGGTAAATACTGCACATCCGTTTTACTTTGGATTTATGGTCACAGTTGGCGCGCTTTTGGCCTTCACTATGTTGCAAGCGCTTGCCTCTGCCTCAGCAGTATTTATCTTGATAATAATCTCCATCTTTCTAGCTGCCGGCTTAAACCCTGCAGTGGTGTTTTTCCAAAATAAAGGATTATCACGTGGCGCATCAGTTGGTGCCGTGATGGGATCAGTTCTCCTATTTGTGGCAGCTTTTATTGCGATTGCAGTTCCGCCCTTGCTTGATCAAGGAAATCAACTGCTTGATAATGCACCACAATTAATCAGAGATTTGAACAACAACGCTTTTATAAATGACCTAAATAATAAGTATGGTGTGATTGATTCACTACAAAGCAAAATTGACTCCATTATCAAGGATGGTCAATTTGCAATCACCGCATTTGGTGGAGTGATTGGGGTGGGTCGCGCTGTTGTATCTGGTTTAGTTTCAGCGATTACGATCTTGGTTTTAACACTTTACTTTTTAGCCTCTCTGCCACAGGTTGTAAATATCGGGCTTCGTTTTGTGCCAATTAGTAGACGAGATCGGGTATCAAAATTAACTAATGCAATTCTTTCTAGAATTGGCTCCTTTGTTGGTGGCCAAGCAATCATCGCAGCCCTTGCTGCAGTATTTATCTTGCTTATGGGATTAACAATTGGAATGCCATATCCTGGGCCGCTTGCCATGGTGGTTCTAATTTGTGGCTTTATTCCATTAGTTGGCCACTTTATAGGTATGTCTATTGTGACGGTAGTAAGCCTAACCGATTCCGTTACCACTGCACTGATTGCACTTGGTGCATACATTGTTTATGTGCAGATTGAAAATTATGTAATCACTCCAAAAATAATGCGAAAGTCTCTTGCCATCCCGGGGCTAGTGACAATTATTGCAGCACTTCTTGGAGCTTCGCTGCTTGGTTTAGTTGGTGGATTGTTAGCTGTGCCAATTGCGGCCGCAGTACTGCTGATTTTAGATGAGGTAATTTTTCCAAGGGCTAATCAATCTTAAATTTCAGTTGCAAGTAGAAATTTATCTGGTGCAATAATTCTAACAATCTCACTTAATACAAGGTGAACCATTGGTTCACCTACCCAAAGGTGTTTAGCACCATTCACATCAATTTGTTTTAAATTTTTCACCTTAGCGAACCTTGTTTTGGCAGCTTCAGGTTTTAGATAATCATCCAACTCAGGTATTAATGCCGTAATACTCCTACCATCTTTAATCCAAAAATCTAGATCCTCATCAGTTGTCGATAACATTGGTGGACTGAGCAGAATTAACTCTTTAATTCGTTTATCTCTGGCGTATTGCAATGCTAACTCTGCGCCAAAAGACCAACCAACCACAAATAACTCGTTTAGCTTCAACTGCTCAAAACAATAATCTAATGCTGCAATGACATCTAGCTTTTCATTTTTACCATGGTCATAAACACCTTCACTTTTACCTGCCTGACTTTTACTACCCCGAGTGTTAAATCTAATTATCTGAATCCCTGCCATCGCTGGCAGTCGGTTTGCTGCTTTCTTATAAAGGTGTGAATCCATCATTCCCCCACCTGCAGGGTTTGGATGAAGCATTAGCAACGAACCAGTTATTTCCTCCATTGGAGTGGCTACCTCGCCCATTAATTTAAGTCCATCACTTGTTCGGATAGTGATCGGGGTACGAATTGCGGGCAGGATTGTTGATGGGCGGATTAACTCTGGCACAAAAAGAGTTTACTCTTACCTTATGAGCAACCAAGCCACCTTTGAAAAGTGTGATCCTAAAACTGGTGAGGTGATGGCTAATTTTAAAAACTTTACAGCTGATGAGGTTTTTGCCCAAGTTAATTTAGCTCAGGTAGCAAGTAGTAGGTGGCAGGAGTTTGGATTTGTTGCCAGAAAACGAACTTTGCTTAAGTGGGCCTCGTATATTACAAATAACCAAAAGGAGATTTCTCAATTAGTTGCAACTGAGTGCGGTAAACCTTTAAGCGATGCTGCGTTAGAGGTTTCTATTGCGATTGACCATATTTCATGGGCAGCAAAACATGCCGAGGCTATTATGCGAAAGCAAGATCGCCCATCTGGATTGTTGATGTTTAATATTAAAGCGCAGGTACAGCGATCGCCGCTCGGAGTTGTTGGAGTGATTGGCCCTTGGAATTACCCAATCTTTACCCCAATGGGTTCAATCGTTTATGCATTAGCAGCTGGAAATACTG
>VGBN01000021.1 GCA_016870455.1 Actinomycetota bacterium | reverse complement strand
TTTTGGGATGCAGCAATTACCGCTGCGTCATCACCAATTCCCACCTGCACATCATTTTGAAAAGAGGTATGGAATAGATCGCGCAAGCGCTCTATTAACCCTGCTTCAGACTCAATCAATGGGACTCCCAAACTAACTCGCTATAGGCTACCCTTTCTTATCACTACCGTTCATCGTTGAGCAGGTATGAGTAATTTGAAGGGCTTAAAATGTCTGTCCAGGCTTATATTTTGATTCAAACCGAAGTAGGTAAAGCCTCAAGTGTTGCTAAATCTGTTTCCGCTATCGCCGGCGTAACAATCGCTGAGGGTGTAACTGGCCCATACGATGTAATTATGCGAGCAGAGGCTGCCAGCATGGAGGATTTAGGTAGAACTGTTCTTGCCAAGGTGCAAGGAGTAGCTGGAATAACCAGAACTCTTACCTGTCCGGTTACTACCTTTTAAATCTGCTTTAAGTACTACTTGAATCTAGTTGGCTAAAACCAACGAATCATCCCGATAATTCCTGCAGTCGCATAAAAAAACTGCAGGAACAAAATCCCACGGTGTTTGCCTAAGAATGCCCAAATTCCAATAAAAGCTGATGAGGCAAGTAATAATGTAAATCCAATAAATTCAGCGCCAATATTTGCAGCAACCAATAATGAGTAAACAATTGCAGTTACCACTCCAAGCCATTCAAATACCCTGGCATTACCTAAGATTCTCAAATTACTCACCAACTTTCATCTCTATTGCGCTTGTGCATCTTAGTAACTGCTCATAGGTGGTTGGAAATACAGCATGGGGATGACCAGCCGCAGCCCAAATTACCTGATAATCATTAAGTACTTGATCAATTACGGTAATACTGGGTTGGTTGAGCCAGCCAATTGGTGCTACGCCACCAATTGAAAATCCTGAAACCTCTTTTACATAATCAGCATCAACTCGCTCTAGTTTTTCAACCTTTAGCTCTGCTGCTACAAGCTGGGTATCAACTCGATGACGTCCAGAGGTAATAATCAATAATGGAGATTGATCAGGTAGTTTGAATATAATTGATGACGCAATCTGACCCACCTCTATTCCAAGGCCAGCGGCAGCCTCTGCTGCACTCTTTGCACTATCGTGCAAAACTTTAATCTCACCTGGTAAATCAAAGTGTTGGATAGCTGCAATTACCCGCTTGACCGCCGACTTCTCTAAAACTCCATTCATTACCGTTATCTCGTAACGGTATTGACGCGATTGTTAGCAGTATTAATTAACTTAGTAATTAACTCTTGATAGCTGATGCCATTTTTTTCAATCAGTTTTGGATAAACCGAGGTTGGCGTAAACCCAGGCATAGTATTTATTTCATTAATTACAATTTCACCCTTACCTGAGTAAAAGAAATCGACACGTGCTAATCCCTCACAACCGGCCGCCTTAAAAGCTGTCAAAGCAGCTTGTTGAATTTGTGCTTGGACTCCAGTTGGAAGATCAGCTGGTGCAATTAACTCCATCGAGTTATCAAGATACTTGGCTTGAAAGTCATAAAACTCAAACTTACTTGAGATCAAAATTTGTCCTACAACTGAGGCTATGGTTTTTCCATCAGATTGCAAGACGGCGCACTCTATCTCTTTGCCGGCGACCGCCTCTTCAATAATAACCTTGGTATCAAAATTAAGCGCATGCTCAACTGCAGGAATTAATTCAGATTTTTGTTTTACTTTAGTTGTACCGCGACTTGATCCACTTCGTGCCGGTTTAACAAAAACAGGAAAGGAGAGATTACTTGGCAAATCAAATTTCGAAGAAGTTACGACAATCCCGGCTGCAACATTTAAGCCTACAGATGCAAAAATAGGTTTAGCATATGACTTATCCATACATACTGAGCTTGCCAAAACTCCGGAGCCAACATACTTAAGACCAATCATTTCAAACAAACCTTGAATAGTTCCGTCTTCACCATATGGTCCATGCAGTACTGGGAAGGCTATGTCGATTGCCAATGCCTTACCACCAGCAACCAATCCTGAACTTGTAATGCTCACCTCAATACCGGTTTCAGGTACCACAGGTAATGCGCCACTTACTATTGTGAAGTTACTATCCTCTGGTAGCAATAACCACTTTCCACTTTTAGTAATACCAATCAAAATAGGTTCAAATCTACTGCGATCTAAAGCGTTTAATACCCCATTTGCTGAAACACATGAAATTTCATGCTCACTGCTTTTGCCACCGCAAATAATTGCAACCCTAGTTTTACTCATTGGATCTCAGCTTTAATACTGACCGTCATTAATCTTGCCATGGCATCTTTTGGATTTAAGGTGCCAGCAACTACATCTGAAACCGCTTCAATGATTGGAACCTCTATCCCAACCCGATGGGCTAACTCCAACATCGCCCCTGCTGAATAAACACCCTCTACTGTCTTTACAATTTGAGCTCTGGCTTTTGTTATAGATCCAGATTTACCCAAGACTTCACCAAAACTTCGGTTTCTAGACAGTGGTGATTGAGCACTTGCCACAAGATCTCCTATGCCTGCCAACCCTAAGAAGGTAAGTGGATTAGCGCCATAAGCACCACCAAGCCTTGCCACCTCAGATAATCCACGGGTGATCATCAAGCCTTGGGTGTTTTCTCCGTATCCCATGCCAACTGCAATACCAACTGCTAATGCAATGACGCTCTTAGCTGCGCCAGCAAACTCACATCCCACTAAATCATTTGATGGATAAATTCGGAAGTAATTTGTAGAAAATATCTCAGACATCATATCAATATTGGCTGAGTTTTCTGAGGCAGCAACTGCTCCTGCCGGTTGGCGCATAATAATTTCATTGGCCAAATTAGGTCCTGTAATTAATCCAAATCTGGATTTATCTATACCCAATACTTGCTGAGCTACCTCAGTCATACGAAGTTGCGTTTCAACCTCAATACCTTTTAATGTGCTTATCACTGGTAAATCTTTTGGAAAAAAACCCTTCCAACTATCAAGATTCTCCCGCAAAGTTTGAGAGGGAATCGCAAGTAATATCACATCTGCAAATTGCAGGACTGCTTTAATATCTGTTGTTGCCTTCAATTCTTTTGGCAGATCAATACCTTTTAAATATCTACGATTTGAGTGGCGACGATTAATTTCCCGAATTACTTTTTTGTTTCTTCCCCAGATCAGCACCTGTTGACCAGAATCAACCATTACCTGACCTAATGTGGTACCCCAAGCACCAGAACCTAATACGGCAACTTTTTTCATTTATTATCCTTTTTGAAATTACCAGTTCTAGGTAGCGCAGATTTCTTTGGATCAAAAACTTCACTCGGAGCTGATTCATTTCTTATCTGCTCAAGCAACTTAGTTATTGCACTCATTACATATGCTGTCGCCTCTTCTAAGGCCACTGGATCCTCGGCTTGACCTTGCCACTTTGAAAAATCTAATGCTGGCCCTGCAATTACTGAAACCTTACTTCTAGGAAATAACTTTGGTTTCTTACCATAGGCAGGAAGAATTTTTTGAGCTCCCCACTGCGCACATGGAATTACCGGTACTCCAGTAAGAATTGCTAATCGAGCAATCCCAGTCTTTGCTTTCATTGGCCAGTAATTTTTATCGCGAGTCAGCGTGCCCTCTGGGTATACGCCCAACATATGGCCAGCCTTTAAAAAGGCAATGGCATGGGTCAATGATTTAGAAGCTGTGGCACTCTCACGCTGCACTGGAATCTGACCTGCGCCAAGTAAAACCCTGCCAATAAAAGGCAACTTAAACAATGAGGCTTTACCTAGGTATCTAGGTGCTCGGCCATTGTTATACAAAAAATGGGTAAACAAAAGTGGATCAACATATGAGATGTGATTGCAGACCGCTATTGCTGGACCTGATGCAGGAAGATTTTCTGCGCCTTGCCAATCTCGTTTTGCAATTGAATTAAGGATAGGTCGCACAAGGAGTGCGCCGAATTTAAACCAGGCAGTGACACCAAGTGGTTTTCCAGTCGGGGGTGCGTAAGAAATCTTTAATTCAGTCGACACCACGCAATTCTACGACCATTATGGGAATTGCCTATAAATGAGCGTAAAAAAGCGGGATCTCAGGCATGAGATCCCGCTTTAGATTTAATTAATTAGCGACGCTTTGACTTCTTTGACTTTTTTGCCTTCTTTGCCTTTCCAGCTTTTTTTGCAGCCTTTGCTGGCGCTACCTTTGCTGGTGGAGTTGGTGCAGCACCTAACTTACGTGCACCTGAGATCACCTCTTTCAAACTTTTCGAAGCAAGAAAACGAACCTTCTTACTTGCCTTAATTTGAATTGTCTCTCCGGTAAAGGGATTACGTCCCATGCGGGCTGGACGGTCAACCTTCTTGAATTTACCGAAATCATTAATCATTACATCTTCGCCTTTAGAGATGTTGCGAACTACCGCATCAAATACAACCTCTACAGCGCGAGCAGCTTCTTTCTTACTATCACCAAATTGTGGTGCTAGATAAGCGATGAACTGGGCCTTGTTCATTTGATCCCCTTATTTTTACGAATAAACATTAAGCATTCGCTTAACTAAGGGTTAATCTATGGGGTGATTAGTAGTACTTTGATGTATTTATTGGGTGTGTCGCACGCAAATTCTTATTTAAAATCAAGGGTTTTGAGCAGATTTAGCAAACTCTAAAGTAATTATTTAGAGTTTTAAACTATCTAATCGGTAGCGTTTTTGGCTTAAAAGTAGCTCTTTTTTCTTCAAATTTTGCAACTGCATCAATTTTGGTAAAGGTAAGACCAATATCATCCAACCCCTCCATTAACCGCCATCTTGTGTAATCATCGATAGTAAATGGCAGGGATTTACCCTGATAACTCACCGACTTACTTTGCAGGTCAACAGTTATCTGGGTATCAGGTTTTTCTTCAACAACTTGCCACAAGCTCTCAATCTCCTCCTGCGGCAAAATCACCGTTAGTAGCCCCATTTTTTGCGAGTTGCCTCGGAAGATATCGGCAAACCGAGTAGAAAGTACCACTTTAAAACCATAATTTTGCAGGGCCCAAACCGCATGCTCTCTTGATGAACCGGTTCCAAAATCAGGACCGGCAATTAATATGCTTGCTTGCTTATATTGAGGTTGATTTAGCTCAAAGTTGGGATCATTTCGCCAAGCGGCAAACAATCCATCCTCAAAGCCACTTTTTGTAATCCTCTTCAAATAGACAGCTGGAATTATCTGATCAGTATCAACATTTGATCGGCGAAGTGGCAATCCACTTCCTGTGTGAGTTAGAAATTTTTCCATCTATAAATCCGCTGGCGATGCCAAAGTGCCCTTTAATGCAGTAGCTGCTGCTACTAAAGGACTCACTAAATGGGTCCGCCCACCCTTTCCTTGTCGACCCTCAAAATTTCTATTGCTAGTTGAGGCGGCCCGTTCGCCGGGTTTTAACTGATCTGGGTTCATTCCCAAACACATTGAGCAGCCTGCACTTCGCCACTCACCCCCTGCATCCAAAAAGACCTTATCCAATCCCTCAGATTCTGCCTGCAATCTAACTCTGGCAGAGCCAGGTACAACAAGCAATCGCACCGATGATGCGATCTTTTTACCTTTAAGAATTGACGCGGCAGATCTTAAATCCTCAATGCGACCATTGGTGCAAGAGCCTAAAAATATTGTGTCCACTTTGATTGATTTCAATGGAGTTCCTGGCTTTAAATCCATATACTGCAGGGCTCGTTCAGCCGCGCCACGATCTTCGGCATTTGCAAAATCAGCAGGATTTGGAACTGCAGATGTCAATGGTAAGCCCTGTCCTGGATTAGTTCCCCAAGTAACAAATGGTGCCAACTCATCAGCATTTAAATTTACCTCTTTATCAAATTTAGCATCAGCATCTGTGTTAAGGCTCTGCCAGTAAGCAAGAGCGGCATCCCAATCAGCACCTGTCGGGGCATGAGGTTTGCCCTTAACATAATCAAAGGTGGTTTGATCTGGTGCAATCAATCCAGCTCGAGCCCCTGCTTCAATGGACATATTGCAGATAGTCATTCGAGCCTCCATTGAGAGCGCTCTTATTGCACTACCGCGGTACTCCAGAATGTACCCCTGACCTCCGCCGGTACCAATTTTTGCGATTACGGCCAAGATAATATCTTTGCTGGTAACACCAGCTTTCAAACTTCCCTCCACATTGATCGCCATAGTTTTCGGTCTAATTAGTGGCAGTGTCTGAGTGGCTAACACATGCTCAACCTCGCTGGTACCAATTCCAAAAGCTAACGCACCAAATGCCCCATGAGTTGAGGTATGCGAATCGCCGCAAACTATGGTCATGCCAGGTTGAGTGATTCCCAGCTGTGGTCCAACTACATGCACAATTCCTTGGTCAACATCCCCTAATGAGTGAATTCTTAGGCCAAATTCTGCACAATTTTTCCGCAGAGTATCTACCTGCAATTTAGAGACTGGATCGGCAATAGGTTTATCAATATTTAATGTAGGAACATTGTGATCTTCAGTTGCAATAGTTAAATCAGGTCGGCGCACCTTTCGGTTTGAAAGGCGCAAACCATCAAACGCTTGTGGACTTGTTACCTCATGAATTAGATGTAGATCTATATAAAGTAGATCTGGTTCGCCGGCGGTGGCAGATACAACATGCTCAGCCCAAATCTTCTCCGCTAAAGTCTTACCCATCTGTAAGCAACTCTCCCTAATGCAATTAGTTTCCCACCCCAAAAAACTTGCTTCTCAATAGTTGAGATGGCATTATCAGAGTGTGGACGCAAAGAATAGCGGAGTTGGTGTCTTAGATAAAGCGGTAAAGATTCTTGCCGCACTTGAGGCTGGACCCCAATCCTTAAGTGATTTAGTGGCAACTACTGGCATCGCCCGCCCCACCGCCCATCGATTAGCAGTAGCACTTGAGCATCACAGATTAGTAACTCGGGATTTTTCTGGTCGCTTTGTTTTAGGAGCACGTTCAGCTGAGTTAGCCTCTGCCGCTGGTGAGGATAAATTACTAGCCATCGCAACACCAGCCTTAACAGCATTACGAGATGCCACAAGTGAAAGTGCTCAGTTATACCGACGTCAGGGTGATCTTAGAATTTGCGTGGCAACTGCTGAGCGATTAACGGGGTTAAGGGATTCAGTTCCTGTTGGCACAGTTTTAACGATGCAGGCAGGTTCTGCTGCACAAATTTTATTAGCCTGGCAAGAGCCAGAAAAACTGCACCGTGGATTAGTAAATGCAAGGTTCACCGCAGCAAATCTCTCAGCGGTTCGAAGGCGAGGTTGGGCTCAATCGGTTGGCGAGCGCGAAGCTGGTGTCGCATCAGTTTCAGCACCGGTGCGCGGGCCTAATAATAAAGTGATAGCTGCTGTCAGTATTAGTGGACCAATTGAGAGATTAAGTAGACAGCCCGGTCGTATTCACGCCGCAGCGGTGGTTGCTACTGCAGCCAGATTAACTGATTACCTACTAAAAAACAGTAAGTAGTAAATGTAGCTCCGAGGGGATTCGAACCCCCGTAGCTGGCTTGAGAAGCCAGAGTCCTAGGCCACTAGACGACGGAGCCATGCCTTGAATCTTAAACTTTTCGCTGGGGTACCAGGACTCGAACCTAGACAAGCTGAACCAGAATCAGCTGGGCTACCAATTACCCCATACCCCAAGATCTAAAGATTTACTGGATAAGAATACCCTGCTCAACAATTTATTTGGAAATCACCGCTTTGATTCGATCAATTGAGCGCTCTCTACCTAACAATTGAAGTGATTCAAACAAAGGAGGAGAGATATGAGAACCGGTTACTGCAATACGTATTGCACTGAAGGCAACTCTTGGCTTTAAACCCAACTCCTCAATCAATGCCGTGCGCAGGCAGGCTTCTATGCTGGCATGATCCCAAGAAGAGAGTGATTCAGCCTTTGAAAGTGCAACCCTTAAAACCTCCTGTGATGCCTCATCGGTAATCTTACTTAACTCTTCCGGAGTAACCTTAAAATCCTCTTTAAATAAAAAGCTCAACATCGCAGGAATCTCAGATAACTTAACAATTCGCTCTTGGATAATTTCAAGGGCAGATTTAACAATCTCAATCTCCCCTGCTTTACCTGAGATAACCTTTGACGCTAATAAAAAGGGCAATGCTCGCTCAAGAAATTGCTCTGGGGATAGAGCTCTTATTTTGTCCCCATTTATCGCCTCTAATTTTTTCATATCAAATCGAGCCGGGCTGCTGTTTACCCGCTCGATCGTAAATAGCTCAACTAGCTCAGACATAGTGATATTTTCCCTATCATCACCAGGTGACCAACCAAGTAAAGCTAGATAATTACAAATCGCCTCAGGTAAAAACCCCTGTTCTCGATACCAAGCTATAGATACCTCACCATTTCGCTTTGATAACTTGGCATTATCTTGACCCATCACAAATGGCAGGTGTGCAAATACAGGATAACTCTCCGGTGCAACCTTCATAGCCTGATAAACCCTAATTTGTCTTGGGGTAGAAGATAGTAAATCCTCACCTCTTAGCACATGAGTAATCTTCATTAATACATCATCTACTGCAACTGCCAACGTGTATAAAGGTGAACCATCAGCTCTTGCTAAGACAAAATCTGGCACAAACTTATGTTCAAATTTCACCTCGCCACGAATTGCATCAACAAACACGGTTTCACCCTCGGGCATACGCATTCGGATAACAGGTTTTCTTCCCTCTTGTTTAAATTTTTCTACTTGATCAGCAGTTAAGTCTCGGCATTTTCCATCATAGCCAGGTGCTTGATTGCTTTTCATCTGTGCTTGGCGACGCTCCTCTAACTCTTCAGCGCTGCAGTAACAGTGGTAAGCATCTTTTTGATCTAAAAACTTTTGAGCCCAGGTTGCATAAATATCTAAGCGTTGTGATTGCAGATAAGGCCCGAATTCGCCACCAACCTCAGGACCTTCATCCCAATTAAGTCCCAACCATTTTAAAGTTTCAATTGCAGCATTTATATACTGATCAGTTACTCGCTCAGTATCAGTATCTTCAATTCTAAAAATTAACTTACCGCCAGTATGTCTGGCATATGCCCAATCGAACAGAGCAGTGCGAATATTTCCAACATGCAAATCACCAGTTGGTGAAGGTGCAAATCTCACTCTTACTGATTGTTTATTGGACACGAGCTGATACCTTGTTTGTAAGCACTCCCAAACCATCAATTGCAACTGAGATTGTTGATCCGGCTGGCATTGGACCAATTCCTGCCGGTGTACCGGTGAGGATCACATCCCCAGGCAGTAGAGTCATAACATTGGTGACAAATTGAATAATCTCTGGAATTTTAAAGATCATCTCAGACAGAGTTGCTGATTGCTTTTTTTGGTCGTTCAAAGTTGCTGAGATAACTTGATCTGCTGGAACAAACTCTGTATCTATCCAAGGACCAAGCGGACAAAATGTATCAAAGCCCTTAGCCCTGCTCCATTGCCCATCTTTTTTCTGTAAATCACGAGCTGTAACATCATTAGCTAATGTGTAACCGAAAATTACATCATTGTATTTTGCTGCTGGCACCTCTTTACAGATCCTGCCTATAACTATGGCTAACTCAGCCTCATGATCAACACGCTCACTCATCTTTGGCCAAACAATTGTTTCATTTGGGCCAATTACGCTGGTGTTTGGCTTTATGAAAATTATTGGCTCACTTGGCACCTCTGAATTCATTTCAGCTGCATGATCTGCATAATTTTTTCCTATACATACCACCTTGCTTCTTGGAAGTACTGGCGCAAGTAACTTAACCTCACTTAATTTGAGAGTTTTATCTTGAGGAATGATGCCTGCGTATATCGGATCCCCCCGTAAAACCAGGATTGAGTCCTTATCATTTAATACACCAAATAACGGTTCGCTTCCAACACCTAACTCTGCACCAGCGGTAAATCTAACTATGCGCATTAGATCATCTTACAACTGATCGCTTATTTGGCTCGCTTCCGCAATCTTTTCCACTAGTACGGTTGCAATTCGATGTCGCCTACCGGCTGGACGTTCTGCAGTTAATTTCCATCCTGGCACCGTTATAGTACTTCCAGGAATTGGCACCCGTCCCAACTGCTTAGCTAGCAACCCGCCAATACTGTCAACATCCTCTATTTCCTCATCAGTAAACTGCGTTTCAAATTTTTCTGCAAAATCTTCGACATGTAATCGAGCAGAAATTCTGGCTTTGCTATCTGTAAGCCACTCAATCTCATCTGTTTCATCATCATCATACTCATCTGCAATTTCACCAACGATCTCTTCCAAAATATCTTCAATAGTAATTAAACCCGCTGTGCCGCCATACTCATCTACCACTACAGCCATATGTATTTGATCTCGTTGCATCTGTTTCAAAAGCTCAGCCGCTGTTTTAGTTTCTGGAATAAAGGTTGCTTTTCTTAAATGATCTTCAACATTTTCACCTTGCTCAGCATCGCGATTTTCATGAACACGTTTTGCTAAATCTTTAACATAGGCAATACCCACAACATTGTCGAGATTCTCAGAAATCACAGGAATACGGGTGAATCCTGATCGCAAAGCTAAGGAGAGGGCTTGCCTTAAATTTTTTCCAGACTCAATCCAAACCATTTCGGTTCGAGGGATCATTAACTCTCTGACCATTGTTTCACCCAAATCAAAAACAGAGTGGATCATCTCCCGCTCTGACTCCTCCACAAAGCCACTCTCACTTGCTTGATCAACTAAATCTCGAAACTCAGCCTCTGTCGAAAATGGTCCAGATTTAAATCCTTTGCCGGGAGTGATCGCATTTCCTATCCTAATTAAGAGATTTGTAAGAGGTCCTAAGACTTGAGAGAGAAAGTAAGCAATGGTGATTGCTCCTTTAGACCATTTAGGTGCATGTTGTTTACCTAGGGTTCTAGGTCCGACACCAACAATTACATATGAAATAGCAACCATTAGAACTATTGCTTGAGTTAGGGCCAGCCCGTAATTATCAGCACCATCTATAAATGCTGTTGCAACTAGAGCAGTTGCGGTTAACTCACAACTTTTGCGTACGAGCAGCAGTACATTTAAGTATCTGGCAGGATTCTCAACAAACTTGTCGAAACGTTTCTTATATCTAGGTTTTGCTTCAACTAGCTCCTCTATTATCAATCTAGATAGTGAGGTAAGAGCTGATTCTGAACCGGCAAGTAATCCAGCAAAGAGTAGGAGAAATACCACCAACAACAAAGTAGAACTACTCATACTAATAATCTCCACTCTTTTAGGATCTCATCTTGCAACGCAAACATCTTCGCTTCATCTGTAATATCTTCATGGTCAAACCCAAGAAGATGTAGAACACCATGAACAGTAAGAAGTTCTAATTCTGGACCGATTAATTGTTTACTGTTTTTCTGGGCGAAGGCTGGACAGAGCACAATATCTCCGATGATTGCAGGGCCAGTTGCTGAGGAATAAGGTTTAACTTCATCCATTGGAAAAGAAAGTACATCGGTTGGCCCGGGAAGATTCATCCACCTCACATGTAAATTGGTCATTTCATCTTCATCTACGATTCGAATTCCAAGTTCTGAGTCAGGGTGAATCCCCATCTTTACTAGTGAATATTTTGCTACCGAGGCAATAGCAGCCTCATCGCAGATGAATGTTGAGTTATTAACCGTTTGAATTTTCATGATGATGAATTCAAGTAGAAACTTGAATTACTTAACGATCACCTTTTCCACTTCGAATTGGGAAGGTACTTTTTGTAATGTTTTCATCCCAATTTCCATAAGCGGTAACAATATCGCCTACTAATCTATTTCGTACCACATCTTCAGCTGTTAAGTACATGAAGGAAATATCCTCTACCTCTTTTAAAATATCCTGCACAATTTTCAATCCTGACTGTGCATTATTTGGTAGGTCAACTTGAGTAATGTCGCCAGTTACAACCATTTTTGAACCAAAACCTAATCTAGTTAGAAACATCTTCATCTGCTCTGCGGTGGTGTTTTGAGCTTCATCTAAAATAATGAATGCGTCATTTAAAGTTCGGCCTCGCATATATGCCAAGGGTGCAACTTCAATAACTCCAGAATTCATTAATCTAGGAATCGCATCCTGATCGATCATGTCATGTAAAGCATCAAATAGTGGCCGTAGATACGGGTCGATTTTTTCATGAAGAGTGCCAGGTAAAAAGCCCAATCTCTCCCCTGCTTCAACAGCTGGTCTAGTCAAAATGATCCTATTTATTTGCTTAGCTTGTAGAGACTGAATAGCTTTTGCCATCGCCAAATATGTTTTACCAGAACCTGCCGGTCCAATTCCAAAGGTTATTGTGTTTGAATCAATTGCATCGACATACTTTTTTTGATTAGAGGTTTTAGGTCTAATAGTTTTACCACGATTACTTAAAATGTTTAGGGATAGAACTTCAGCCGGATGTTCTATTGGATCTTGCTTTAACATTCCGATTGATCGACGAACCATGTCAGTGGTTAAGTTTTGCCCACCACGCAAGATTGCAATCAACTCTTCTACCAATGTTACAAAATGCTTAGCTGCAGCTGAATCACCTTTGACATAAATTTCATTGCCTCTAACAGTAATTGCTAATTGTGGGAAGTAATCTTCTAAAATTCTAAGATTGGTATCCCCTGGGCCAACAAGTGAGACCATGGCAAATGCAGTCGGAACTTTTATAACAATGGGGTCCATTAAGACAATTCTATAATTAACCAGGCGGCCATGCGAATGTACGACCACCAAGCAGGTGCAGGTGAGCGTGAAACACCGATTGGCCTGCGCCGGCACCAGTATTTACATTCATACGATAACTATCCAAACCAATCTCACGAGCAATATCGCCGGCAGCTTTAAAAATCTCCCCTGCTAATCCTGGATTTGCGGTGGCTAACTCAGCCATATTGGCAAAGTGCTGGTTTGGAATAATTAAAATATGAGTTGGAGCTTGTGGGGTTATGTCGTTAAAGGCGGTATAAGAATCACCTCTTTTTACTATCGCAGCTGGAATTTGTCCGTCAACAATCTTGCAAAACAAACAATCCACCGCTACCACCTACCTAACTTTGTTTGCATAGCTGAAATTGCTGCAAATCCTGCATGGGCAGAGCGCAAGACTGTCTCCCCTAATCTAACCGCTTTACCGCCATTACTAGTAAACAATTCTAACTCCTGATCACTAATTCCTCCCTCTGGTCCAATGATCAGATAGATACTCTTCAATGAATTAGGGATAGAAATTTGCGAAAATTTTGAACTGGCCCCCTCATGAAAAACGACTCCCATGGATTGGTTATTAAAAAGTTTAGCCACTTCGATGGTATTGATTGCTGGCAAAATCCTAGGCAGTTTCACCTGCCTAGCTTGCTTGCAAGATTGCTTAACACCAGTTGACCACTTTTCATATGAATCTGATTGCCATTTGCTTATGGATCGCTCAGATAGCCATGGAATTATTTGATCGACCCCTGCTTCAACCGCCAACTCCAGCATCTCTTTTCCTCGATCAGATTTTGTAATCGCCTGAACCAAGATAAGTTCTGGACTTTCGCTCTGAATCTGACCTCGTTCCGTAATAGATATAGACAAAGATTTCTTCGAAATATCGGCTATAGGACCTAGGACCCAATTTTTAATACCATCAGAGATCTTAATAATCTCACCCTTATTTAATCGCAACACCTTAATTGCATGATGAGCTTCATCTTTTTCTAGTACTTGGGTGTTGCTTGTGCTTATTGTCTCAGCAAAAAAGAGTGAAACCACTAGCGGAATACATTTCGTACTTTGCTAAAAAAGCCTTCGTCACTCTTGCGATGAATTTGAACTTTACTGCCATCTTCATTTCTAGCTTGGGCAAATTTTCTCATCAACTCTGCTTGCTCTTTATTTATTTTACCCGGTATGGCAACATCGATATGAACAATCAAATCTCCTCTGCCACTACCCCGCAACTTAGTTACACCTAACCCCTTGAGCACGACGGTAGCACCGCTTTGAGTTCCCTCTTTGATCTCTACTTTTTGATCACCATCCAAGGTTTGAATAACCACAACTCCACCTAATACAGCTGAAGTCATTGGAATCTCAATTGAGATGTGTAGATTATTTTCCTCTCGCACTAAGTATTCATGTGGAATTTCAACGATCTCAACATACAGATCACCGGCATTACCCCCACCAGGACCAACCTCGCCTTGACCGCTTAATTGAATCCGGTTTCCAGTTTCAACACCTGCTGGAATCTTTATTGGAATACTTTTGCGAGATCTAATTCGACCATCACCTGCACACTCAGTACAAGGATCTGAGATCACTGAACCAAACCCTTGGCAACTTGCACATGGCCTACTAGTCATTACCTGACCAAGTACTGACCTAGCAACCTGTTGTGTTTCGCCGCGTCCTCGACAAATATCGCAAGTTCTAGGTCTGGAGTTATTAGCACAACCACTTCCACCACACTTTGAACAGACCACAGCTGTATCTACATTTAATTCTCGTTCGCACCCAAATGTTGCTTCCCGCAAATTAATCTCAACTTTTATTAATGCATCTTGACCAGGTCTAGTTCTTGGCCGAGGTCCGCGTTGGGTACCACCTCCAAAAAAGGCATCCATGATGTCGCCAAAACCAAATCCAGCATTGGAAAAGCCGCCGCCAAATCCACTTCCGCCAATATCATAATTTTGTCGCTTGTCTGGATCACTTAGAATCTCATAAGCAGCTGTAATCTCTTTAAATTTATCAGCCATCTTCGGATCAGGATTTACATCGGGATGATAACTTCTGGCTAATTTGCGATAAGCCTTTTTGATGTCATCAAAACTAGCATCTCTGTCTACCCCTAAGGTTTCATAGAGATCTGCCATTTTTACTTATTCTCCGTCAAGAATCTACCTACATAATTGGCAACTGCATTAACTGCTGAAATAGAGGATGCGTAATCCATTCTGGTGGGACCTAAAATTCCAAGTGCACCAATATCTGCATATCCAACCTTTACCAGACTGGTGTTTTTCAAACTTTTTTCACCCTGCTCCTCGCCAATTTGTACCTTTACCAATGAGTCTGATCCAGAGAGTAAACGAAGGAGCACTACTTGCTCCTCGAGTGCTTCTAGAATTGGATGAATACTGGTTGATAAATCTTGATTTGCGCGAGCCAAATTGGATCTTCCAGCCAAAACGACTTTCTCTTCTGGATGTTCAATCGCCATTTCTATCAATGTGGTGATTATGACAACCACATTTGATCTATCGTGCCCACGATAATTATTAGACAAGCTCTCTAGCTTGCTACCAACATTAGATAGTGACTGAGTTGTAATTAGAGTATTCACCTTTTTATGAAGATCAGAAAGAGATCCTTCAGTTATTTCAAAGGCCAACTCCACCATACGTTGCTCAACCCGCCCAGTATCTGTTATCAACACAATCATGATTCGAGTTGGATTTAGCAGTACAAGCTCAATATGGCGCACACTGGCTTTTACTAGGGAGGGATATTGCACTACCGCCACCTGTTTTGTTACCTGCGCTAGCAATCTGACAGTTCTAGAAATGACATCATCTAAATCTGTTGCACCATCTAAGAAATTCTCTATTGCCTTACGCTCTGCTGAGGATAAAGGTTTAACCTGTGCTAGCTGATCAACAAAGACTCGGTAGCCTTTATTGGTCGGGATCCGACCAGCACTAGTGTGTGGTTGAGTAATCAATCCGGCATCTTCCAGCATTGCCATTTCATTTCTAATAGTGGCGGGTGAGATTCCTAAGCCTGCGCGACCTGCAAGAGTTTTTGAACCTACAGGTTCTTCGGTAGCAACATACTCATCCACAATTGCTTTTAGGATTTCTAATTGTCGACCCGGCATTGAATTACTCATAAGCCAACGCTACTACAAGAGAATTTGCCTTAGAATTCGGTCAGCGATAAGCCGTCCGTCCAAGGTCAAAGTTGCTCTGCCGTGATTCCAATTTTTCAGGTCTAAGTGGCCACTTTTAACATATTCTGACAATCCAGAAATCTGATCTTGATTCAAACTTTCTTTATTGACACCGCTAGGCAACCTTAAAGAGAGCATAAGTTTTTCACTCTCAATTTGATCACGTTTTAACTCTTCAAAATCTGCAACTGGAGATTGATTTGATTGAATTCTCTCCTTGTACAAATTAGGATGCTTAACATTCCAAAATCTCTTGCCATTCAGATGCGAATGCGCGCCAGGACCTGCACCCCACCAGTTCTCACCCAACCAGTAGGCCAAATTGTGTTTACTCATGGCATCAGGCTTTGCCCAATTACTTAATTCATACCATTCATACCCAGCATTAGTTAATTTCTCATCTGCCAATAAATACTTATCTGCAGCAAGGTCATCATCGACTGGGGCAATCTCGCCGCGTTTAATCTGTGCAGCTAACTTTGTTCCCTCCTCAACAATCAATGCGTATGCTGAAATATGATTTACTGGTAAAGCCAATGCCGCATCAATAGATTTACTCCAATCAGCCAAACTCTCCCCTGGTGTGCCATAGATAAGGTCCACTGAGATCTGTGAAAAACCTACCTCTTTGGCCCAAGAGGTTACCTGGAGAAGATTTTCAGGATTATGGGTTCTATCTAAGGTCGCTAAAACTTGCGGTATGGCAGATTGCATTCCAAAGGAAACTCGATTAACCCCTACTTCTCTAAACTCTGACAAACTCTTTTTTGATACAGTATCTGGATTGCACTCCAAAGTTATCTCAGCATCATCTTTCAACTCAAACTCTTGTTTAATTTTTTGAATTACTCGACCAATATCAGATGGTCTCATCAAAGATGGTGTACCCCCGCCAAAAAAAATTGATGGCACTGCAGCGCTTGTGACTTTTGTCTTAGCCTGCTGGATTTCAATCAGCAAAAGATCAATATAGGAACTGGATACCTCATTAAGACTGTTAGCAATTTTTAACTCACTGGGAGTATAAGTATTAAAATCACAGTAACCACATCGCTTTAGACAGTATGGAATGTGGATATAAAATGCTAAGTTCACTTACTTTCTCTTTTCACTAGCTTTATCTGAGTCTGTAGTAAGTGCTGCAATAAATGCCTCTTGAGGTACCTCGACTCGACCAACCATTTTCATCCGCTTCTTACCCTCTTTTTGTTTCTCCAATAATTTACGCTTGCGGGTAATGTCGCCTCCGTAACATTTTGCTAATACATCTTTTCTGATTGCCCTAATATTTTCTCGAGCAATGATCTTGGCCCCGATTGCAGCTTGGATAGGAACTTCAAACTGTTGGCGAGGTATCAACTCTCGCAACTTCTCAGTCATCTTTACACCATATGCATACGCCTTATCTCGGTGCACTATTTGACTAAAGGCATCTACCTTTTCGCCTTGCAACAAAATATCAACCTTTACCAGGTCACCAGGTTCTTCACCAACTGGCTCGTAATCTAAAGAGGCATAACCACGAGTTCTAGATTTAAGTTGGTCAAAAAAATCAAACACTATCTCCGCAAGTGGCAAGGTATACCGAATTTCTATTCGATCTTCAGAGAGATAATCCATACCCTTTTGCACGCCTCTACGTTGCTGGCATAGCTCGATAATGGTTCCAATAAATTCACTTGGCGCCAATATTGTGGCTTTGACAATTGGTTCTTTCACCTCTGAAATTTTGCCTTCTGGATACTCAGATGGATTTGTTACTACCAAACTCTTTCCATCCTCCAGGGTTACGTTGTAAACCACGCTAGGTGCAGTAGAAATAAGAGTTAAATCTGCCTCGCGTTCTAAACGCTCTCTGACAATCTCCATGTGTAGTAGACCAAGAAAGCCACAGCGAAAACCAAAACCTAATGCAGCGGAGGATTCTGGCTCAAAAACTAATGCAGCATCATTTAACTGCAACTTATCTAAAGCATCACGCAGCATTGGATACTCTGCACCATCTAATGGAAATAGACCTGAGAAAACCATTGGCTTAGGATCTTTATAACCAGCTAGCGCCACCTTTGCAGGATTGTTATAGGTTGTAACCGTGTCACCTACTCGAGATTGTCGAACATCCTTCACTCCAGTTATTAGATAACCAACCTCGCCAACCCCCAAGCCATTGCTAGCAATTGGTTCAGGGGAAATAACTCCAACTTCAAGCATCTCATGTCTTACACCAGTGGAATACATTTGAATTTGATCGCGTGGTGATAGATGACCATCAACTACTCGAACATAGGTAACTACACCTCGATATGAGTCATAGACTGAGTCAAAAATTAAAGCCCTGGTAGGTGCTTTAGGATCACCGACTGGTGGGGGTAATTGTTTAATTATTTGATCTAATAACACCTCAACACCTTCACCTGTTTTGCCAGATACTCTTAAACAATCCTCTGGTTTACAACCGATTAAATTAGCCAACTCAATCGCAAACTTTTCGGGCTGGGCTGCTGGTAGATCAATTTTATTTAAAACTGGAATGATGGTTAAGTTATTCTCCATCGCCAAATAAAGATTTGCCAATGTTTGTGCTTCAATACCTTGTGCACAATCCACCAACAAAATTGCACCTTCACAAGCTGCCAAGGATCTAGATACTTCATATGTAAAATCAACATGCCCTGGTGTATCGATCATATTTAATATGTAATCTTGGCCATCAATTCCAGAGCGCCATGGCAATCTAACTGCCTGGCTTTTAATGGTGATTCCTCGCTCACGCTCAATATCCATTCGATCCAAATACTGTGCACGCATATTTCTATCTTCTACAACGCCCGTGATTCCCAACATTCGATCAGCCAAAGTGGATTTACCATGATCAATATGGGCAATGATGCAAAAATTTCTTATCTGTGCAGGATTTGTCGCAGCAGGCTGAGGAGCCTTAGCACTCGGGATGGCAGGCATTTATGCCTTCGCAGTTTCTAGAAAATTAACGAACGCCAGCTTTATTAGCCAATTTGGCCATAGCTGACTTTTTATTAGCTGCATTGTTGGCATGAATTACACCCTTTGAAACAGCCATATCTAGCGAACGAGATGCATCCTTAAGTTCGGTTTTTATCTTGGCAGCATCACCAGCTGAAACGGCATCGCGAAATCTGCGGATTGCAGTACGAAGCGCTGAACGATAAGCCTTATTTCGATCCTGCGCCTTGTTGTTGGTGCGAATTCGTTTGATCTGGGACTTGATGTTTGCCACTAGAAATTACCTTTTCTCGTTGTTTGACTTAAAGATTTGTTTAAGCAAGAGCGTAAGGGTATCAGCGCAGACGGGTTTGGCTCAAACTGAGCCTGCTACCTAGATCCTTTAGCAGCACAAACGGTCATAATCGCCCGTTCTAGTGCGTAAATTGGATCTGCTGCTGCACCTTTTATATCAGCATCAGCTGCTGCAATTGCTATTACTGCTTTAGCCATTGCATTATCACTCCAGCCGACTAATTGGCGTCTGGCCTTATCAATTTGCCATGGCGCAATTGCCAAACTTTGAGCTAATTCAAAGGATTTAACGGTCCGTGACTCACCTGAGACTTTGGCTAAAGTTCTAAAAGAGGAGGCAAGTGCACTAACGATAAGCACTGGATCAGTTCCCGTTAACAGCGCATTCCTCAAATTTATCAATGCAATCGGAGTATTGCCGGCAAGAGCTGCATCTGCCACATCAAAACCAGTGCTTTCTACCCTGCCTAATTGGTATTCCGCAACATCATTTTCATCGATTGTCTTTTGAAGTGCAACATCTGAAGCTAGCTGAGAACAAGCAGCACTTAACTCGCGTAAATCATTTCCTAAAGAATCAATCAAAGCTTGTACTGCCCCGGTCGTTATTTTTCGATTTAGCAGCTTAAATTCAGAGCGAACAAATTCAGATTTGTCACTATCCTTCTTGATTGCCTCAGCTGCTACTACTTTAGCGCCTGCTTTTTTAACCTTATCAACTAAGGCTTTACCTTTCACACCACCTTTATGCCAAAGCAATAATGTGAGATTTTCATCCTGATTTTCTAGGTAACTACTTATCTCATCACTACAATCACTATCTAGATCTTGAATCTCTTTGATTACTACAATCCTTTGATCCCCAAACAATGATGGCGCTAAATTATCAGTTATTACACCAACTTCAATTTCCGATGCCAAAATCGTGACAACCTGAGATTGAGGGTTTGCAGATACAATTTGTGAGATAGCGCGATCAGCAAGCAAACTCTCGCTACCTTGGATTAAAACTAACCCCACCTAATTTGCCACCATTCTTTTCCAGTTACCCTGATCTTATTAGGTAGGGCAAGTGAAATCCCACCTGAGTGATCTGTG
>VGBN01000020.1 GCA_016870455.1 Actinomycetota bacterium | reverse complement strand
CCAATTTTGATTGTTGCACCTGCGGTTGGACATGAACCACCTGCGGTTGCTGCTTGAACCGGTGTTGTCACACCTAGTATTAAGAAAGCGGCAACTGCCAAAACTGAAATTTTAGTTTTCACTATTTTTCTCCTTGGTTAGGTATGGCATCAGTCTACTTGAGAGCCCACCTTGCGGCAGGTAAATGGCTGGGGTGAGGCGGTGAATTTGATGTGAAAAATTGTTATTTAACTCTTTGTTTACGCCGAACATTAATACCAGCCCTGCGCACAATTGGCCTTGGTGCAACTCTTGCAATACTGCTCAAAATAAAGTACTGCCAACCGGGAATACTAATAACTTTGCCAGCTTTGGCATCTTTCCAAGATTTTTTTACTACCTGATCAGTTGTTAACCACATGTAACTTGGCAGCCCGGTCATCTTCATTTTTCCTCGAGCATGAAACTCAGTTCTAGTAAACCCAGGACATAAAGCTGAGATCTTTATGTTTGTGTCACGAAGCTCGGTATGTAAATACTCAGAAAACACAGTTAGGTAGGATTTCGCAGCAGAGTATGTTCCACCAGCAATAAAACTGGCTACACTGCTTACATTGACTATAACTCCAGAGTTTCGCTTTACCATCTGCCCTAAGACAGAGTGAGCTAATCTCATTGGTGCTGTAACCAATACATCAAGTAACTCCTGCTCCTTACTAAGTGAGCTATCAATAAAGCTATCTTTAATTCCAAAGCCAGCATTATTAATCAGAACCTCAATTGGCTTACTACTGCTGGCAACTCTCTTTTCAACCTTGGCAAGTTGGGCAGGCTTGGTTAAATCAGCCTTTAAGCATTCAACTTTAACTTTAAAAGTCTTGCTTAACTCTCTTGCAACCTTATTTAATCTTGGAAAATCTCTGGCAACTATAACTAAATCAAACCCCTCCCTTGCCAATAACTTTGCATAGGAGTAACCAATTCCTGCGGTTGCCCCAGTAACAAGTGCTATGGCCATTTACTTGGTAATTCCTGCCGTATCTTCATCACGAATATGCCATGAGGTGCCGTACTCCTCAAGCAGATCTAAAAATGGTTTTGATTCAAACCACTCTGGTCCATTTACACCTTGTGGTTTCCAAATACCTTTATGAATTAACTCCAATGCAATTACCGGATTGATTGCAGTTTGCCAAACAACTGCTTGATCCCCAAACTCCTTCATTGACCATGCGTTATCAACTACGTTGTAGATATAAACTGCTTTTGGATTTCCTTGTTTATCTAAACCTTTAATTAATGCACCAGCACAGGTTTTACCTCTCATACGCTCACCTAAAGTGGCTGGATCTGGCAGTGATGCAGTTAGTAGATCTCTTGGTGAGACTGATACACCTTGAACCTCAACCGTCTCTTTTCTATCCATGCCAAGCATATTGATTGTTTTTAAAATAGTAATGAACTCAGCACCTAGTCCATATTTAAAGTTAACCTTCTTGGCATCTATTTTTTGTGGAATGAGAACAACCTCTTCGTGCTCAACATTTACGCACTCCACCGGACCAATGCCCTCTGGGAAATCAAAAATTTCTAGCTCAGAAAATGGCGTAGTGGTGTACCAGCCTCGACCATCCTCCCAAACAAGAGGTGGATTTAAACACTCTTCAATGGTGGTCCAGATTGAAAATGAGGGAGCAAAATCAAACCCCTCTACTCTTAAATTAGAGCCATCTAAAATAGTGCAAGAATCAATTCGACTAAATAGGTGCTCGCTGGCGTACTTGGCAAAGACATCGCTCATACCAGGCTCAACCCCCATACCAATTAGGGCAAAGATTTTGCGCTCATCCCAGTTAAAGTCACGAGCAAACTGCTCATCACCCAACTTAACTCCAGTTTCGGTGTATGGGTAATGGGGATGTTTACGGGAAAGAGACATCGCCATATCAATGTAATTGGTGCTCTCAATTTCACAGGCTAAGAAAATCGGCATTACAAACCGAGGGTCAACAGCATTTATGACCACATCAGGATCTGCTTTACGGATTAACTCACGAACATCTTCAAGTTCGGCGGCGTTTACCGTCGCTGCTGAAAAACGAGGATCTTTAACCCGTGCGACAGCCTCTTCTGCTCTGGCAAGTGTGCGGTCGGCAATCACCATCGATTCAATAAATGACCTACGGGATGCGATATTAGCTATCGCTCTACCAACTCCACCGGCGCCTATAACGAGGGCCTTCATGATATTTCAACTCCAAACGAATTACTTTTATTCTATCTTAGCGTTAATTTAAAGACAAATTCACGCATGTTTATTGATTAGTTATCAATTAAACTCAAGTTAAATTACAATAAACCTTGCACTAAATATTTTTTAATCAAATATTTGTCCCCGTAGCTCAGTGGATAGAGCAACCGCCTCCTAAGCGGTAGGTCGCAGGTTCAACTCCCGCCGGGGACGCAAATAAATTAATGATCGATGGTAAAACGTTTTAATGAGTTTGGTGCCCACCAATTTCTTTCGCCAAATAATCTCATCAGTGCAGGAACTAGTAATGCTCTAACCAATGTGGCATCTAAAATAATTGCAAATGCCACTCCGAAACCAAGCATTTTAATTGAGGTTACACCGCTTAAAACAAATGAAGCAAAGACAATTGCCAAAAGCCCTGCAGCTGCAGTGATAATTCGTGCCGATCTTTGTAAGCCTGTTGCCACAGATTCAATATTTGAGCGTCCAGCATCATGTTCTTCTTTGATTCTAGAGAGTAGGAATAACTCATAATCCATCGATAATCCAAAGGCAACTACTGCTACCAAGATAATCGAGCCAGTATCAACTGAACCTGTGGTGGTGAAATCGCCCACCAACCACTTTAGATTTCCATCGACAAAGATCCAGGTAATCAGTCCTAATGTGGCAGCTAGAGATAAAATATTTAAGATCACCGCCTTTATTGGCAGTATCAACGATCCGGTGAATACAAACAAAAGAACTAAAACTCCAATTGCTATCCAGGTAAGGGCCCAAGGCATGGTTTTGGCAATACCAATCTGGGTATCGGCATAATCTGCAGCAACTCCACCAACCAAGGTTTGATCTGGTGCGGCAATCGCTCTGATCTGCTTGATCAACGCCTCAGCCGCTGGAGTTCTTGGTCCCATATCGTGAATGGCAACAACTCGAACATCATTTCCAAGAATTTGCGGCTCACCAACTCTTACTATGCCAGATACCTTGGAAATCTCTTGAGTGTACTTAGTTATCTGTTCAATTTTATTTGCGCCAGTTGGAATAATAATTTCAATTGGGTTTCCCTCTTGCCCAGGAAATCTTTCAGTGATCAACTGTGCAGCATATGCAGCTGGATTGCTGGCAGGTAGAACTCGGGAATCAACTTGGGAGAACACAATATTTTTTATCGGCGCAGCAAGTACGGTAAGAATCACAAGGCTTAGGACCACAACTGAAACTGGTTTGCGCATAACAAATCTTGCAGTTTGTGCCCAACGACCATCTTCCTTGGGTTTTAATGCTCCTTTTCGAACCACTGCTTTATCAATTCTCTTACCAAGTATTGCAAGTAGTGCAGGTAGTGCAATCAAAGCCCCCAGCACCGCCATGATTACAACAGTAACGCCGGCATATCCAAAGGATTTCAAGAACATTAATGGAAATAACATCAAAGCAGCTAAGGTAATTACCACCGTCAGTCCTGAGTAAAAAACAGTTTTACCAGCGGTTGCTACAGTCTTTTTTATCGCCTCATCTAATGACTTTCCAGCATGCAGCTCTTCACGAAATCTATTTACAATCAATAATGAGTAATCAATTCCAAGTCCTAACCCCAATCCGGTGATTAGATTTAAGGCAAAAACACTCACGCCAGTAACAAGGGTTAGTAAGTAAATAACAAATAGTGAACCTAAAATTGCTGATACCCCAACAATTAGTGGCATTGAGCTGGCAACTAAACCGCCAAATACAAATACCAACAAAATGAAGGTAAGCGGAATAGAGATTGCCTCAGATAGCTTTAAGTCATCTGCAATTTTGGTATTAATTGCGTGGGCAAACACCCCAGTACCACTGGCGTAAATGGTTAAGTTTTCAAATTTTCCTTCATACTTTTCTTGAATTCGCTTACCTAAACCTTGAACGTTATCCCACTCAACATCTTCACTATAAAGAAATAAAAAGGCTGAATTACCATCTGAACTCTTCAACGTTGGCGCACCGCCAGCACTCCAATAAGACAAAGTTGAACCGACCCCAACTTCATTTTTAAGCTTTGATTCAAGTTTGGTAGCAGTAGCAACAGCAGTAGGGTCAGTAACTCCATTAGGAGTTTCCACCACTAAAACCACAGCCGGATCTTTGACCTTAAACACATCAGTCAAATACTCAAATGCTTTTGCAGAGTCACTCTTTGGATCGTTGTAACCGCCACTATCTAGTTTGCCAAAGACGGAGGTACCGATTGCTCCAGCAGAAAAAATGGCTACTAAAAACAATATAAAAATAGGTCGCTTGCGTTTAACTATAAGTGAACCTAATTTTTCAAACATTTTGACCTATTCTTTTTGCATCAGTAAAAGCAGGTAGACTTATATTCTAATGAGTAACAACCCAAAGAATAAAAAAGATAAGCCAAAATCTATTGGTGAAGTTAATCACCAACTGCTTCCAAAAATTACAAGTGATGAGATTGATCTAGAGGTGGATTCAAATCGAGATGTGGAGATTGCCGAAGATAAACCGCCGCATCATTGATAAGAACTACTCACTACTTTTTGGTGGAGTTTTACTCTCTGTTTTAGTCGAAGTGGCAGTTTCAGCTTTTGGAGTAGATGTGCTCTCAGTTTTTGCAGTTGGCGTATCACTTTTTGTGGTGGGCGTTGTTCTTGAATCAGTCTTATAAAATCCACTGCCCTTGAAAACAACCCCAACATTGTTATAAACCTTTCTCACCGCACCTTTACATTGAGGACAGTTTTGGATGGCTGGTTCTGTGAAAGATTGCACAGCCTCAAAGGCGTGCTCACACTTATTGCACAGATATTCATAGGTCGGCATAGGAGTAATCTTAAGCAAGTGGGAAGGTAAGAGCGAACTCACCGGTTGGAGAAACGTGAAGAGGTATCTGCAGATTGTTTTAACAGCGTTATTGCTTGGCATCACCTTTCCATCAAATGTTTGGGCAACCTCAATTGTTACGACCTCACCAACTGCTGGCTCAGTTCTCAGTATTGCTCCAACTGCTGTAACTATTAAGGCAAGTGCAGATTTAGCAACCGGAGCTAATGAGATGACGGTTACCGACGCCAAAGGTGTAAGAGTTGATGATGGCTCCCTACAAGTCCAAGGCGCGGTATTGATGGTTGGATTAAAACCTTTAACAACTTCAGGACTTTATACAGTTGCTTACACGCTAATGGCGATTGATCAACCACCAATGACTGGATCTTTTACATTCTTATATAACGCACCAGGTGAGATTGCAGTAGCTACACCTGCTCCAGCCACAGAGGAAGTTCTAACCAAATCACCTAATCGAATTACCGATTTTTTTGTAATTGGATTAATGGTCTTTGCATTCTTGACCCTGATCTTTCTGTCACGGTATGCAAGAAAAACTTTTAAAACACCAGCAAAGTCAAGACAGCCTAAGAAAAACAGCAGCAGTAGCAAAAAAATTGTGAAGTAGTTTTGGTGTTGATTTGATTGAGATAGCCTCACCACTAGCTAAAGGCTTAATGGAATTAATTGGTGTTCTTGGGATTGGCTTACTGATCGCAATAGCTTTTTTGGATTTAGATGTAAAAGGTAAGGTTCAAAACTTCAGATTAATTAGCAAAGCTAAAGCCCTGATTTTTGTATGGCTTTTATCAACCTTTGTTCACATTCTGATTCAGATTGCATACTTGCTTGAGCAACCACTTTCAGCCTCCTTTGACCAAACAGTCATTCGCTCATATCTGACGCAAACTTCAATTGGAAAAAGCTATTTAATACAAATGCTTTGCATTGCATTAGTGCTTATGATTTCTCTCAAGAAAGTTATCTCTGCTTATGTAGCACTTTTAGTCTCACTGGTAGCAATAACCGCACCGGTATTTCAAAGTCATGGCAGTACATCTGGCTACCATGCACTGGCAATCGGTGCATTGGTGGTCCATGTAATTGCACTTAGTTTTTGGGTTGGAGGTCTGTTTGGATTAACCCAGCTCTCCAAAGCAAATAAGTTACTGGCATTACCAAGATTTAGCGAGATTGCACTTTGGAGTGCGATAGCAGTTGTGTTAACTGGTGCAGCCACCGCTTGGACTAGATTAGATTCAATCTCAGCATGGCAGAGTAAATATGGCGCAGTGACTTTGCTAAAAATATTTTTGGCGATAATTTTAATTGGCTTTGGTGCATTACACAGAAGGTGGATTATTAAGTCAGATTACCCATCAGTTTTTAGATTAGTCACGGCTGAGATATTTGTTATGGCATCTACCATTTTTGTTGGCAGCTGGTTATCAACTATAAATCCACCAGAGCGGGAGATTGTTTCATCACCAGGACTGTTGATTACGGGCATAAAAATGCCAGAGCCACCAACATTTTCTCGTGTTTTATTTGCATATGATGCTGATGGTTTGATGTTGGGTTTATTAATTCTTGCTGTCGCACTTTATATAAAGGGTGTTTTAGTTTTAAGCCGGCGTGGAGATAAGTGGCCGGTGGGTAGAACAATCGCCTTTGCGTTAGGGGTATCAGCAATAGATTTTGCAACCAGTGGTGGTTTAGGGGTTTACTCAAGATTTGCCTTTTCCAACCACATGCTTTCCCATATGGTGCTAGGAATGATTGCACCAATTGGAATTGTGCTTGGTGCTCCAATTACGTTAGCTCTGCGAACACTACCAATTGGCCGAACTGAACAGGAGCGGGGTATTCGCGGCACCTTTGTCGCAATCTTGCACTCCAAAGTTTCTAAGTTTTATACCCATCCAGTAGTGGCATTGGCGATCTTTGATGGTTCACTTTTTGCACTTTACTTCACCCCATTATTTGGCAATCTAATGCAAGGTCATAGCGGTCACTTTTTTATGTCAATACACTTTTTATTTACCGGAATATTGTTCTTCCAGGTGTTGATTGGCATCGATCCAATGCCACGGAAGATCCCGCATATAGTAAAGATGATTATTATTTTTGCTGCCATGAGTATTCATGCATTTTTCTCAATCTCAATTATGTCAGCCTCAACCTTGCTAGATAATGGCTACTTTGCATTATTAGAGCGGCCATGGGCAACTGATTTATTAGCTGATCAACGATTAGGTGGTGCTATTGGGTGGGCGATGGGTGAGATTCCAATCCTGCTTGCATTAATTGCCACCTTTATCCAGTGGATAAGACAGGATAAAAAAGAGGCGGCACGAATTGATCGAGCTGCAGATAGAGCAGTCGCCATGGGTGAAAAAGATGATCTAGCCCTCTATAACCAGTATTTAGCTCAGTTAAACCGTCGAGATAACACACAATAGAATATGCAGATGTCATCTAACACCCAAATGCCAGCACTGTATGGTCCTGAGTACCAGGCACTACGAGAAAGCGTCAGTGCGCTGGCAGAAAAAAAGATTGCACCTTTTGCTCAAGATGTTGATGAAAATTCTAGATATCCGCAAGAGGCAGCAGATGCTTTGCAATCTGCTGGCTTAGCAGCTGCACATGTACCAGTTGAGTTTGGTGGTCAAGGAGCAGATGCACTTGCTGCAGTAATCATTATTGAAGAGGTGGCTCGAGTTTGTGGGGCATCATCCTTAATTCCTGCGGTGAACAAATTAGGTTCGGTGCCATTGATGATTGCTGGCAATCAAGAGCAGAAGAAAAAGTATTTAACCAAATTAGCAGCTGGCAGTGGATTTTCTTACTGCTTATCTGAATCTGAGGCTGGCTCTGATGCGGCTGCCATGAAAACCAAGGCGGTAAAGGATGGCGATAACTGGGTCATCTCTGGCAGCAAGAAATGGATCTCCAATGCAGGTGTATCTGAGTTTTATACAGTTCTAGCCTCCACTGATCCAGGTAAAGGTGCAAAGGGAATCTCCGCATTTATTGTTGAAAAATCTGATGCAGGAGTTTCATTTGGAGCTCATGAGAAGAAAATGGGTTTTAAAGGTTCACCAACTCGTGAGGTCTATTTTGATAATGTAAAAATTAGTGATGATCGAAGATTAGGTGAGGTAGGAAGTGGTTTTTCACTTGCCATGAAAACTTTAGATCACACCAGAATCACAATCGCAGCCCAAGCTTTAGGTATTGCCCAAGGGGCATTTGATGTTGCAAAAAAGTATGCTCATGAACGTCAACAATTTAGTAAGCCAATCTTTGATTTTCAAGCAGTGCAGTTTATGTTGGCCGATATGGCAATGCAGATTGAAGCTGCTCGTCAGCTAACGTATGCAGCTGCAGTCAAAAGTGAAAGATTTGAAAGTGACTTAACTTTCTTTTCAGCGGCCAGTAAATGTTTTGCAACCGATGTAGCTATGAAGGTGACAACAGATGCGGTGCAGATTTTAGGTGGATATGGATATGTAAGCGATTATCCAGTAGAGCGCATGATGCGAGATGCAAAGTTAACTCAAATTTATGAGGGCACAAATCAGATCCAACGCCTGGTGATGGCTAGAAATCTAGATACTTTAACTAATTAAAATCTAACGATAATTTCAGGGGTAGCCGCTGCGCTAACTTTCTGGTCATGTACTTCAACTGGAAGTATTTCACTAGTTAACTCACCCCGATGTAGGAGCGCAATACTCCAAGCCTTACTCCGTGCAAGTACTCGGTCATAAGAGCCACCACCTTGGCCAAGTCGATTTCCAGTTCGATCAACATGTAATGCAGGCACAATGATGACTTCAAGATCTACGTCCAACTCTTCATCACCAATTGGTTCATACCCCTTACCAACCTTTTTAAGATCAGCAATATCACCACTCCACTTAATCCAAGCTAAGTCCTTGTTATCTAAAACCTTTGGTAGAAATACACTCTTTCCAGATGCAATCAATCTTTGATTTAAATCACTAGTTTCTGGCTCAAACTCATATGAGATGTATGAGCCAACATTTTTAACATTTTCAAACTCTTTTGCTGAGAGTATATGGAGCCAACTATCAACGATAAATCGATCTGCTCTCTCTTTTCGATACTGTATTCGCAGTTCTGATTTATTTTCTTTATTACCCACGCCCCTTACCTTAATTTATGGCTTAGGCAAAGTAGGGTTTAGGTATGGATGAAATGATCTCAGTCGCTGATTTACAGGAGCAGCTACTTAATTTAAGTAAGCCACTGGCTGCACTGGATCTGCCTCTTTTGGATGCGCATGGGGCAACCCTGGCGAGTGATCTATTGATAGATGGCACACCAGTAATTAAGAGCGGTCAATTGATCGATTCAACTCAAATAGCACTTGCTGCATCTTTAGGCCTAGCCAGATTGCCCTGTCGACCACACCCTCGGGTGGTAATAATTAGTGCCGGTGATGATCTTGTTGAGCCTGGAAGTAAGTTGGCAGATGATGAGGATGAGTTTGAGAGCAACTCCTGGTTTTTAACCACCTTTGCTCGCGAGGTGGGAGCACATGCTTTTCGAGTGCACACAATTCCAGAAACAGCAGAGCAACTAAAAGTAATCATCGAAGACCAGTTAGTACGAGCAGATTTGATAGTTATAAGTGGTGAATCCAAGGATGAATCTTTTGATTTGATTACCTCAGTTATATCAAAGCTAGGTCAGATCACAATAGTTACACCAGCTTTGGCTGAAAGCAGCAAGCATAGTTTTGGATTAATCGGTCCAGACCAAACCCCAGTTGTGGTTTTACCCGGAGATCCAATTGGCAACTTTTTATCAGCAGAGTTGTTTATTAAACCCATGATCATAAGAATGTTAACTGGTGTTGTCACAGCAGCAGCAAGTAAGAAGATCAAGTTAAGTAAGCCAATTACCTCACCTTTAGGTAAATCGCAATACTTAAGAGGAGAAATCAATAGTGATGGTCAGGTATCACCACTTGAAGCGCAGGAATCTTTAATCACCTTATCGATTGCTAACTGCTTGATTGAAGTAGGTGAAAAAGTTGAAAAATTAGCATCAGGTGATTTAGTCAGAGTAATTGAATTAAACCAAGGTCAGCATTGAAAAAATTAATTGATAATGAAATTACTCTAAAACCAATTCGGTTTAGAGATAAAGCAGAGTGGGACGCTGTTCGTGCAGTAAATCGAGATTGGTTAACACCATGGGAAGCAACTAGACCGAAGATAGAGAGTAATTCACGACTTCCTTCTTACTATGGCATGGTCATGGCGTTAAATAAAGAGATAAGGGCGCTGCGATCAATATCGTTAGGAATTTGGTTAAGGGAAAATGACTCACAAAAATTAATTGGCCAGATAACTCTAGGTGGAATTATTTTTGGTGCAATGCGTGGAGCTCATATTGGATATTGGATCGATCAACGGTTTGCTAGTCGTGGATACACCACTAGAGCTGTAAAACTTCTTACTAAGTTTGCATTCCAGACGCTTAAGCTGCACCGGATTGAGATTAACCTTCGGCCTGAAAATGAGGCATCAAAGAAAGTTGCAATTAAAGCTGGGTATGTATTGGAAGGGGCAAGAAATAACTACCTTCATATTGCAGGGGATTGGCGTAATCACATTACATTTGTTAAGGAAAACCCTGAAATAAAATAGGAATAACTCAAAGACATACCTGCTTATTTCCCATTAATTTCAAGCTCTAACATTTATTGTTGTGCTTTATGGGTTCGGGTTTTATCTACTTAATCATCATTGCCATGTGGGCTGCCTATTTCCTACCCCAGTGGTTAAGTAAACATGAGGACACCTCAGGAAAAGCAATTGAAAGATATAAGAATGCAATGCAGGTAGTTGCCGATAATAATCCGAGTGTTAAGAGTGAACCAAGAAGTGAAGACAAAGGCAGAGTTTATTTTCAACGACAACTAATTTTTGGTTCTTTATTTTCCTTAAGTTTGTTGGCTTTGATATTTGCATCAATAGGCTTTTTAGATTTCACTACCACTTTAATTCCACTTACCGCCTTGTTAATTTATGTAGTTAATGTTCGTAAACAGGTAGTAGCCTCACAACTTAAAGCTAGAAGATTAAAAGCATTGGAAAAAATTACAAACAGTAAGATTTCAACCACGGTTATTCCTGATCCTGTTACCGAAAAAGGAAGTAATGAGCATTGGATTCCATTTTCGGAGCGGCCAGAGATTACTGGGGTAGTTGTAGTGCCAAAGGATCGAAAAGGTTGGCAACCTACCAAGTTACCAAAACCTGTATACACCACAGCTGCTAAGGCGGTGCCAAGTAAACGAATCATTGATCTAACCACTACTGGTCAATGGAGTGCTGAGCAGGAGCGAGTTAAAGCTTTATCTGGCAGAGATGATGACTTCTTTGACCAGGAGATTGAGATAAATACTTCTGATAAAGATAGAGCTGTAAATCAGTAATTAAATCCAGCTAGGTAGCCACATCCGAGCAAGCCAATCGGAGTATGAAATCTCTAAGCCAATCAAAATTGGCAGGAAGTAAACAAAATTAATCGCAACTAATACTAGATAGGTATAGACATATCTGCGCGATAAGCCTTTACCTATAGCCCAATTTAAAAGATTAATTACTGCAAGTACTAAAAAGGGAAGTATGGCAATTGAGTAAAAGTAAAAAGTAGTGCGGCTTTGAATGAAAAACCATGGAAGATAGGTGCCGGCCACACCTGCTAGAACAACGGCTGATCTTTTATCTGCTTGTGTTATGAAAAATCCAAAGGTAGTGGCGATTGCAAAGATACCAACCCACCACAGAATCGGTGTTCCAATTGCCAAGATCTCTTGTGAACAGGCAGAGGCACCACAATTTGCGGGAGTTTGATAGTAAAAAGAGGTAGGCCTGCCTAACACCAGCCAACTCCATGGGTTTGCTGCATAAGCATGTTCATCGGTTAAATCTCGATGAAAGCCCATGATCTCTTGATGGTAACTCCATAGGGAGGATAAAAAATTTGAGCCAGATTGTCTTGCCCAACCTTGTGAGCTCAATATCCAACCACTCCAGGAAAGTAGGTAGATTCCAGCCGGCACCAGTATGTATTGGCCTGCTCTACTAAACCAGGAGCGCCAATTCAATCTCTTTAAATCTATGGTCAGTAATATCAAAACCGGAAGCAGAAAGAAAGCGCTCCACTTAGCACTACCGGCTAGCCCAATCGCAACACCACTTAACCATAAGTTATTTTTAAGCAGAAGATAGAAGGTAAGCAATATAAAAAACATCAAAAAAATGTCAAGAAGTGCCACCCTAGACATAACTAGATGTAAGCCATCTAGCGATAACAAAGCAGCCGCTGTGAGACTTAAAAATCTTGAGTTAAAAAGTAATTGTGCAATCAGATAGATTAATAAGACCGATGCACTACCGATTATTGCAGCTGCGATTCGCCAACCAAACTCATTATCGCCAAAAATCTTTATACCTAAGCCAATTAGCCATTTTCCTAATGGTGGGTGTACAACAAACTCAGCCTCACCTTGAGCATTTAACTCAACACCATCACTAATAAGTGAAGCGGCATTTTTTGCGTAGTAAATCTCATCAAAAATGTAGCCTTTTGGTTGATCTAATCGCCATAGTCGAAGGGTTAGCGCAAAGCCAAGTATTGCAGCGACAGGTGCAAACTCTCTTAACCGGCTCTTACTCATAGGGTCAGCCTAAGACTAGATGGAGTATCGGCCATCAAATAACCTGAGAGAATTAGCAGATGTTAATCCTGGCCTGCCTACCAATCGGAGATTCAAAAGATGCCTCTGCCCATCTGATTCAAGTAATCCAACAGGTGGCCTATGTGGCGGCAGAGGATTCTCGAAAGTTTGCCAGAGTTTGCCAAGATTTAAATATCAAACACAATGCCAAAGTAATCTCATTTTTTGAAGGAAATGAGAGTGAAAAAATTGAAGAGTTAACCAATCTTCTTAAGTCACAAAAAGATGTATTGGTTGCAACTGATGCAGGCACTCCTGGTATTTCAGATCCTGGTTATAGATTAATTAGAGCTGCGTTGCAATCTAATGTAGAGATTAAAGTATTACCTGGACCAAGTGCGGTGACAACAGCGTTATTGCTCTCAGGATTACCAACTGATCGATTTTGCTTTGAGGGTTTTCCACCACGAACACAAGGTGCAAGAGCAAAGTGGTTTGAGGAGCTAGCTGAACAAGAACGAACCATAATCTTTTTTGAAGCACCTCACAGAATTTGCGATTCACTGCTTGATGCAGCCAACGCCTTTGGATTAGAGCGAGCAGGAGCCATTTGCAGAGAGATGAGTAAACAATATGAAGAGGTAGTCCGTGGCAGTATTGCTGAGTTAATCACTTGGTCTAAATCTAAAGAGATACTAGGTGAGATAACTGTTGTAATTGCAGGCTTTGATCCTGCTGACCGGCAGATAGACCAATCAGAACTTGTTGAAACGGTTTTAGAGCTTGAGGCCAAAGGTGAATCGAGAAAAGAGGCAATCGCTCAAGTAGCGAAGAAATTTGCTGTTGCTAAGCGAGTTGTATTTGATGCCATGGTTACTAATAAGGGTGAGGATAAGATCTGATCATGGCTGAAAAATCTTTTTACCTAACTACCCCGATTTACTATGTAAATGATGCTCCACATATCGGTCATGCATATACCACTGTGGCAGGTGATGTTTTAACTCGCTGGCATCGCCAAAAAGGTGAATCAGTTTGGTATTTAACAGGAACCGATGAGCATGGTGAAAAGGTTTTAAACACCGCCCGGGCAAATAACAGCTCACCACAAGATTGGTGTGACAAATTAGTTGAGGCCGCTTGGAAGCCAGTTTGGAAAGATTTAAACATAGCCAATGATGATTTCATCAGAACTACTGAGGCCAGACATACCGACCGAGTGCAACGTTTTCTACAAAGCCTTAAAGATGCTGGCCATATCTATGCCGGAAAATTTGAAGGGCCATACTGCATTGGTTGCGAAGAGTTTAAATTGCCTGGTGATTTAGATGAGGGCAAGTGCAAAATTCACTCTAAGCCAGTTCAAATGCTCAGTGAAGATAACTGGTTTTTTAAACTCTCCGCTTTTCGCCAACCACTTCTTGATTACTACAAAGCTAATCCCACTGCATGTCAACCAGAGAGTGCTCGAAATGAGATAGTTTCATTTCTAGAAGGTGAGGTCAGAGACCTTTCAATCTCTCGCTCCACATTTGATTGGGGTATTCCAGTACCGTGGGATACCAAGCAGGTTATATATGTTTGGTTTGATGCCTTACTTAACTATGCAACTGCGGTTGGTTTAGGCGATGGACCAACCTCACCGGGTGGAAAGAAATTTGCCTCAACCTGGCCAGCTGATGTGCATTTAGTTGGTAAAGATATTTTGCGCTTTCACGCAATTATCTGGCCAGCCATGTTGATGGCAGCAGGGGTTGCTGTACCTAAAAAGATATTCGCTCATGGCTGGTTGTTAGTTGGTGGCGAAAAGATGTCAAAGAGTAAGTTAACTGGTATTGCTCCAATTGATATCACCAAGGATTTTGGTGTTGATGCTTTTAGATATTACTTCTTAAAGGCAATTCCCTTTGGAAGTGATGGTTCATTTTCCTGGGAGGATATGGCAGCAAGATACACCAGCGAATTAGCAAATGATTTTGGAAATTTAGCCTCAAGATTAATTGCAATGATTGAAAAGTACTGTGGTAACAAGATTCCTTCTGTTGCCAAAAATTCTGAGCTCGCCTCTTTGCTTGCTGACACTGTCAAAAATGCTGATAAATCAATCTGTGATCTGGATTTCCAAGGCGGCATTAATGCCATTATGGATTTTTGTAAACGAGTAAATGGTTACGTGACAGAGTCTGAGCCTTGGGTAGTTGCAAAGGATTCTGGCAGAAAAGCTGAATTAGATGAGATTTTATACAACACCGCTGAATCACTTCGTGCTCTGGCGGTTTTACTTCACCCAGTAATGCCTGAAGTAACTGCAAAGTTGTGGGCAAGTTTGGGTGCTAGCGAAAAGCTTGGAGATATATCATCCCAAAGAATTGATCAGCTTTCAAACTGGGGACAGCTACCACCAGGAAGTACTGTTACAAAAACAGATGTTTTATTCCCAAGATTAGAAGAGGCAAAGTAATTTATGGCAGATCGTCATAACCGCGATCTTGATCGAAAGCCTGGACCACTACCACAACCGTTAAAAACTAAAACAGTTGATTCACATGTACATCTTGAGTTAATCCATAATAGTGAACCAGATTCACCATTAATTAAAAAAACTTTAGATGAGGCGGTCTCAGTCGGCATAGATCGAGTTGTTCAAGTTGGCTACTCAGCCGAACAATCTATCTGGTCTGTTAAGTGTGCTGAAAGTTTTATTGGACAGGTTGTGGCTGCAGTTGCATTGCACCCAAATGAAGCACCAGTAGTTGAGGATTTAGAAAAAGATTTAAAACTCATAGGTGAGTTAGCGGCTAATCCAAGAGTCAGGGCGATTGGCGAGACTGGTTTGGACTTCTTTCGCACCCCAGAGAATTTACGTGATAGACAAAAGTACTCATTTGCCCGACATATCAAAATGGCTAAGGAACATAAGAAAGCCCTGGTGATTCATGATCGTGATTCACACAGAGCTGTACTTGATCTGTTAATCCAAGAGGGTGCACCTGAAAACACAATTTTTCATTGTTTCTCCGGGGATGCTCAAATGGCCAAAGAGTGCATTGCAAACAATTACATTATCTCATTTGCAGGAACAGTGACATTTAAAAATGCACCACAACTTCGAGAGGCAGCAGCACTAGTTCCAGTAGAACAGCTATTGGTGGAGACAGATTCACCATTTCTTGCCCCAATGCCAAATCGAGGAGCATTAAACACACCTGCCCAAATTCCAAATACCTTAAGAGTGATTGCTGACTTAAGGAATGAATCTGTTGATTATCTAGCTGGTGCAATCTCAGAAAATGCCGAACGCATCTTTGGAAAGTTTTAAAGTGAGCAATTTGCTTGGTGCTGTCGAAATAAGAGAGATTGCAGAGCAGTTAAATCTAAAGCCAACAAAGAAATTAGGTCAAAATTTTGTAGTTGATGCAAACACCTGCCGCAAAATTGTAAAACTTGCAGTAGTGCAATCTACTGATATAGCACTTGAAATTGGTCCAGGAGTTGGCTCACTCACCTTAGCTCTCTTAGAAAAAGCCATCCAAGTAGTAGCAGTTGAGATCGATGATCGACTAGCCAATCAATTGCCAATAACAGCGGCTAATCATGGTTTTGATAGCAAAAAACTAGTAGTGATAAACCAAGATGCGATGCAGATAAACAAATTGCCAGTTGAACCAACGGTATTGGTAGCAAACCTTCCCTATAACATTTCAGTTCCAGTATTACTTAATATGTTACAACTCTTTCCATCAATAGATCGTGGCGTGGTAATGGTACAAAGTGAGGTAGCACATCGCTTGGCAGCAAAGCCAAATAGCAAGGAGTATGGCTCACCTACTGCAAAAGTTAATTGGTGGGCGGATCTGGAGTTGGCAGGATCCGTTAGCAGATCTATTTTTTGGCCAATTCCAAATGTGGACTCATCATTGGTTAAATTTGTTCGACACAAACCAATTGGCAATGAACAGGATCGAATCGCTACATTTTCAGTAATAGATAAAGCCTTTGCAAAACGTCGGAAAATGATGCGTTCTGCTGTGTCGGTTTTATTTAATGATGCTGAGGAGAGTTTGATCGCAGCTGGGGTCGATCCCACACTTCGTGGTGAGGCGCTTGATATTGGTAAGTTTTACCAAATTGGCCAACAATTAATTAAGCACAATTCCACCAAGTAAGTTAAGTAACCAATACGCTCTAGGGTATGAAATCAAGAGGAGTTACCGCCCGGGTTCCGGCCAAGATAAATCTGCAATTATCTGTTGGACCATTAGGCAGTGATGGCTTCCATGAGGTGACCACCGTTTTTCAAGCCATCTCCTTATTTGATGATGTCACCGTTGCAACAGCTGCTGAAAATGATGGAATTAAAATTAGCATCTCAGGTCAAACCTCAACTGGTGTGCCAGTGGATAATTCAAACCTAGCGGTTAAAGCGGCGCAGTTAATGATTGCAAATTATGATCTGCCAAAGGATTTAACAATAAAGTTAAAAAAAGAGATTCCAGTTGCTGCTGGGATGGCAGGCGGAAGTGCTGATGCAGCAGGTGTGATTGTTGGCCTAGATTCTTTATTTGAGCTTGGTCTTTCTAGAGATGAGATGGAATCTGTGGGCAGCAAGATTGGCTCTGATGTGCCATTTTCAATTTGTGGTGGTGTTGCAATTGGCACAGGACGTGGAGATCAGATCACCCCAGCATTAGCAAAAGGAAGTTACAACTGGGTACTTGCACTCTCTGGCCAAGGGTTATCAACCCCTGCTGTATATCAAGAGTGTGATCGACTTCGTGAAGGATTATCAATAGCTGCTCCTGTTGTAAGCGAGCAGTTAATGCAAGCATTACGAGCCGGAGATGCCAAAGCATTAGGCAAAGCTTTAACAAATGAGTTACAGCCTGCAGCTTGTTCACTACGGCCAGCACTTAGATTGGTATTAGATGTTGGTGTTGATTACGGTGTACTTGGTGGGATTGTCTCTGGCTCAGGACCAACAGTTGCATTTTTAGTATCAGATGATGATCATGCAATGGATTTAACCGTTGCATTAAGCAGTAGTGGGGTTGTTTCCTCTGTTGTTAGAGCAAATGGACCTACTCATGGCGCACGAATAATTGAAAGTTTTTAATTTAACCAGTTATAAGGGATAATTCAGGTTCCGCCATTGTGTAGTGGCTAGCACATGAGCCTTTGAAGCTCAGGGTCCAGGATCGATACCTGGTGGCGGAGCCACCAAGTAAAAGGGGGGTAAGGGATGAGTGATCTATCACTTGTAATTATCCTCGCCGCTGGCGATAGCAAGCGAATGAAATCTAAACAATCTAAAGTGCTGCACAAGGTCGCAGGCAGATCGGTTATCGAAAATTTACTAAGCTCAGTTGAAAAGTTACAGGCTAAGAATCTAACAGTGGTAGTTGGTGCTAATAAGGATGAGGTAGTTGAGCATCTAGGACAGGTGGCACCAAAGGCAAAAACAGTATTTCAAGAAAAACGAGATGGCACCGGTGGTGCTACGCAATTAGCGCTGGCTGAGCATAAAGGTGATGGCACTGTTCTGATCTTGGCAGGAGATACTCCACTACTTACCCATCAAACACTCTCTGAGTTTGTGCAGGTGCATCAAAAGGAAAAGCAGAGCGCATCAGTTTTAACCGCGATACTGCCAGATCCAACTGGGTATGGTCGAGTAATTCGAGGTGATGATAATCAGATTTTAAAGATAGTTGAGGAAAAAGATGCCTCAGAGTTAGAAAAAGAGGTTGATGAGATCAATACTGGGGTGTATTTATTTGATCTTTCTTTACTAAAAGATGTGATTAAGAATCTAAAGAGTAATAATGCCCAAAGCGAACTTTACCTAACTGATGTAATCAGCTTAATAAATGCAGCTGGTAAAAAATCATATGCGGTGTTATCAAATGATTACACAGAGACGCTTGGAATTAATGATCGCACCCAATTAGCAGAGGTTTGCGCAATAATGCGAGATCGAATTAATAACCAACATATGTTAAATGGTGTTGCTATTGTGGATCCGGCCACCACCTGGATTGATCATGGGGTTGAGATTGAATCTGATGTGGTGATCTACCCAGGATCTGCCATCTCAGGTAAAACTGTAATTAAGTCAGGTGCTGTGATTGGTCCTCGCACCAGCCTGGATGATTGTATCGTTGAAGCAGGAGCTAAGGTTATTGAATCAAATTGCACCCAATCTAAGATTGGTAAGGATGCCAAGGTTGGGCCATTTACCTACTTACGCAAAGGAACTGTCTTAGCAAATGAGAGCAAAGCAGGTGCATTTGTTGAGATTAAAAACTCCACAGTTGGTGAGGGAACAAAGGTTGCCCACCTTTCTTATGTGGGAGATGCTGAGATCGGTAAAGAGAGCAATATTGGCGCTGCCACCATATTTGTTAATTACGATGGCGAGAGTAAACATAAAAGCAAGGTTGGCGATCATGTCAGAATCGGAAGTGACACCATGCTTGTTGCACCAGTAAGTGTGGGAGATGGTGCCTATACCGCAGCAGGATCGGTGATCAATGAGGATGTGCCAGCAGGTGCGATTGGAATTGGTCGCGCTCGCCAGGTAAATATCTTGGGATGGGTACTTAAAAAACGAAAAGATAGTAAATCTGCAGCAGCAGCAAAAAAAGCTGGGGCAAAAGAGTAGGTAATTTCTAGTAGAGTTAACCTAGATTCACCACAGTGAGGGGGAAGCTAAACTGAACGAGATTCGCTTAACCTCCGAAAAAAGTTTGCGCCTATTTTCAGGCCGGGCCTACCCAGAGTTAGCAGATGAGGTAGCAGCCGAGCTCGGAATCCCAATTACCCCAACATCTGCATATGACTTTGCAAATGGTGAAATCTTTATCAGATTTGAAGAGAGTGTTCGTGGTAGTGATGCGTTTGTAATCCAAAGCCACAGTGCGCCAGTAAATAAACAAATCATGGAGCAGTTAATAATGGTTGATGCGTTAAAGCGTGCTTCAGCAAAACGAATTACGGTGGTCTTGCCATTTTATGGTTACGCTCGACAGGATAAAAAACATAGAGGCCGTGAGCCAATCTCAGCTAGATTGTTGGCTGACCTGTTTAAGAGTGCTGGCGCAGATCGTTTAATGTGTGTAGATCTTCATACATCCCAGATTCAAGGTTTTTTTGATGGCCCAGTTGATCACCTATTTGCTCTTCCCTTGCTAACAAATTATGTCGGCAGCAAGGTGGATCGAAAGAATTTGGTTATAGTCTCACCAGACTCTGGTCGAGTTAGAGTTGCAGAGCGTTGGAGTGAGTTGTTAGGTGGTTGCAGTATCGCCTTTATTCATAAAACTCGAGATCCAAGAGTTCCAAATGAGGCAACTGTGGGCAAAGTTGTTGGTGATGTTAAGGGAATGACCTGTGTGGTAATCGATGACATGATTGATACCGCTGGCACGGTAACTAAAGCGGTAGATGCATTAATAGATGCTGGGGCAAAGGATGTAATTATCTCGGCCACCCATGCCGTCTTTTCTGGGCCAGCAATTGATCGATTGAAAAAATCTCGAGTTTCAGAGGTGGTAGTGACCAATACCCTGCCGATTACTGAAGAAAATCGCTTTGATAATCTGACAGTGCTTTCAATTGCGCCATTACTAGCACGTGCGATCAAAGAGGTCTTTGAGGATGGCTCAGTTACAAGTTTGTTTGATGGTCATAGTTAAGTAAAATTTACTCAGCAAGTATTGCGCCCGTAGCTCAACTGGATAGAGCATCTGACTTCGGATCAGAAGGTTTGGGGTTCGAATCCCTACGGGCGCACCA
>VGBN01000019.1 GCA_016870455.1 Actinomycetota bacterium | reverse complement strand
TCCCTAACTGATTTCACCAGGGATGGCGCAGCAGAGGCGATCACATCCCGAGGTGGAAAGGCATCATCCTCAGTATCTTCAAAGACGGACTTTGTAATTGCTGGAGATGCTGCCGGATCTAAGTTAGATAAAGCACAAGAGCTAGGAATTACCATCCTTGATGAGGCTGGATTTAAAAAACTACTGGAGAAAGGGATAAACTAGCCGCATGTTGTATCTAAGTGAAGAGTTACGAGAGCTGCCAATCTCACCTGCCGCTTTTGGCCTTTTAACCTTTGCAATTCTTTCATTACTTCTTTATTTAACACTTCGCATTGACCGGGATTAATTATTGTCGCGGTGAGTAAAGAGTTTGGGATTGTTGGCGGAAGCTTTGATCCAATTCACCTAGGACACCTTCATCTGATTAAAGAGATCTCAAATAGATTTGAAAAAGTGCTGGTAATTCCAGCGGGAACTCCTTGGCTTAAGGAAAAACCGCCAGTAGCAAGTGCTGAGCAAAGATTTCAAATGGCAGATCTTGCCGTTACCTCCATGGGATTAAGTGAAAAAGTTGAGGTGCTTCCAATTGAGGCCAGAAGAGCAGGTAATAGTTACGCAATAGATACTGTTACTGAGTTAAAACAAATCTATCCAAATACAAACTTCACATTAGTTTTGGGCTCTGATGCAGCTAATAATCTTGGCAAATGGCATAGATCAAAGGAGTTATTGGAGCAGGTTAAGGTTTTAGTTATTAAGCGTCCAGGTTCACAAAGCTCTGAATATGATGAAGTTTCTATCAAAGCCTTAGATATATCCTCGACCAAGGTTAGGCAGTCAATTGCAAAACGAGAGAATGTAAGTTCATTGCTGCCAGCAAAGGTAGTTACCTACATCAGAGAGTATGGTTTATATGGCAGTAGGTAGCAGAACTATTGAGTTAACCAAGATTGCAGCACAAGCACTTTCAGATAAGTTGGGCAGTGAAATTGTGGCAATCGATCTTTCAGAGCAATTGGTTTTAAACCAGGTCTTTTTACTGGTGACGGGAAATAATGAGCCACAGATGCAGGCTCTCTCAGATGAGGTGCAGAAGAAACTTGCTCAGGCAGGTGAAAAACCAGCTCGTAAAGAGGGAAGTGGTGGCTGGATTTTGCTTGATTACACAGATTTAGTTGTGCATATACAAAGTGTTGAGTTTCGCAACTACTACATGCTTGATCGACTTTGGAATGATTGTCCAAAACTAGAGTTGGATTTAGTGGGGGTTGATAGGTAATGAGTAACTCGTCATCGCCCATTCGGGTAGTACTTTGGCGGCATGGCCAAACAGATTGGAATGTTGAAAATCGCTTTCAAGGCCACTCTGATATTCCGCTAAACAAAGTCGGTGAGTATCAAGTAATTCAAGCAGCTGAAGTTTTAGCAGGTCTTAAACCAAATCGAATAATTTCCAGTGATTTAATCCGTGCTCAATCAACCGCTGCTGCCCTTGCCAACTTAACTAATCTAAAGGTTGAGATTAATCCTGGACTAAGAGAGACAAATGGTGGATTGTGGGAGGGTAAAACCGGAATTGAAAATCGCACCTCACATGGAGAGTTGTTTGCAAACTGGTATGAGGGTGGTGATGAACCAGCTGGTGTAACCGGTGAGCGACGAAGTGATGTGGCAAAGCGAGCGGTAGCGGTAATTGAAAAAGAAACTGCGAACTTTACTGGCACAATTGTTTTTGTAACACATGGTGGAACGGTAAGAAGTATTTTAGGTTCAATTCTTAAGTTGCCAATTGCGCAATGGGGTGTAATTGGTGGGCTATCAAATGCATGTTGGTCGGTATTAGAGTTAACAAAACATCACACCGGATCTCGTTGGTTTTTAGCAGAGCACAACGCTGGCTCATTACCTGAGCCTGTCTTTGGAGATGATGCGGTTAATTAGATAAGGTTGGCCCTTACTTTAAATAGCGGGGCTGTGGCGCAGCTGGTAGCGCACTTGCATGGCATGCAAGGGGTCAGGGGTTCAAATCCCCTCAGCTCCACTTAATTAAAAAGGAATATAAGGAGTAGCAGTGCCTAAAGTATTAACCTTGCCAGATAACTGGAGTGCATCTGATATTCCTGATTTAACTGGCAAGAGATTTTTAATAACTGGTGCAACCTCAGGTATTGGTTTATCAGCAGCAACTGAACTTGCTCGTCGTAATGCCCATGTTGTGATCACCGCCCGAAGTGCAGACAAGGCACGGGATGCGATAAAGAAAATTGGGCCAGGTTTAGTTGATTACATCTTGCTTGATTTGACTGATTTAGAGTCGGTAAAGCGTGCTGCTGCCAGAGTTGATCGAGCTTTTGATGTTGTTGTACTAAATGCGGGAGTGATGGCAACACCATTTACCAAGACTGTTGATGGCTTTGAATTGCAGATGGGTACTAACCACCTTGGCCACTTTGCTTTTGCCGGCTTGATTAAGAATCAAATTAAAGACCGTCTAGTGGTTGTTTCCTCATTTGCACACAAAATGGGCAGTTTTGGCGATAACACAATTGATTCCATTCGTAATATTTGCCTAGGGGTTGGTAAGTATCAAAAGTGGCAGGTGTATGGTGCAAGTAAATTAGCTAATCTCTTATTTGTATCTGAGATTGAGCGGCTTCGAATTCAAAATAACTGGTCATTTATTCCAATTGCAGTTCACCCAGGTTATGCCGATACAAATTTGCAGGCGGTTGCCTCGCAGATGCGTGGGGCTAAGCTTGAAGAGCAGATTACGATGAAGATAAACAAGATATTTGCCCAGCCATCATCGCAAGGAGCTCTACCAACTCTTGCCGCATCTGTTTATCCAGATTTGATTGGCGCTAGCTTTATTGGACCAAATGGATTTTTAGAGCTGCGAGGTGCGCCAAAATTAACCCGTGCTAAAGCACTGGCCTATGATCAAACTTTGGCGAAAAATTTATGGCAGGTTAGCCAAGAGTTAACCAAGGTAAGTTGGTTTTAGTAATGCATGAGGCGTATGAGTTTAAAGCGGTGCAGGATAAGTGGCTGCCAATTTGGGACAAATTAGCACCATTTAAATCTGGCAAGGATGATGATAAGCGTCCTAAAAAATATGTATTAGATATGTTCCCTTATCCATCTGGGGATCTACACATGGGACATGCTGAGGCTTATGCATTAGGTGATGTGATCGCCAGATACTGGTTGCAAAAAGGATTTAATGTAATGCACCCAATTGGTTGGGATGCATTTGGATTACCGGCTGAGAATGCTGCAATAAAGCGAAACGCTGATCCAAGGGCTTGGACTTATGAAAACATCGCAGTTCAAAAATCTTCCATGCGCAGATACGCCTGCTCCTTTGATTGGGATCGGGTTTTGCATACTTGTGATCCTGAGTATTACAAATGGAATCAATGGCTGTTTTTACAGATGTTTGAAAAGGGTTTGGCGTATCGAAAAGATTCACCAGTTAATTGGTGTCCAGATTGTCAAACCGTATTAGCAAATGAGCAAGTAGTAGCTGGGCTTTGTGAAAGATGCGACAGCGCAGTCACAAAGAAAAAGTTAAATCAATGGTATTTAAAGATCACTGATTACGCCGATCGCTTGCTAGATGATATGGATCAACTTGAGGGTAAGTGGCCAGAAAAAGTCTTGCAAATGCAACGAAATTGGATTGGTAGATCTACTGGTGCACAGGTTGATTTTGCAGTGGATGGCTTGGATCAAATTATTACCGTCTATACCACTCGGCCAGATACCTTGTATGGCGCAACCTTTATGGTGGTGGCAGCAGATTCAGATCTTGCGGCAAAGTTGGTTGTTGGCACCTCAGTGGAGGCAGAGTTTAAGAAGTATGTTGAAACTGTTAAGGCCGCCTCTGATATTGATCGACTAGCAACAGATCGAGTAAAAAGTGGTGTCTTTTTAAATCGATATGCAATTAATCCAGTAAATGGCGAAAAGATTCCAATTTGGGCATCGGATTATGTCTTAGCAGATTATGGAACTGGGGCGATTATGGCAGTTCCTGCCCATGATCAGCGAGATTTAGATTTTGCCAAAGCAATGAAACTGCCAGTAAGAGTTGTAATTGATACTGGCTTAGAAGATCCAAATACCTCAGGGGTTGCAACCGATGGTGATGGCAAGGTTATTAACTCAGGATCCATCACTGGCCTATCGAAGGATGAGGCAATAGGAAAGATAATTTCAGAGCTTGAAAGTAAAGAACTTGGAAAAGCAACAAAGAATTACCGCCTGCGAGATTGGTTGATATCCCGCCAGCGTTTTTGGGGAACGCCAATCCCAATTATTCATTGTGATAAGTGTGGCCAAGTGCCAGTACCTCAATCTCAATTACCAGTTGAGTTACCTGATGCAAAAGGTTTGGATCTAAAACCAAAGGGAACTTCCCCTTTAGGAGCTGCCACAGATTGGGTAAATGTTTCCTGTCCTAAGTGCAACGCCCCCGCCAAACGTGATGCTGACACCATGGACACCTTTGTTGACTCCTCTTGGTACTTTCTTCGCTACACATCAGTTAATAATCATGATGTGGCCTTTGATAAAAAATCAGTTGAGACTTGGCTACCAGTTGATCAATATGTTGGTGGTGTAACCCATGCGATCTTGCACCTTTTATACTCTAGATTTTTCACCAAGGTATTACATGATCTTGGCCTTTTAAACTTCACCGAACCATTTACCCGTCTTTTAAATCAAGGAATGGTCTTAATGGATGGCTCTGCCATGAGTAAAAGCCGAGGAAATCTTGTTAAGTTATCTGATGAGTTAGATAAACATGGCGTGGATGCAATTCGCCTATCAATGGTATTTGCCGCACCTCCTGAGGATGATATTGATTGGGCAGATGTATCCCCAGCTGGTTCATTAAAGTTTTTAAACCGGGCTTGGCGAATAAGTCAGGATGTGACCAGCAAAGCCGGGGTTGATTTTAAGAGTGGAAATATTGATCTAAGAAAAGTAACTCATAAATCACTTTCAGATATTGAGTTAGCGGTTGAATCATTTAGATTTAATGTTGCAATCGCCAGAGTTATGGAGTTGGTCAATGCCACTAGAAAGGCGATTGATACTGGCTGCGGTCCATCAGATCCAGCAGTTCGTGAAGCAGCGGAGGCGATTGCTATCTGTCTATCTCTGGTTGCCCCTTACACCGCAGAGGACATGTGGGAAAAGCTTGGACATAAACCTGCGATTGCAAATGCTGGTTGGCCAGCAGTTGATAAGTCATTGTTAGGTGTTGATAATGTAATTGCAATCTTGCAGATCAATGGAAAAATCAAAGATCGAATAGAGGTGCCACCAAATATTTCAAATGAGGCACTTGAGCAGTTAAGCCGAGAAAATGCTGAGATAAAAGCAGCCTTAGCTGGTGCTACAGTGAAGAAGGTAATTACCGTTGCGCCTAAATTAGTAAATTTTGTAGTTTAAATTACACCCACCCAACTACTAACTCCCTTTTTGCAAGGCTAACCTTTGCCTATGAAAAAATTGGCATTAACCCTCTTATTGGCACTTGCTGCTCCAAATGCTTTTGCAGCAGATACAGGTGGTTCAGCTCCTGCCCCAGCTCCTGCCTCCACTCCGGCGCCAGTTGCAGCGACAACTCCAACGCCAACTCCATCTCCAACTCCAACTCCCAAGTATGAGGTGGCAACTCCTGCTCCAACACCTACTCAAACTGTAGCCACAAGTAGTTTAAGTAGTGATTTGGCATCAATACGAGGATTAATTGCAAATAAGAATTACCCAGCAGCACTTACTGCTTTAAAAGCTGCCGATAGAAAATACCCAAACAATGCTGATATCAATAACTTAGCTGGATATAGCGCAAGAAATCTTAAGCAGTACAAGGCAGCTGGCACATACTACGCAAAGGCGCTTAGAGTAAATCCAAATCACCTTGGTGCATTGGAGTATCAAGGAGAGTTGTTTGTGTTAACTAAGAAAATCAGTGCAGCAAAGAAGAATTTAGCAAAGTTAAAAACCCTATGTGGGATTAATTGCGAAGAGTATCTAGAGCTAAAGCAGGCGATAGGTAATAAATAGCAGTTACTGGGCTATTTGAAGTTAAGCTAATCTAATTATTGGAAGCCTCATGCAGATTATTTTGATTCCAAAGTTGGTCAACAATTTCCTCTGTTGTGATTTGCTCAATGATTTCTATGTTTTCTGATTCATAAAAGAATTTAACCCCCTCTAAAATCACCTTTCTTGCCAATGAGAAATCATTATTTGAGTAGCCCACTCCATAATCTTGAGTGTATGCGGTCCATTGCCCATCGGTCTGGTAAAAATAGATTTTTACAGTTTTCAATGAATTACCTCCCATGCCTGCTCCTCGGTTAACTTTGCATTGTTGATTAAAATCCTTTTAATTATATGTCCACTAATTTCATCGCTATCATGCCAACTAAAATTTATCACATGGCGACCTTCGGCGTGAAGTATTCGATGTGACCCTGCTACCTTTCTTTTCAAATAGTAGTTTAGTGGCTCACTGGTAAGAATTCTATAAAAAATCTTTGCATTTAGTGATGGAAATTTTCTCATCCCCGAATTATTATTACAAGAGCAGTCAGATGAATTTCTTTATCCACAACACAATCAGTTATTAATTGATATAAATAAATACTATGAGTAGTGTTATCAAATGAAAGTAATACTTGGATTACTTAAAGCATCACACTTTGGCCCAACAATGGCGGTTACAGTAATTTCAGCTCTGCTAGCAACAAATCTATGGTGGGAAGGACCAGTCTTTGTTATTGCCTTTGGCGTATTTCTAGGTCAACTTCTTGTTGGCTGGAGTAATGATTTAAATGATTATTCAGATGATAAAAAACATAACCGCACCTTAAAACCACTAGTAAATGGCGAGGTTACTCCTAAGCAGCTACTGCGAGCCGTAAAAATTTGCACACCCTTTGCAGTGATCTTTAATCTTTTTGGACCCCTTGGTATCAAAGGTGGCTTAATTTATTTATTTGGTGTAGGTATGGGTGTGGCTTATAACTTTTACTTTAAATCCACACTCTTCTCACCCCTGCCCTACGCACTAGCCTTTGCAGCTTTAGTTTCATCTATAGTTATTTCAACTGATCAAACCCCACCAATTTGGTTGATTACCTGCGGGGCATTACTTGGAGTGGCAGCACACTTTGCAAATGTGCTTAAGGATATAGATCAAGATCTTGAGTCTAAGATCAAGGGATTACCACAGCGATTAGGCAAGAGAGCCTCTCGCATAATCTGTGCCAGCTTATTAATTGGCACAACATTGATCCTGCACTCACTGGTTGGCAATACGCCATTATTAGTAATCGGGCTTTTAGCAGCAGCAATTACTACCATCGCACCAAACTCAGTAATCTTTAAGTCTTTGATTATTACTGTAATTGTTGATCTAATCTTGTTTTTAAATGCAGTTAATTCTGAACTTAGTAGTTTAGTTATTTAGATACTTGCCTTATTAAGGCATTACTAAGAGTATTGCCCTATGAGACGGATAGTTGTAATTGCTCTGCTGCTCTCACTTCTCTCGCCTACCAATACCCAAGCTGTAACAGATGCCTTAACTGTGTTGAATAACTTAGAGGTAAAGGGCAGAGCGCCTAAGACTGGGTATGCCAGAGCCCAATTTCCACATTGGTCAGATCCAGATCGAAATGGTTGTGATGCTAGAAATGACACCTTAAAACGAGATCTTACAAATATCACCTTTAAAGAAGGAACGAGAGAGTGCAAGGTGATTGCTGGGCAATTACTAGATCCATTTAGTGGCAAGGTGATTACCTTCTCTGCCAACAAGGTAGTAATTGATATTGATCATGTGGTGGCCTTATCTAATGCTTGGCAAACTGGGGCGGCCTACTTTGATAAAAATAAACGCAGCCAAATTGCCAATGATCCACTTAATTTATTGGCGGTTGATGCCAAGTTAAATAGAAAAAAAGGTGATGGCGATGCTGCCACCTGGCTGCCGCCTTATAAAGCATTTCGTTGTGAGTATGTGGCTAGGCAGGTTGCAGTAAAGGCAAAGTATGGGTTGTGGGTGACACAGCCAGAGAAGGCAGCAATAGGTAAAATTTTATCAACCTGTGTTGGTCAAAAACTGCCAGCCTAATCTTTATCGGTAGAGTAATAGCATGTGTGGCAGATATGCGTTAAATATCTCAGGGGAAGATTTAGCACTTGAGTTTGCAGCAGGTAATGCCAATGTGGCACTCACTCCAAGTAATTGGAATATCTCACCCACCACACCAATTCCATTTATTGCATCCGATGACTTCAGTGGTGATAGTAGGCAGATAAGTATTGCTAGGTGGGGATTAATTCCATCCTGGGCAAAGGATGCTAGTAGGCAATCAAATGCGATCAATGCCAGAGTGGAATCAATTGCACAAAAGCCCACCTTTAAGAGCGCTTTTAAATCTAGAAGATGTTTAATCCCAGCAACTGGATATTATGAGTGGGCAACTGAGCTTGGCCAATACAAACCAAAGCAGCCTTTTTATATCTCAAATAAAGATAACAGCACAATAGCCATCGCTGGTATTTATGAGCAGTGGATTAATCCCCAAACATCCTCACCAATTACTACCGCAGCAATTATTACTAGGCAGGTTGCTGGGATATTAAAACCAATTCACCACCGGATGCCGGTGATACTGCCAAAGAGTTTATGGAGTAGCTGGCTTAGTAATAAATCTTTATCACCGCAGGAGATAGGTGAGTACTTAAAGATGATAGATCTAGAAAAACCAGATACTGGATTGACCTTTTGGCCAGTATCGGATGAGATTAATAATGCCAGAAATACTGGCGCTCAATTGGCAGCACAAATAGAGCTACCACCTGCTGGCACACTTTTTTAAAACTCCTCACCTGCCAGTAACCCACTTGCCACTGTCAGTGGGGTTTAGTATCTTATCGAACAAATGTTCGAACGCAAAGTAAGCCCAAATCCAAGCCAAAATCAGCTAACCAAGATCTGCCTGACTACCCAAAGTGGGCAACCTGTTGAGTTTATTTATCAAGGGGTGCGCTTTCATATCAGTGAGGTATTAACCACCTGGCTGCAAAGTAGCTCTTGGTGGCAGGAGATTAACTCTGATCAGATTAATGAGCAGGTAAGTAGGTATTGGCAGGTAGAGGCTGCACCAATTGGCGCACTCACCACCTTTGAGATTGAGTTTAATCAAGGTGATAACTCTTGGCAGATTAGGCCAAGCTCTCGAAGCAAGTAAAAATGGTTAAAGGATTTACCCACCTATCAGTTGCCTCTAACTACTCCTTTAAGTATGGGGTTAACCACCCAGAGGATTTAGTTGCTAAAGCTGCCCAATTAAATATGAGCGCCTTAGCATTAACCGATATTGATAATTTAGCTGGCGCAGTTAGATTTGCCCAAAGTTGTGAAAGTTATGGGATTAACCCAATTCTTGGCATCAATATTGGTTTTATTCAAAAGCAATCTCGAATTACCCTACTTGCCAAGGCTGGCAAATTATTATCCCTTTATCGGTTAGTAACCGCCATTAATACCAACACCAGTGATGGGGTGTTAACTGTTGAGTTACTAGAAAAATTTAATCAATACTCAGCTGATTTAATTGCATTATTTGGGGTGCAATCTCAATTAATTAGTAATCTACTTGCCAGAAAAGAGGGAGCTGCTTTAAGTATCTACCAACTAGCTCGAGGCTACTTTGATCAGGTAGTAATTGAGTGCACTAGCCACCTGGAGCGGGCAGGAAATTTAAGATCAACTGCAAATGCAGCAAAATCTCTAACCTTTGCCAATAAACATCAAATACCTGCGGTAATTACCAATGCCGTTAGATTTTTAGATCGCTCAGATGGACCGGTGGCAGATCTACTAGATGCCAGCCGAAAACTATCCCTAATTAGTGATGCCACAATTGAGCGAAGCAATGGTGAGGCTTACCTAAAAGATAGCCAGGCTATGGGTTATCTTGCTGATCAAATATCAACTCAAGCAGGGCTTTTTGATGGGTATCAATTAATGAAAACCACCCAAGATATTGCCCAAATCTGCCAATTAAAACCAAGGGGTGAGATTGGCCTTGGCGGTGTTCATCTGCCTGAGCCAACCTTGTTTAGTGCAAGTAACCAAGCGCAGTTACTGGCACAACTTGAGCAAAAGGCGGCGGCAAATATTGATTACTACTACCCAGCTGATTTAAAAAAGGTTGCAGCACATCGGCTTGAGCAGGAGATAAACACAATTGGTCAATTAGGTTTTACCTCCTACTTTCTTACCGTCGCTGGCATTGTTGATTCAGCAAGATCACTTGGCATAAGAGTTGCTGCCCGAGGCAGTGCGGCGGGATCTTTAACCTGTCACCTACTTGGTATCTCTGAGGTTGATCCAATTAGTAATGGCTTACTGATGGAGCGGTTTTGCTCGTTAGAGCGAAATGAGTTACCAGATATTGATATTGATGTTGAGTCAGATCGAAGGTATGAGATCTATGACCTAATCTTTAAAAGGTATGGGGATACCAATTGGGCAAAGGTGGGCAATCAAGGGCGGTGTGCCACAGTTTCAATGGTGGAGCGATACCGCGCTCGCCATGCAATTAGAGATGCAGGAAATGCGTTAGGGGCAGATCGAAGCCAGATTGATCTACTAGCAAAATCTATGCCCCACTGCAGTGCTAGAAATATTGGTAATGCAATCAAGCAATTACCTGAGTTAAAGCGATTAGATCTTTCCTCGCCATTAATTAAAGCCACAATTAACTTAGCAATGCGGCTAGATAAGCTGCCTAGGCATTTATCAATGCATCCATGTGCGATAGTGATCTCCGATAATCGATTACTAGATTTTTCACCCATCTTAATTAACCAAAGCAATTACCCAATGCTGGCCTTTGATAAAGATGATGTGGAAGGGCTCGGCTTTTTAAAGTTAGATGTTTTAGGGGTGCGGATGCAATCTGCAATTGCCTACACCTTAAATGAGATTAAGGAGGTTGAGGATGAAAGCTTAGATATCAACAAGATTGCCTTAGATGACAAGTTAACCTTTGATCTAATTAAATCCACTAGAACGCTAGGCTTATTTCAGGTTGAAAGCCCAGGACAGCGGGAGTTAGTTGGCAAGTTAGTTCCTAATCAATTTAATGATTTAGTAATTGGTATCTCACTCTTTCGGCCAGGTCCAATTAAATCTGAGATGATCACACCCTTTTTAAATGCTAGATCTGGCGCACAGGAGCCAAATCTAATTCATGATGATCTAGCACCAATTCTTGCGCAAACTAAAGGGGTAGTGGTCTTTCATGAGCAGGTAATTGAAATAATTGCCAAATTAACTGGTTCAACCTTTGGCGCAGCTGATCAGATGCGCAGAAATATGGGAAGCAAAGAGGGGATGCAGGAGGTTTGTGATTGGTTTTACCAGCGAGCAGCAAAACGAGGCTATATAAAATCAGTTGTTGATTACACCTGGCAGATCTTGCGAGATTTTGCCTCCTTTGGTTTTTGTAAAGCACATGCATCTGCCTTTGCTATGACTACCTATCAATCAGCGTATTTAAAGACTCATCACACCGCAGCTTTTTTAGCGGCAGTTTTAACACATGAACCTGGGATGTATCCAAAGCGATTGATAATTGATGAGGCTAGGCAGTGGGGGATAAAGATCTTGCCAGTTGATATTAATAAATCAGATATAGGTTATCGAGTTGAAAAAATTGCAGCAGATGAAAAAGTGAGCTACCTATACACCGCACCAGATACTAAAAGCACCGGTGAGAGATTAACTCTGCCAGATGCCTCTGGTTATGGAATTAGAGTATCCCTATCAGATATTGCTGGCATATCTACTGGTGAGATTAAATCAATAATTGCCAACCGCCCTTATACCGATCTAGCTGATTTCACCTATCGATCAGGTGCGCACTGGCCAACTACCCAGGTATTAGTTGAGATCGGCGCCTTTGATCTACTTCATGGGATTAATAAAGTGAGCAAAATAAATCGGCGAGATCTTTATATCCACCTGCAGGAGTTAAAACAGTTAAATGCTGGCAAAGTAGCTGCTGGTCAATTATCCCTTGCCTTATCACCAGGTGAGATAGATAGCTTAGGACTTCCTGATATAACAAAAAGTGAGCAGATAAGTAATGAGCTACAAAATCTAGGTTTGGATGTTACCGAGCACCTACTCAAACAGTACGCCCCATTTTTAGATGCCCTAAAGGTTTGCAAATCAAGTGATCTAATAAAAGTCAGATCCAATCAAGAGGTTCTAGTTGTTGGGGTAAAGGTGGCGCTGCAATCGCCACCAATTAGAAGTGGCAAACGAGTTTTATTTCTAACCTTAGATGATGGTTTTGGCTGTAGTGATCTAACCTTTTTTGAAGATACCCAACAAAGTTATGCCCATGTTATTAAAGGAAACAACCTAATTGTGGCAAGGGGGGTAGTTAGAAGAACTGGGGCTAGGGGAGTATCAATTAGAGCATCGGCTGCTTGGCCACTTGAGCAGTTGTATGAAAAATGGCTGACTACTCAGATTAGCCAATTAGATACGAAGCGGATGGATCAAATATCTCTTCAAGCGGTCAATCAAAGATCATCTCTTTTAAATTGGGGGTAAAAATTCACCTATTTTTTACCAAATTACCCAGTAAATATCCGTAAAAGGTAGGCAAGCCCACCCTTAAAGGGGGAAATCGCGGGCAGTACAGCCAGTGATTAATACCAACAACAGTTAAAATTGTCCTATCCCAGATCAACTAGATACTGGATAACAGATGGAGAAGTAAATGAATGAGAAGGATCTAATCGCGCTTTGGAATGAGAAGCGTTCACAGATAATCGCTGCTCAAATGCAGCCAGTACTAGTACTAATTGCAGCCTTTGTTTTGGCTACTCTTGGTTACTTTGATAAGGCGACAGATAGCGCTAAGTATTTTGCATTAGTGGTAATTGCTATCACCGGTATCTTGACCACAGTAAACCAGTATGCCGCTATCCGTGAGGGTGAGGCGGTATGTGATGAGTTAGCTAAGGTCGCTAAGGCTGGTCCATTAGCTAAGAAGATTGCTACTTCAAAAAACTTTGTCTCACTAACAGCTGCATTAATTGTGGTTGCTGATATTGCAGTATTTGTCTTTGCATATATGGCAATCTTTGGGATGTAGTTGAACAACCTACTTATCTGGCTAGCACCCCTAGTTATTACCCTAGGGGTGTTTGTCTATATATATGAGCGGCCAAAAAAACCTAAGGGAAAGAGCACTGGCCGTGGTGGAGATTTCGCTGAGTAACACTCTTTGCCTTTGAGTTAAGTTTTTTAAATGAGCCACTTAATTGTTATCTATGATGGTCAATGTGATCTATGCAAAAGATCAATCACCTGGGTAAAAAAACAATTACCAATTGATGCAATCTCCTACCAAGAGGCTGATTTAGCAAACTTTGGCCTAACCACCACCCAATGCGCTAAATCGGTCTATGTCATCGATGGTCAAAGCCAGTACAACGGCGCCGATGCAGTAGCCCTCCTTCTTAAAAAGCGTGGAAATAAAGTTTTAGCAATGCTCTTGAGCGCCTCTGGCCCAATTGGCAGGTGGGGCTACCTCTGGGTTGCAAGCCATCGCTCATCATTGTTAGTGCGCATACTTAGCAGATTAATTAGGATTTAATCTTTTTCCTAAGCGTGGCAACTGCAAAGAGTTATATTGGGAGATCTATATTTGAGCATGGCAAATAACACAGATAAGAAACATATTGAAACCTCAATAATTCCAATTAAGTATGTTGACTTAGTTGAGGATATCTTTCACGCTATCTTGGCGCTCGCTCTATTTGTAATTGGTATTGGAGCTTTTTTCTACTCAATAAAGAGATTAATTGAGACTACCCCCTTTTTCCCAAATGGGATGATTCAAGGTGTTAATGACATCCTGTTTATTGTCATTATCCTTGAGATCTTACGTACTGTAATCTCACGCTTTACCGATGGTGTTTATCAATTAGATAAGTTTTTAATTATTGGGGTAATTGCCGCAGTTCGACATATTTTAACGGTTGGCGCTTCTTTGACCTTAACCGCCCAAAAAACCGATGAGGCCTTCAGGCGAGCCCTATATGAGTTAGGGTTAAATGCCCTAGTTGTTATCGCCTTAGTCTTTGCAATCTTTTTATCAAAGGCTGCCCACCGCAATAAAGGCTAATTTAACCTAGCGTAACTAAAACTTAGATAAGCGGCGGTAATCACCCATGCTTGGTAAACAGTTGTGGCAAAAAACAATGGCACAGATGCTTGATAGATAAAGTAGAGCATCGGCAGAGTTAATAAGGCAACTACTGCCAGTGCGATTGAGGCGGCATATAAATTATGTGGCCGGTAGAACTGATACGCCCAGGTGAGAGCTGCTGCTACAGAGAGTGTAAAGATTGAAAGGTAAACAATCGCATTAGTGGTGCTTAATCTGTTGGCAACTGCAACTGAGGCAAATCCTAAAATCACAAAGTTATATGGCCAGATAAGACCAAAGATAAAATCAGGTGGCTGCCAAGGTGGTTGATTTAGTGAGCGATACCAGTTATCACCTGTGTTGGTCCAAAGCCCAGCCCCAATAGCGTAGATAAATACAGTTACTACACCAGTTACTGAAAGTAGTGATTTCATCTAGGTTAGATTAAACCATTATCTAACCCAGCTAGCACCTCTTTGGCCCGCTTTTTAACCTCAGGTAAATCCTTTAATCTTTTAATTCCAAACAACTGCTGAGCCATCCGGTGATTGCCCGCAAACTCCTCTTGATTGCGATCTAGAAAATCCCAATACAAAGTAGTGAAGGGGCAGGCGTTATCGCCAGTTCTTAGCTTTGGATCATAAAGACACCCTTTGCAGTAATTACTCATCTTTGAAATATAAGCACCCCCTGCTGCATATGGCTTGGTCATCATCACACCATTATCTGCGTGCACTCCCATCCCAATTACATTTGGCACCATTACCCAATCGGTGGCATCAATAAATACCCGCCGCATCCAAGATAAAAACTCCTGCGGGTTAGTCCCAGTAATAAGGGCTAAATTACTTAGCAACATAAGACGTGGAATATGGTGAACCCACCCTCTAGCGTTGATATCTTGCAGATTACTTTTAATGCAATTCATCTGGGTTTTATCTGCATCCTCAAATAGCGGCAGTAATTTTCGTTTTGCATTTAGATGATTTAACTCTTTGTAATCTTGACCTAGGTGCCAGTACATCCCATTTACATACTCACGCCAGCCAATAATCTGCCTGATAAACCCTTCCGCAGATGCGATAGGAATATCCCCCTTTTCAAATCTTTTAACCGCCGCATCAATAACCTCAGAGGGGTGAAGCAGCCCATTATTTAGATATGGACTAAGGAGTGAGTGGTGAAGTGACCAATTATCTGTCGTCATCGCATCCTCATATGGACCAAAATGTGCAAAGTGATTATCTAAGAAGTTTTTTAAAACCTTCTTTGCGCCAGCTCTTGAGGTAGCAAAATCACTGATTGGTTTTATCCCTAACTGCCTTGCTATCTGATTATCAATCTCATCTGCTTTATGTTGTAGGTAAGGTGGAAATTTATATCCCTTAGGAAGTGGTGAGCGGTTCTCCTTATCAAAGTTCCAAGCACCCCCTACTGGCTTACCCTTTTCAACTAAGATATTTAATCTAATCCGCTGAGTGCGATAAAAAGACTCCATTAAGTAACTCTTTTGCGAGCTGGCCCACTGGGTGAAGACTTTTGCAGGAGTTAAGAAGAAATCATTTTCAACAAAGGTAACGCCCAAATCAGAAAGTGATTGTTTTAATCTAAATGATGATGGGGTAGCAGCGATAATTGGCAGCTTTGGATACTTTTTTAAAACCTCTTTTAAACCATCAACTGTAGTGGCGCTCTTTTGATAGATAACGGTGTAGCCATAATCTTCTAACTCTTTAACGAAGTGGGCAGCGCTAGATAGTAAAAAGTAGAGCCGCACCTTGCTGCCAAACTCTGGCTTGAGCATTCGCTGACTTTCCACCAAAACAATTAGATCATCCTTTGGATTTGCCGTTTTTAAAGCGCCATACCTGGCATTTAATTGATCATGGCTGATGTAGATAATCCGCTTCATTTGCCACCACATTTTTTAGAGCAGTACTTAACATTTTCCCAATTTTTAGCCCACTTTTTTCGCCACTCAAACTCTAATTTGCAGGTAACACAAACCTTTGGCTTAAAGCCATTTTTAATCTTTGCCCGCATAAGGTCAATGGTAGGCGGTGTGGCTTACTTAGCCCTCTTAAACATGTTTATTAGGTATGAGATAGCAAAGCCAAAGCCGATTAAGGCGTATCCCAAGGCAAGGGGGGTAAGAGTTGCTGGAATAAATATTGTTAAAACCCCTAATGCAGCAGCGGAAATAAACATCACCCGGGCCACAAATTTAATCCCCTCTGGGTTGTTATTTAATTTTGAGTTTTGCCACATATTTCCAGCCAAGGCAAAAAGTGTGACGCCAATCATGCGCATCGACCAGAGCAGCTGATCATTACTATCTAAGTCAAGTAGATCTAAAAACAACTCTGGGGCGATCAGGAGAAATACTGCCGACAGGGTAAATACCAAGCTGCCCGCCTTTAAGGTTTGCCTAATCCCATGTTGGTACATGAGTTAAAACCTACGCCCCAATACAGGCAGGTGCAATAGTAATTTTTAAGCCCTTTTTAAGATTATCCCGCATACCTTTGAGTGCTGCCCCCCAAAAAGATGGGAATAACCTAAATCCTCTCCTTGGTTATTGAAAGTGAGATTCCGCAAAGTGGGGATCTTGCGAAAGGAAAACTTCTCGCTTAACTAATAAGGAGAAATAAATGAGTACATTAACAAAACGTGATTACCAAGATAATGGCTTATCACTAGCTAACTTCTTTCCAAATCTAGAGAGCTGGGCGGTTGGATTTGATCGACCAATGCGGCTACTAGATGAGATGAGCAATGCATTGATGGGTAGAAATACCTCATTTCCACCATACGACATTAAGCAGGTGGGAAATGATCGCTATCAGATAGAGATGGCAGTTGCTGGCTTTACCAAGAAAGATCTAAAGATTGAGCTGCATAACAACCAGCTAACAATTGAAGGATCTCGGCAAACTGGCTCTGAGAATCAAGATGGTAGCTACCTCTACAAAGGAATCGCAGCACGCCAATTTAGACAAAGCTTTGCCTTGGAGGATCATGTAAAGGTGATCGGATCTGAGCTAAGGGATGGCATTTTAAATATTGAGCTAGAGCGCGATCTGCCAGAGGAGAAAAAGCCTCGATCAATCGAGATTAAGTAAAAAATACTCGATTAAAACCAACCCAGCCACAGCGGCTGGGTTGGTTTTTTACACAGCATTTTCACATCTAGGTATGGTTAGATCACACAATGCGCCGAGTTATCCTGCTAGCAGTTTTGATGCTGCTACCAATGCCAGTTGTTTACGCCCATCAACCAGTTGCAATTACCGATGCTCACACCTCCGCAAAGGCTGGTCCAATAATGGTAGATGGCACAGTCTCCTTTGCCATGCGAGTTAACTTCACCAAAGCAAATCAAGAACGTGGTTTTCGCATCTCCTTAGAGGAGGATGAGTTACTAAATTTTGAGTATTTGATTATTGATCGCACTCCAGAGAATAGATTAGCTACTAGTAAATTACCGGTTGTAACAATTACTGCACCAGATGGCACAAAACAGGTTATTAAATTAAATGAACGAAGTAAGTTTTATGAGCCATACGGCAAAACCAATTACCTCTTCTTATCAAGGTTTTCTCAAACTGCTAAAGCTGGCATTTATGAGTTCTCAATTAAATCAAAGGGTAAGGCTGGCATCACCGTATCAACTGGTTCAAAAGAGGTGCGGGGTGAAATTTATCAACCAAAGCAGTGTCCAGTTGCTCAACCAACATCTCCAGTAGTAATTACTAATGCGCAAGCGGCTACCTTGGTTGGTATGAAAAAGCAGAGCGCTATCTCTTGTATTCAATCTTTAGGTGGTATTACAAGGGTGGCACAGGAGGATGGCCAATTCTTCCCGTTAACGAAAGATTATCGAACCGATCGAGTTGATCTATTTATTACAAAAGGTGTTATTACTCAAGTATCAGTAGGTTAGAGCTTATTAGGCCAGGTATCACTTAACTTATAACCAAGTGGGTACGGATCGGTAGGATCTAATGTGTGTTGGTGATATCCAGTAATCCAAGCTTGTCCTGCAATCGATGGAATAATCCCTAATTTTTCACCTACGGTGATCTCCTCCTCAATCTTGCACTCAAATTGAGAGTCAATTATTGATCGACCGATCATTAAATCATTTACTTTCAGGACACCTTTTTTGTGTAGTAGCGCCAATCTAGCTGAGCAGCCGGTACCAGTTGGTGAGCGATCAATTTTGCCTGGTTGTATCGCCACCGCATTTTTACTAATTGCTACTCCGTTTTCATAAAAGATAGGAAGTGCTATCTGAGTAAAGGAGAAGTGGCGCCAATCAGGATTTGTTGGATGCTCAAACTTTAACTGCTCATTGGCGGCAACGGTGATCTTCATTCCCACCCTCGCTAGATCTGCTGCCTCAGACTCATTTATTTGAAAACCTAGATCCTTAGCATCTGCAATAACAAAGCTATCGCCACCAAATGCGGTATCAACCTCAATACTTCCCAAACCATCCACCTCCAGGTGGGCATTTAATTGCCCAGCAAAGGATGCAATATTTTTAACCACTACCTTGGTGACCTTGCCAGCTTTGCAATGAGCAGTTACATAAACTAGGCCTCCTGGTGCTTGCATAACCAAGTTGGTAATTGGCTCAACCATCTTTACGATGCCCCGCTCTAAGACCACAGTTGCAACACAGATTGAGTTTGATCCAGACATTGGAGGAGTGTCCTCTGGCTCCATGATGATAAATGCAACGGCAGCAGCGAGATCTGTTGGTGGCACAAGGAGATTTACATGGCGAAATACTCCACCACGGGGTTCATTTAAGATAAATTTTCGAAGAGATTGATCATTTGCAATAAATCTAGATTGCTCCCATAAAGTTTTTCCTGGCGGAGGTGTAACACCGCCAATAATTACATCCCCAACCTCACCTTCAGCGTGGGCGGAGACAACCTCAATCATCTGCCTATCCTAACCAGGAGCACAACTTAAGGGTTCAAATGCTGGCCTATGATTTGATCATAGGTATCTCTAATTAGGGTGGTATTTAATGAAGTTTGTTGTGGTTGGTTCAACTGGGTTAATTGGTTCATATGTGGCAAAGACATTAAGCAAATATGGCACCGTAGTTGGCGTATCGAGAACAACTAATATCAAAGTTGATGTTAAAGATCCTGCCTCAATAAAGGCGATGTATGAAAAGGTTGGAAAGGTTGATGCGGTGGCATCATGTATTGGCAAGGTGGTATTTAAACCAGTAAATGAAATCTCATATGATGAGTACTTAATTAGTTTTAAAGATAAGGCACTTGGCCAGGTTGAATTAGTGCGAGCAGGTATTGATTACCTAACAGATGGTGGCTCCTTTACCTTAATGACTGGGGTACTAGCTAGGGATCCAATCCCTGCCGCATCCGCTGCTGCCTTAGCAAATGGCGCAGTTGAATCCTTCACCTTAGCTGCGGCAATTGATCTGCCAAGAGGTTTGCGAATAAATACCGTCAGTCCAAATGTCTTAATTGAGGCTACTAGTTATCATGCAAAATTTGCTGGCTACCACCAGGTAAGTGCGCAATCTGTGGCAGATGCCTATGTGAAATCAATCTTAGGAAAGCAGACAGGTCAGATCTATAAATTAGATTAATTACTCTGCCAAATTAGCTTTAACCATATCGCAGAGTACTTTTTGATCAACCTGCCAATCATTAGGTAGTGCAATAGTTTTTTTAGTAACTCGATACTCTTTGAAGTGGGGGGCAAACTTTTTTAAGACCTTCTCACTCCAAGGTGCGATTGAGATGTGATTTTTTGATGAGGATACGCCAAATACATATTGATCCCCATTTTTTAACATCGGCTGATTCCAAGCAATCACCACCTTCAACTGGGGGTGCTTCTTCTTAATCGCCGCAAAGATTGCCTTAATTAACTTTGCCTGCTTTGGATCTAAGGATTTGTAGTAATCAGCAACCGATGCATACCTAGCAGCAGATTTTGATCCCCTTGAGTACATAACAAGAGCATTGGCATGTGCTTGGGAAAATCCGTAATTCTCTTTTAAATGTGCAATTTGTTCTGGATACTTCTTACCTTCAAGTTTTTTCATTACTGAATACCAGTAACTCATCTTCTCGCCGTACCGTTTTTCAATCAGCGGAAAGTATGAGGTGCGGTCAGTATTTGTTATTGCCATTTTTTTACTTCTTACCTAAATACTCTTCTAAACCAGATATTAACCGATCAACATCATCCTTGGTTGAGTAGGGAGCAAGTCCTGCTCTGATTGCGCCAGTATCTCCTAAACCAAGGGCACGGGAGACCTCAAGTGCGTAAAAATTATGAGCTGGCAGATTTATCTTTTTACCTGCCATAAATTTATAGAGCTCCGCTGCGACCACATCCTTTAAATTAAAGTAGGCAGTTGGTGTGTGGTTTTTCGCCTTTGAGTAGATACTTATGCCAGGTAATTTTGTAAGTCCAGCTACAAGGTAATCAAAGAGTGATTGTTCATACTCTTCCAATGCATGAAGAGAGGTTACTAACCGCTCTCGTCTGCTACCTGATGCTGATCTATCAAGTGTTGCTACATAATCAATAGCAGCACTTACCCCCGCCATTAACTCATATGGCAGGGTGCCAAACTCAAACCGCTCCGGCACCACCATGGTGGAGGGAAGTAATTTGTCATTACTTAATGTTTCA
>VGBN01000018.1 GCA_016870455.1 Actinomycetota bacterium | reverse complement strand
TGCGCAGAGGGAATAACACCAATACCTGCGACATAACCGGTATTTTGATCGGCTTTAATCTCTGTGCCCTCAACAAATCCAATTGGAGAATTGTTTTCAAACAACAACCAACGTGCTGACTTATCTACACCAGTTGCGCTCTCAACCATCTCTTTCCATTCAATAAACTCCCGCGGTTTAAATCCGAAATGGTTCTTAAAAGATTGCTGGTGAACCTGCCACCAGGTAAATACGTCATCATCAGATTCAATAAGGTGAACTTTTAAATCACTGCCTAGAGTCGGATATGGATTAGTACCTACTGGGGAAATTAGCTCCCAATAGGTTCTAAGGAGTGAAAACCCTCGAGATTTTAACTCTGAAATGTATTTGCTATCCAAGGAGTTTGTTCCGATCCATAGCTCAAATTCTTTATCAATTGATTTGGCTAAATCCATGGTTATTTGGAGAGTCACTTCTTCTAACAAGTTCTGATCACTTGAGTAAGAGTTTGGTCTATGCCAAGTGTCGGCATAGATCCTGTTACGTGATAAATCTGGATGGACAGTTACAATTGCTAAAACTTGGTTATCTTTGAGGCTAACTACTTTGCGAGCCAGTATTTTTAGCGAATAGCCAGTTAAAACCTCTTCAGCCTCTAGTACTCCAACAGCCGGTGCCTGAGGGTTGAAATGTTTATCAGACAACTCCATGATCTCGGCGAGAACTGGTGCATCACTTAGGTCTGCTGGGCAGACTAAAACCTCTAGACTCAAGTAATTAAACTCCTAGCTGCTCTAAGTGTCGTGGACGATACTGGGATCGAACCAGTGACCCCTTCCATGTCAAGGAAGTACGCTACCGCTGCGCTAATCGTCCGTTTAGATTAAGTCTACTAGCGACCGAAATCATCCTCAACACGTTCAATATCATCCTCACCAAAGTAGGATCCTGTTTGTACCTCAATAAAAATTAATTCAACGCTGCCAGTATTGTTCATTCGGTGGAGCATTCCTTGTGGCACTTGAATTATTGTGCCAGCTGAGACTGGTTGTACCTTGCCATCTAATGTGACCTCACCAGTACCTTGAGTTACATACCAATGCTCACTTCGCTTTTGATGGCGTTGATAAGAAAGACGCTTGCCGGGGGATACATGTATTGACTTAACCTTGTAATTAGCAGCCTCTTGAAGCACCTCATACCGACCCCATGGGCGATCAGATTTTTCTAGCATGGAAATACTTTATCCCTTAAACTAACAATATGAGCAATTCACTGCCTAAGGCCTCGAAATTACCCTCCAACCAGTTTGATCACTTCTACAAAGGTGGCAATCGGATTGGCAAACTTAGAAATGGGCCTGGCGGTCCCATGCGACCTGAGGAGTGGATTGGTTCTACTACCACCAGATTTGGTGAGAGTGTTAATGGACTTTCCAAGTTATCTAACGGCCAGCTATTAAGGGATGCGATTTCTGAGGATCCCATAAATTGGTTGGGGAAAAAACATATAGATAAATTTGGTATCTCAATTGAAATTCTAGTTAAGTTGTTAGACCCAGATCAAAGGTTGCCAGTTCATTATCATCCAGATCAAAGATTTGCTAAAGAGAAATTGCATTTAAATCATGGCAAAACTGAGGCTTGGATAATTCTAGATGCACCAATTGGCGCAAGGGTTGGAATTGGCTTTAAAGAGCAGATGCAAAAAGCTGATGTGGCTAGGTTGGTGGCAGCTCATGACTCAGCTGGTTTATTGGACTCCTTAGTTTTCAAAGAGGTGAAGGCGGGAGATGCAGTTTTTGTGCCAGCGGGGGTGGTTCATGCAATTGAGTCTGGAATCTTTGTATTGGAGTTGCAGGAGCCAACAGATCTATCAATCTTGCTGGAGTGGGATGGTTTTGCCGTTGATGGAGATAAGGATGGGCATTTAAATCTTGGATTTGATACTGCATTAGATGCACTTCGCTTCTCACCACTTAGCCCAAATGAAGAAAAAGAGATAATTACAAAGTTTGATATTGGTGGACCAAGAAGTGGGGCGATATTTAACTCAATCGCCGATCCTTTTTTCAGAGCAGATTACCTAACTGCAGGCCACCACAAGGTGGAGGCTGGATTTGGGATCTTTTTATCTTTAGCTGGGGATGGAAATATGATTTTTGAAAATGACCAAAGATTGGATCTTAAACAAGGGGATGCGGTGGTAATCCCATACAGTGCTGGTGGTTTTACAGTTAGTAATTGCTATGGAATTTTATCCCGACCACCTGCTGCCTGATACTTACTGGAGGTCGGAACGGGATTTGAACCCGTGTAGCGGGATTTGCAGTCCCGAGCCTCGCCTCTCGGCCATCCGACCTTGCTTTTCCCAGAGTAAATTAATTTTTTAGCGAGCGGACGACCGGGATCGAACCGGCGACCTGAACCTTGGCAAGGTTCCGCGCTACCAACTGCGCTACGTCCGCGAAAGTGCGTAGGTGAAATCTATCGCATTTAGCCACCCTTGGCACAATTGTATTTTTTCACACCTTTTTTGTCACAGGAGGTAGCGTTCAAACATGGAGTTAAACAAATCAATCTTTTGGATGGCTGGTCGGCTGGCAACTGATTGTGTTGAGATATCAACTGACCCTTCCTGCTTGGACCGGCCCGGTTTTTGGGCGGTGGTAAATACCTTTGAAGGGCAATGGTTTTGCGCAAGATTTGCAACTGTTACTAATGCTCCACTTCCAAAAGCAGATTGGCATCCACTAAGTTACAAATGGAGCTCCTCGCAAAGCCAAGATCAGTACCAACAAAATGTTGAAGTAATAAAAGAAAAGATTGCAGCAGGTGATATTTATCAGGTAAATCTCTGTCGGGTATTAAGTACTAACTCAAATCAGGGATTACAGGGGCTGGCAAATAGATTGCAACAAGATAATCCTGCTCCATACGCCAGCTACCTGCACCTTCCAAATCTTGAGATTGCCTCCGCCTCACCTGAGCTGTTTTTGCAGCGGCAGGGGCAAAGAATTAAATCCACACCAATTAAAGGAACTGCCAAGGTTGATGAATTTGGTGAAAAGGATCGAGCCGAGAATGTGATGATAGTGGATTTAATGCGAAATGATTTTGGAAGTATCTGCCAAAGTGGCACCGTTGATGTGCCAAGGTTGTTAGCAAGTGAGGCTCATCCTGGCCTATTTCACCTAGTCTCTGATGTTGTGGGTCAGTTAAAACCAGAAACTAAATGGAGTCAGATTGCAAAGGCATTACTTCCAGCTGGGTCAATTAGTGGTGCACCAAAATCATCGGCGCTGCGCACAATTGCTGAGATTGAAAAGGTGCCTCGGGGACCATACTGCGGTGTAATTGGATGGGTAGAGGATGATCAGGCATTACTCTCTGTTGGTATTCGCATTTTTTGGTCAACAGGTGAAGGTCAGTTAAATTTTGGAACTGGCGCTGGAATTACCTGGGCAAGTAATCCAGATAGTGAGTGGGCAGAGACGCAGTTGAAAGCAAATCGATTAATCTCAATTGCATCAGGGGAGTTAAGTTGAAGTTAATGGTCAACGGCAAGGTGGTCACAGAGCCACTTTCACTACCTTTTTCACTTTCATTTATTAGAGGCGATGGCTTATTTGAAACAATCTTAGGTATAGATGAGAAGATAATTGCCTGGCAGCGGCATTATGAACGATTAACTAAATCTGCTGAAAAGGTATTGATCACAATTCCAGCCAAAATCGATCTTGAGGTGGGAATCAATCAGTTACTAACGGGGGTTGTGGGTAGATCTCGGATTCGAGTTGCAGTCCTTGCAGATGGTAATTGGCTAATTGCGATAGAACAACTTGGTGAGGGTGAAAATCTACCTAGTTTGATAAAAATGAGTCAGGTTATAAATTCAAACGCTCCCTTATCAGGGGTTAAATCTATCTCCTATGGTGCATCGATGCTGGCGGTCCGCCAAGCGCAATCTCGAGGGTATACCGATGGAGTTTATTTAAATCAAGATGGGTATGTAGTTGAGACTGGTTCAGCAAACATAGTTGTTTTAAAAGGTAGTGAATTTATAACCCCTAGCCTTGAGTCAGGGTGTTTACCCGGAATTACAAGGCAAATTTTGATCAACAATTTTGATGTTTCAGAGAAATTATTTACCTGGGATGAGATGCTCACCTGTAATGCAATTTACTTATGCTCATCAATTCGGCTTTTGATACCTGTTACTAAAGTTGAGGATAAATTGTTTGAACCCAATCAATTAGGTGAAAAATTGATTGGTGAACTTAATCAATTAATTAGGAGTAAGATTGAGTTATGACCCCAGTTATTAAACGGATTTTGGTTGGCTTGATTGGGGGGTTAGTAACCTTAGTAGGCGTGGTGGCGCTAGTTGCTCCTGGTCCTGGTTGGTTAATTATCTTTACTGGCCTTGGAATATTAGCGACTGAGTTTGCTTGGGCGGCCAGGGTTTTAACTTCAGCAAAGGGTGTAGCAAGCCGGGCTGCAAATGCAGCAAAGATTAAGAAGAAGCATCGATTGATGATTATTGCGGCTTTGACATTTTTATTACTGGTTTTATTAGTTATTTGGTACGAATACACCTTTTAATTCAACACCTTTACCGCCTGCTTTGATAACCTAGCGGTATGTCGGCTCAAATAAAGATCACAGTTAATGGCCAATTAAAAGAGGTTGCAAGTGATCAAAAGCCAACTCACCTATTTCAAGAGTTAACCGATGTAGTAGTTTGTCGAATCAATGGCGAGTTACGTGATTTGTGGAGTGATTTAACAAATGGAGATGTTGTTGAATCGGTGAGTATCACATCCGAGGATGGATTAAATGTCTTGCGCCACTCAACTGCCCACGTATTAGCTCAGGCAGTGCAGGAGGTGTTTCCTGAGACAAAGTTAGGGATCGGACCACCTATTCGAGATGGTTTTTACTATGACTTTGATCCAAAGGAGCCATTTACTCCTAGTGATTTAGAAAAATTAGAGAGCGCCATGCGCAAAATTATCAAAGCAGGGCAGAGGTTTCGTAGACGTGTTACAAATGAGAAGGATGTATTAAAAGAGTTGAAGGCTGAACCATATAAATGTGAGCTGATTGGGATAAAGAGTAGTAATCCAGGTGATGAATCAAGTGTTGAGGTGGGTGGCTCAGTTTTAACCATTTACGACAACCTGGGAAGAGATGGCAATCCAGTATGGAGTGATCTATGTCGTGGCCCGCACCTACCTTCTACTAAACACATTCCCGCATTTAAATTAATGCGAGCGGCGGGAGCATATTGGCGAGGCTCTGAGAAAAATCCAATGTTGCAGAGAATTTATGGCACAGCTTGGCCAACACAAGAGGCGCAGGATGCATACCTTCATCTTTTAGAGGAGGTAGAGAAAAGAGATCATCGAAAATTAGGTGCTGAGTTAGATCTATTTTCATTTCCGGAGGAGATTGGTTCTGGATTGGCAGTCTTTCATCCAAAGGGTGGTGTGGTTCGTAGAGCGATGGAGGATTACTCCCGCAAACGTCATGAGGAAGAGGATTATCAATTTGTTTACTCACCACATCTGACAAAAGCTGCTTTATTTGAAACTAGTGGCCACCTGCAGTGGTATGCCGAGGGAATGTATCCACCAATGGTGATGGATGAGGAGTTACATGCAGATGGAAGTATAAAAAAACCTGGTCAAAAGTATTACATGAAGCCGATGAACTGTCCCTTCCATAATTTGATTTTTCAATCTTCACCCAAGTCATACCGTGATTTACCACTTCGATTATTTGAGTTTGGCACTGTTTATCGGTATGAAAAATCTGGTGTAGTACATGGCATAACTCGCGCACGAGGATTTACGCAAGATGATGCCCATATTTATTGCACAAAGGAGCAGATGGCAGATGAATTAGATAGCCTGCTGACATTTGTGTTAAACCTTTTGCGAGATTACGGCCTAACAGATTTCTACCTAGAATTATCGACTCGAAATCCTGAAAAATCAGTAGGGCAAGAGCAGGATTGGCAGGATGCAACTGAGGCGTTGCGCCAGGCTGCCCAAAAGCAGAGATTAGAGCTGGTCTTAGATCCAGGTGGAGCAGCTTTTTATGGTCCTAAGATCTCAGTGCAAGCACGTGATGCAATTGGCCGCACCTGGCAAATGTCAACCATTCAAGTAGATTTTCAGTTGCCACAAAGATTTGATTTAGGTTATGCAGCTTCCGATGGTTCTCGAAAGCAACCAGTAATGATTCACCGAGCATTGTTTGGCTCTATCGAAAGATTTTTTGGTGTTTTAACTGAGCATTATGCGGGTGCTTTCCCACCATGGCTATCGCCAATTCAAGTACGTGGCATACCAGTAGCTGACTCGATCAATACCTACCTTCAAGATGTAATCAAACAATTTAAGAAGGCAGGCATTAGAGCAGATATTGATATTTCAGATGATCGGATGCAAAAAAAGGTGAGAAATGCTCAGCTAGAAAAAATTCCTTATATGTTAATTGCTGGCGATGAGGATATGTCAGCCAAGGCAGTCTCCTTTAGATATCGAAATGGTGAGCAAAAAAATCAAATTTCAATTCAGCAAGCAATTGATGAGGTATTGGCAGCAATTAAAGATCGTAAGCAAATTTAATGAGTGATCAATCAATCACAGGTGGAGCTGGCATGCCTGATGGCTGGCAAAGATTATGGGCTCCACATCGAATGTCTTATCTAGAAGGAGAGAATCGACCACTTCCAGATAATGAAATTGTCTGTCCATTTTGTCGAATTACTACTTTGACTGATGAAGAGGGCTTAATTGTTTTTCGAGGCAAAGAAGCTTATGTAGTTATGAATTTATATCCATACAATGCAGGCCACTTACTAGTTTGCACAAATCGTCATGTGGCTGAGTTGCCAGAGTTAACCATCGCGGAACGAAATGAGGTGCAGGAGCTAACGGTTCATAGCATGAAAGTTTTACGAAAAGTGAGTAAGGCAGTTGGATTTAATATTGGAATTAATCAAGGCGCAGTTTCAGGAGCTGGAATTGCTGGGCATCTTCATCAGCATGTGGTGCCACGATGGAGTGGCGATGCAAACTTTATGCCGATTATCGGTAAAACTAAGGTGTTGCCTAAGTTATTGCAAGAAAGCCGGGATCAGTTAGCTGCGGCTTGGGATCAAATTTAAAAACTGTTTAATCTCTGCAACTCCCAAGTTATTGCTGATAATTAGTGGAATAGCTGGAATTATTAAGCCAGCTACAAATTGTTCCCAACCACCTTCTTGCAAAGCATTTTCTAACTCCTCTTTAAACTCAAGAATTAACTCTCGATGCTCATGCTCACTTGGGATCTTTACAATCTGATTCGATGAGTAGTCGGTAATAATTTGATCCTCTAGGTTAATGAGTGCCGTAGGTTTGCCATCCTCGGCGTGCAAAACTAGGTATGGCGTAACAACTGGTTCCAGCATCTTTCCAACTATTGCGCTCATATCTTCGAAGTCAACATCTCCGTCTTCGAAATTAACTACCGCCACAATTGTTGGAATATATAACTCTCTAAAGGTTTGCCAGTGAGCTACGACTTTAGGATCAATTCCGGACTTGGTACTGGCCACGACAATCACTACATCTGCGGTGATCAAGAGTGGATCATCAATCTTGGCGGTAGCTACGCCAAGGAGCTTAGAAATCTGCTCACTCTCAGGGGATATTCCAAGGAGAAACCGTGCGTTAATTAGGTCGGCCATGATCGATAAGCCTACGATGGGAATTATGTTGCAGCGTTCATTGCGTGATCCTGTCGCAAAATTAATCGCCCCATTGGTCAATATTTTGATCAAATTACGGATTAGCGCCAACGTGATCTCCACCATCGGCGGAGTTGGTAGCGCAATTAGCGCTATTTACTTTTTCTCAGGTGGCCAGTTTTTCATAGGTGTGCTGTGGGTAAGTGGTTTTGTTTTATTTGATTTATTTGATGGAGCCGTCGCCCGTGCCTCAAGTAAGGGTGTAAGTAGGTGGGGTGCGGTTTTAGATGCAACCTTAGATCGAATCAGCGATGCAGCAATTTTTATTGGAGCACTTTTGTTTTTTATAAAAACCAATGATCCATTGGTGCCATTAATCATTATCGTAGCTGTCTCATCTTTTATGGTTTCTTATATTAAAGCCAAGGCTGAAGCTTTAAATATCAAATGTGATGGTGGGGTTGCTGAGCGTGGTGAGCGATTGATTATTGCCCTGGTCGCCTTTGGGCTTCATGGGTTAGATCTTGATTATGCAATGAGTATTGGTATGTGGATATTGGCATTGCTTTCCATAATCACAATGGCACAACGTTTGATGATTGTATATAAAGCGGTGCGATAGATGTATTTGCTATATCTAGCTGCTTGGAAATTGATTGGCCTACTGCCGGAGAGAATGGCTTATAAGCTGGCAAATTTTGTGGCAGATCAGATATACAGGAAAAATGGCAAAGGTATTCAAAGGCTGCGAAGCAATTATCAACGAATAAAACCAGGTTATTCAAAAGAGGAGTTAGACAAATTAACTAAACTTGGTATGCGCTCATACATGCGCTACTGGTTTGATACTTTTCGCTTAAATAAGTGGAGTAAAGAGCGGATTGTAAAAACTACTAAAGTTAATAATGAGTATCTGTTACGGGATCCAATCACAAACAAACTTGGTTGCATCGTTGCTCTGCCACACGCTGGTAATTGGGATCACGCCGCGGCATATTTTTGCTCAACTGGAATCAATTTGACCGCAGTTGTAGAAAAACTAAAGCCAGAGGCTATATTTCAAAAGTTTTTAGATTATCGACAGAGTATTGGAATAGAGGCTATTAGTCATCAGGAAAAGAGCATTCCAATTCTGACTCAACGACTGCAAGATGGAAAACTTGTGGCTTTGGTTGCAGATCGAGATATGTCACGAAATGGGGTCGAAGTTGAATTCTTTGATGGTATTGCCAAGATGCCTTCAGGGCCGGCAATTTTAGCGATAAAAACTGGAGCTCCTTTGATTACCGCTTACATCGGTTATTTATCGACAGGTATTGAAATATTTTTCGATCAAACAACCCCACCTCCTGCTACGGGAAGTGATTCAGAAAAAATTAATGTGATTACTCAGTCGATTGCTGATAATTTTGCCCGCAGAATTAAAGAAAACCCAGTTGATTGGCATATGTTGCAAAGGATTTGGGTAGATGCGCAAACTTAGAGTAGGAATGGTTTGCCCTTATGGTTGGGATACTCCAGGTGGGGTGCAAACACATATCAGAGATTTGGCTGAACATTTAATTGAAGAGGGCCACCATGTTTCAGTGCTCACGCCTATTTCAGATGACTCAATTACCCAGCAAGATTATGTGGTCAATGCTGGTAAGCCAATCTCAATTCCAGTAAATGGTTCAGTTGCAAGAGTTTTATTTGGACCGATAGCAAGCTCTAGAGCCAAACAGTGGATCGCAAGTGGTGATTTTGACTTATTACATTTACACGAACCTGCCATTCCATCCTTGTCATTATTGGCATGCTCTGCTGCGGCTGGGCCATTGGTTGGTACATTTCATGTTTCTACGCCAAAGAAAAAGGCCATTTATGCAATCGGGCCAATTTTGGAGCCGATCGTAGAAAAGTTAAATGCGCGAATTGCAGTCAGTGAGATGGCTAGATTTACTCTAAAAGATCACTTTGAGACTGATGCGGTTGTGATTCCAAATGGTATTGATGGACAAAGATATGCAAACGCCAGAGTCAATCCAGCATATGCAAAGCCAAACACGGTTGGGTTTATTGGTCGATTTGAAGAGCCCCGAAAAGGGTTACAGGTACTACTTGATTCACTCTCGATCGTTGCCAGATTTATACCCGATGTTGAGTACCTGGTGGCAGGACCAGGAGAGAGTGAAGGGTTTTTAAAGGATTTAAACCCACAATTACGGCACCGAGTTAAATTTTTGGGATTGCTTGGCAATGAAGAGAAGCAAAGTTTTTTGAAGTCGATTCCTATTTATGTGGCACCAAATACAGGTAGTGAGTCCTTTGGCATAATTTTGACTGAGGCTCTCTCTGCCGGCACTGCAGTAGTTGCAAGTGATATCCCAGCATTCAAAGCTGTACTTGAAAATGGATCTGCTGGTGATTTGTTTAGAAATGGTGATTCAGCTGATTTGGCTAAGGTTTTGGTGGCGCTTTTGCGAGATGATGAAAAGCGAAAAAAGTTATCGGAAAATGGCAGCTTAAGTGCACAAAAATATGACTGGCAAGTAGTTGCCGAACAGATTGAAAGTGTTTATGAGATGGCTATTGCAGGTGGACAACGAGTTACTCTTGCCTCCGAGAGTAGATTTTGGAGCAGAAGATGAGTTACCAAACGCTTCTTATTCTTCTATTTGTTGTTTTAATAGGGTGGTATCTCTCATTCTCCGCCTCTAGATTAGATCGCCTGCATCATAGAGTTGAGACCTCTTGGGCCACCTTAGATTCACTACTGCAACAAAGAGCAGCACTGGCTCACGATATTGTGAGTGAATCTAATTTGGATCCAGCAACGGCCTACTTAATATCTAGTTCAGCGGCTATTGCTCGTAATGCAAATATTGTTGAAAGATCGGCAGCAGAGAGTGTGCTATCTGAATCTTTAAAATTGGTGCAGGGTGCTGCGATCGACCACTCACTGGAGCTACCAGGTGATTTATTGGTGGAGTTATCGGATATAACAAGCAAGGTGAAAATTGCTATCAATATTCACCTGGAGGCGGTTAATGCCACAAGAAATGTGAGGGCAAAACCTTTGATTAGATTGTTCCGATTGGCAGGTAAGGCTCCGCTGCCAGTTCGATATGCATTCGAGGATGATGTTTTGTGAAGATTGCTCGTCGATTATTTCTTCTACTATCGATTGCGGTAATTGTGTTTTCCCTTTCAAGCACCTCGCCACTTGAGGAGTTTTTCGATGAACCAGAGGTTCCAAAGAATTTCTTCAACGGCCTGCCAGGGGTTAACAATCAAATTTTGGTTGTAAAAATTGATGATACAAACGCAGCCCATCCACAAATTGGTGTTGAGGATGCAGATGTGGTTTATGTAGAACAGGTAGAGGGTGGGGTTACTAGATTAGCTGCTGTTTATTCATCCAAGCTTCCATCTCTTATTGGCCCAATCAGATCGGCACGTATTTCAGATATTGAGTTGCTTGCACAATTTGGACGAGTGGGGTTTGCCTATAGCGGTGCTCAAACAAAGATGCGACCTGTGATTGCTGCGGCTAATCTAGAAAATTTATCAGCAGAACGAAATCCACCATCTATCTATGGGAAAGATCCAGATCGACCTGGACCATTCGATATGATTTTAAAACCAGATTTGTTGTTGGAACGAGCAAACTCAAATCCTAAAATTAAGATTGATACTGCTACAGCCTCGGTATTCCCTTTTGGAGAGGCACCAGCGGGTGAAACAATCACTGCAGTTGCAAAAATAAAATGGCTAAGTGCTAGGTATGAATTGCGCTGGGATGCTGTAGGTGAAAAGTGGCTAATTTACTTTAATGATAAGCCTAAGCTTGCTGCGACGGGGGAGCATTTATATGCTGATACTGCGATTATTCAAATTGTTTCAATTACTCCTTCCATATATGGCGATAAATTTGGTGGGGTAACTCCATTTAGTAAAACTACTGGAACTGGAAAAGCTGTCATGCTCAGGGATGGATTTAGCTACCAGGTAAATTGGCAACGTGATTTAGAGACAGAATTAACGAAATGGCAAACAATTACTGGAGAAGTTGCCAACTTCAAGCCTGGGCGGATCTGGATACTTTTAACTGATCAAGTGCCTATATTGACCCCTTGATAAGCCTGCCGGTGTGATTAAGGCTTCAATTAAATGTTTTTCTCTAATCCTTGGGATTAGTACACTAGGGGGCTAGGAAATTGCAGGGGAGAAAAATGTCGAAGGAAACAGGCACAGCACGTGTAAAGCGCGGCATGGCAGAGATGCTAAAGGGCGGCGTGATCATGGATGTTGTCAATGTTGAACAAGCAAAGATCGCAGAGGATGCCGGCGCAGTTGCGGTTATGGCACTTGAGCGAGTTCCAGCTGATATTCGTGCACAAGGTGGTGTCGCCCGAATGTCAGATCCAGACATGATCTCTGCAATTCAATCAGCAGTTTCAATTCCGGTAATGGCTAAAGCCAGAATCGGTCATTTTGTTGAGGCTCAAGTCTTACAAACATTAGGTGTTGATTACATAGATGAGTCAGAGGTTTTAACTCCGGCAGATTATGCCAATCATATTGATAAGTGGAACTTCACCATTCCTTTTGTCTGTGGCGCAACCAACCTTGGCGAGGCACTTCGCAGAATCAATGAGGGTGCTGCCATGATCCGCTCAAAGGGAGAGGCTGGTACTGGAGATGTATCAAATGCCACTACTCATATGCGCACTATCTCCGCTGAGATTCGCAGATTAACTTCAATGCGTGAAGATGAATTGTTTGTTGCAGCCAAAGAATTACAAGCTCCATATGAATTAGTAAAAGAAGTAGCCAGTACAGGCAAGTTACCTGTGGTGCTATTTACTGCAGGTGGAATTGCTACTCCAGCAGATGCTGCCATGATGATGCAATTAGGTGCAGATGGTGTATTTGTTGGCTCAGGCATATTTAAATCTGGAGATCCTGCAAAGCGTGCAGCTGCCTGCGTGAAAGCTGTTACCTACTTTTCTGATGCAAAGGTAATTGCAGATGTATCACGTGGTTTAGGCGAAGCGATGGTAGGAATAAATGTTGCAGATATCCCGGTGCCACACCGACTTGCGGAGCGAGGCTGGTAATTGTGAAAATTGGAGTACTTGCACTCCAAGGTGATGTTCGAGAACATATTCAATCGCTCAGCGATTGTGGAGTAGATGCTCGGGCGGTAAAAACTAAAGGTGAAATTCAAGATATTTCAGCTTTGGTGATACCAGGTGGTGAATCAACCACTATTGCTAAATTGGCTAGAGCTTTTGATTTAATGGATTTAATCAAAGATCGCATTAAATCTGGCATGCCAACCTATGGCTCATGTGCTGGAATGATTTTGCTTTCAGATAATGTGGAGGATGCAATCGAAGGCCAAGAAACTTTTGGCGGAATTGATATGACCGTTCGTCGTAATGCCTTTGGTCGCCAGGTAGATTCATTTGAAACGGAGTTAAAATTCAAAGGGATAACTGACCATCCAGTGCGAGCAGTTTTTATTCGAGCACCATGGGTGGAGTCGGTTGGGCCATCTGTTGAGGTGCTAGCTCAGATTAGTGATCAAGATGGAAACTCTCGTCCAGTGGCTGTTAGATCTAATAATTTGCTTGCTACCTCATTTCACCCTGAATTAACGGGGGATAATCGAGTACATCGATTTTTTGTTGAAGATATCTGTCGCCAGTTAACAGGCTTGAAAGGATAGTTGGTGATCAGTTGAGCGGTCATTCCAAGTGGGCAACCACCAAACATAAAAAGGCGATTATTGATTCGCGCCGAGCAAAAAACTTTGCAAAACTGATTAAGGCTATTGAGGTATCTGCGCGGGCAGGTGGCGCGGATGTTTCTGGAAATCCCACCCTGTTTGATGCAATTGCCAAGGCAAAGAAGAACTCTGTACCAGCAGACAATATTGATAGAGCAGTCAAACGTGGTGCTGGACTTGAAACTGGTGGTAAAGAGTGGGAAACCATTATGTATGAAGGTTATGCAGCTGGTGGAGTGGCCCTGCTTATTGAGTGTTTATCAGATAATAGAAATCGAGCTGCCTCTGAAGTGCGGGTGGCTGTAACTAGAAATGGTGGCAATATGGCAGACCCTGGCTCTGTTTCATATTTGTTTAATCGCAAAGGTGTAGTTATTGTTTCAAAAAACAAGGGCCAGGTAACAGAGGATTCTTTGCTGGAGGTCGTATTAGATGCTGGTGCCGAAGAGGTTAATGATCTAGGTGATTCTTTTGAGATTGTTGCTCAGCCATCAGGTTTAGTAGCAGTACGTACTTCACTGCAAACAGCTGGTATTGATTATGACTCGGCAGATACATCATTCCTACCCTCCATCTCTATTCCAATTGACTTCGATACCGCGAAAAAGGTGTTTGATCTAATTGAGGCAATTGAAGAGTTAGATGATGTTCAAAATGTTTATGGGAATTTTGATGTTTCAGATGAGGTAATGGCGAGCCTTAGTTAGCAGATAATTTTTTACTGATTACGCTAGGAGTGTGCGAGTACTAGCAATCGACCCAGGTCTAACTCGATGTGGTATTGGAGTTGTAGATTCATCTGGACCACAGATCTTAAAAATGATCTCAGTCGGGGTAGTAAAAACCGATACCCAAGCAGCTCTTGAGTTTAGATTACTTGAGTTAGAAGCAGAGATTTCAAAATGGATTTCAAAATTTGATCCAGATGTAATTGCAGTGGAGAGAGTTTTTTCTCACCTAAATGTTAAAACAGCTATGGCTACGGCTCAGGCAGCTGGCGTGGTGCTCTTACTGGCAGTAAAAGCTGGTAAGCCAGTTGTTATGCATACCCCCAGTGAGGTCAAAGCTGCGGTTACAGGCTCAGGTAGGGCGGATAAAAAACAGGTTGCTCAAATGGTTAAACGGCTACTTAAATTGAAAGAAATTCCAAAACCAGTAGATAGTACTGATGCTCTTGCCCTGGCTATCTGCCATCATTGGCGAGGAGTAGGAAATGCCAGATTAACAAGTGCAAAGAAAAAGGCAGTTAAAAAACGATGATTAGTTGTATTACTGGAGCGGTTAAATCCACCGCTGTGAACTCCTTAGTGGTTGAGGTAGGTGGCGTGGGTGTACTGCTCCAGGTCCCGATTCGATTGGCGACAACAATTCAGGTTGGACAGGTGGTGAGTTTTCACACCTATTTAGTTGTTCGTGAAGATGCATTAACGCTATTTGGCTTTACTGAGGTTGCAGATCGAGATTTTTTTGAATTGTTGTTATCGGTCACAGGAATTGGACCTAAGGTTGCTCAATCTATTTTGACAAACAGTGATGCCAGCTCTATTGCCTCTGCAATCTTGAGTTCAAATCTAAAGTTTCTAGAGGCTGTTCCTGGTCTAGGCAAGAAAAGTGCTCAGCGATTGGTGCTTGAGTTAAAGGATAAAGTCCTAGTATTTGCTAGCGGCAAAACGACGCCAAATGTTGCCATCTCAAGTCAGGTTGAAAATGCCTTACAAGGTTTGGGGTACTCAAATAAAGAGGCTACTGCAATGTTGAGTGCGGTGATGAAAGATGAAAAAATCGATGGTCTCACATTGGGCGAAGTATTAAAGTTGGCACTTAAGAGTAGTAGTAAATAAAGATGAACGATCGTGTAATTCAAGATGGCGCAGATGATGCTGAGCGGATTGCTGAGCTAGCTCTTCGCCCTAAGACCCTGGCAGAGTTTGTTGGGCAACTTAGAGTTCGCGATCAATTAGATTTACTTTTATCTGCAGCAAAGCAGCGAAAATCAACAGCAGATCACATTCTTTTTTCAGGCCCGCCGGGATTGGGAAAAACAACCTTAGCGATGATCGTTGCAGCGGAGATGGATTCGCCAATTCGGATTACCTCTGGCCCTGCCATCCAGCATGCAGGAGATCTTGCCTCGATACTTTCATCCTTAGTCGAGGGGGAGATCTTATTTTTAGATGAAATTCATCGTATGTCTAGACCCGCTGAGGAGATGTTGTATTTGGCGATGGAGGATTTTCGAGTGGATGTGATTGTTGGCAAAGGTGCAGGTGCCACCTCTATTCCGCTTGATCTGCCCCACTTCACTTTAGTTGGAGCAACCACCCGAGCAGGTTTGTTGCCAAGTCCGTTGCGAGATCGTTTTGGCTTTACCGCACAATTAGATTTTTATGACCCAAGTGATCTATCCCAGATCATTAAACGAAGTGCTCAATTGCTGGAGATTGAGATCGATTCCAATGCGGTTGCAGAGATTTCATCTCGTTCTCGAGGCACACCAAGAGTTGCAAATAGATTACTTCGCCGGGTTAGAGATTTTGCTCAGGTAAATAATGAGAAGTTGGTAAAAATTGAGCATGCAAAATCTGCACTTGAAATATATGAGGTTGATCAAATTGGTTTGGATCGATTAGATAAATCAGTTCTGACGGCATTAATTAAAAACTTTAATGGTGGGCCAGTTGGGGTTTCGACTCTGGCCATGGCAGTTGGTGAGGAGATTGAAACGATTGAGTCCTTAGCTGAGCCATTCTTAGTTCGAATGGGATTTTTAGCTAGAACCCCGCGTGGACGGATTGCTACCGCTGCCGGATGGTCTCACCTTGGATTAAAACCACCATTGTCGGCTCAAATTGGAACCGGTGCCACATTATTTGATCAAGACCCAGATATTGCTCAGTAATCTGATCTTTCTCAATTTTATGCATAACTCTTTGCCTGATTTCTCAATAATCTAACCTGAGCCTAGAATTACCCCTCATGTCTGCCAACAAAATTGCAAATACCCAAGCAAGAGCGGTTCGAACTATCTCAATCCTGCTCTTAACAGTTTTGGCATTGACCGGGCTTTCATTTGTAATTGGTGCAACATCATTCAAACTTGGTTTGGATCTTCAAGGTGGCACTAGCGTCACCCTGCAGCCAAGAATTGAGGATGGCCAAAGCGGACGAGTTACTGCAGAGGCAATAGATCAAGCAGTTGAAATTATTCGCCAACGTGTTAACTCTTTAGGTGTGGCTGAGTCTGAGGTTTCAGCGCAAGGAACCGGTATCAACCGTCAAATTGTTATTCAAGTTCCTGGTGAAACTGGTAGAAGAATCGTGGATTTAGTTGGTCAAACTGCAGAGCTTAGATTTCGTCCAGTATTAGCTGAAGGTGCTGCAAATGCCACCACTGCAAATACTGATACAACAACTGCAATTCTGCCGCCAGGTGTGACACCGGAAATTAATGCGCAATATGCAGCATTGGATTGCACACTTCCACAAAATCGACAGGGTGGTAGCAGCGGCAATGAAGCGGCCACTATCGTAAGTTGTGATCGTGGTGGATTTAATAAGTACATATTGGCACCGGCTGAGGTATTAGGTCGCCAAGTTACTAAAGCCTCTGCGCTTTTGGATCCACAAGGTGCCTCTGGTTGGTATGTGACCTTAGAGTTTGATGGCGAAGGTGCTTCAAAGTTTGGCGCAATGACAACACGTTTAACCTCCCTGCCAGCACCTCAAAATCAAGCAGCAATTGTTCTTGATGGATTGGTTTACTCAGCACCTCGAATCAATGAACCGATTAATACTGGAAATGCACAGATAACTGGAAACTTCACTCAATTAGAGGCCCAAGATCTATCCAATGTACTTAAGTATGGTGCGCTGCCACTTACATTTGACCGTGGTGAGGTACAGCAGGTATCTCCGTCACTTGGCGCGGACCAATTACGTGGTGGTTTACTTGCTGGAATTCTTGGTTTGGCACTAGTGGTTGTCTATTCAATGTCCTACTACCGTGGCCTGGGAATTGTTGCTGTCAGCTCACTGATGATTGCTGCAGCAATATCTTTGCTCTCATTTATCCTTTTGGGTGAGTTGATTGATTTCACTTTGACATTGGCAGGTATTGCAGGAGCAATTGTGGCGATTGGAATTACGGCAGATTCATTTATTGTTTATTTTGAACGTATTAGAGATGAAATTAGAGAGGGTAAATCAATAAAGTCAGCTGTAGAAACTGGGTGGGTACGAGCACGTAGGACTGTAATCGCAGCAGATGTGGTCTCGATGCTTGCCGCAATTATGCTTTATATATTTGCAGTCGGTGGCGTACGAGGATTTGCATTTACACTTGGTTTAACCACCATAATCGATCTGATCGTTGTATTTTTGTTCACCAAACCATTAATGACAGTTTTAGTTAAGTTTTCATTTTTCAACAGCGGACATCCATGGTCTGGCTTTTCAACAAAATCAATTGGAATGGTGGATAAGAATCCGGTAAAGACCGAGGAGGTATCAAATGCTTAATCTCTCTGGGCTGGGCGGAAGACTATATCGAGGTGAAACCTCCATTGATTTTGTTGGCAAGAAAAGAATTTGGTACACCTTTTCCTCATTGTTGATACTCGCCTCGGCAGTTACCTTATTTATCCAGGGACTTCACCTTGGAATTGAGTTTAAAGGTGGATCCTCTTTTACCGTAACAACCCCAAATGCATCTATTGATACAGCAAAACAATCACTAACTGATGCGAAGATTACTACCCAAAACATTATTCAAAAGGTTGGTGATAATAAGGTAAGGATTCAAACCGATGCTCTGACTTCGCTTGAGCAAAATACACTTGAAGCCACATTGGCGAAGAACTTTAATGTAAGTATTGAATCAATTGATTCCCAGATTATTGGGCCATCTTGGGGTGAAGAGATAACTCGTAAAGCACTATATGGTTTGTTTGGATTTTTATTGGTTGTAATGCTCTATCTTGCGATGACATTTGAAGCAAAGATGGCGATATCTGCCATTGTTGCAGTGGTTCATGATGTTGTGATTACAGTAGGTATCTATGCAGTAGTTGGATTTGAGGTGACGCCAGCTACAGTCATTGGCTTCTTAACAATCTTGGGTTACTCCTTGTATGACACAGTGGTTGTCTTTGACAAGGTTCGAGAAAATACTAAAGGCATTGCAGCTAGTGGCAGAACTACCTACTCTAAAGCTGCAAATTTGGCGGTAAATCAAACCATCGTTCGTTCATTTAACACATCCTTAGTTGCCCTGCTACCAGTTGGATCTATTTTGTTTGTCGGTGCAGGATTACTTGGTGCTGGAACATTAAAGGATTTATCACTTGCTCTGTTCATTGGATTAATCACAGGAACTTACTCTTCAATCTGCATTGCAACTCCATTTTTGGCTGGGCTTCGCGAACGCGAGCCTGCTATGAAGGCACTTGCTAAAAGAGTTGGTACTCGAGGTGAGAAGGTTTCAAGCACCACCACTGTGCCAAATATCGAAATTAAATCTGATCGCGGTCCTCGAAACCAGCCCAAGCGCTACCGTCGCCGCTAACTAAATTGATTTAACAAAGACAGCCAGTGTGCTATGACAACAGTTGAATTGTTGAAGCCGCTCTCGGACGGGTTAGCTCGAACTCATCCAGGTTTTTCTATCTCCGATTTGGAGCGTGCATTCACCGCAGCTAATAAAGCACACTCAGGACAATTACGTAAATCTGGTGAACCCTATATAACCCATCCAGTTGCAGTTGCCCAGATTCTCACCGAACTTGGCATGGATCTACCAACGATCATGGCCGCACTCTTACATGACACTGTTGAAGATACCACCTACTCAATTGAACATATTAAGAGAGAGTTCGGAGAAGAGGTAACCTCCTTAGTTGATGGTGTTACTAAGTTGGACAAACTCACCTATGGACCAACAGCAGAGGCTGAAACTCTTCGCAAGATGGTTGTTGCGATGTCCCGTGATATTCGAGTTCTTGTAATTAAATTAGCTGATCGACTTCACAATGCCAGAACTTGGGAGTTTATTGCCAGAGAAACCGCCGAACGCAAAGCTAGAGAGACGCTAGATATATATGCCCCACTTGCTCACCGATTGGGAATGAATGCCATTAAGTGGGAGTTAGAAGATTTATCATTTAAAACTTTAGAGCCGAAAAAATATGAGGAGATCGAAAGATTAGTTAGTGAAAGATCTCCCGCTCGAGATTCGCTCACAAATGAGGTGGTTACCGCCATAGACGCCGATCTGCACACAGAGAGTATCAATGCGAAGGTAAGCGGACGCCAGAAGCATTTTTATAGTGTTTATCAGAAAATGGTGGTGCGTGGTCGTGAGTTTAATGATATTTATGATCTGGTTGGAATAAGGATTTTGGTTGAGTCAGTTAGAGATTGTTATGGTGCACTTGGAGCAATCCATGCCCGCTGGAGTCCAGTACCAGGAAGATTTAAAGATTACATTGCGATGCCAAAATTTAATCTTTATCAATCCCTACATACAACAGTTATGGGACCAAGTGGTAAGGCGGTTGAGATACAAATACGCACCTTTGATATGCATGCCAGAGCTGAGTATGGAATTGCTGCCCATTGGAAGTACAAATCAAAAACACCTGATCAACAAAAAAGCCCAGAGGTTTTATGGTTAAAGCAGTTACATGAATGGCAGCAGGAAAGTGAAGATGTAAGTGATTTTCTTGAGACGCTGCGATATGACCTACGAACCCCGGAAGTTTTTGTTTTCACCCCCAAGGGAAGTGTGATCGCACTGCCATCTGGATCCACCCCGGTTGATTTTGCATATGCAGTACATACTGAGGTGGGAAGTAGGTGTATCGGAGCTAAGGTAAATGGAAAGTTGGTTCCGCTGGAATCACACCTAGTAAATGGTGATGTGGTTGAGATCGTTACAAATAAAAATCCAAACGCATCCCCTAGCCATGATTGGCTTAACTTTGTTGCTTCATCGCGGGCTAGGTCCAAGATAAAGGCTTGGTTTTCTAAGGAGCGTAAGGAAGAGGCGATCGAAGCTGGCCAGGAGTCAATCGCTCGTCAGATGCGAAAAGCAGGACTTCCAATTCAAAAAATTATGGGTGGGCAAGCTCTCTTGGAGTTGGCACATGATTTGAAATTCGAAGATATTGCATCCATGTATGAAGCGGTTGGAAACGGCCACATTTCAGCTCATTCAGTTGTAGAAAAACTAATTGCTTTGCTGGGGGCGGGGGAGAGTCACCCTGAGCCAGATTTAGCACCATTACACACTCCAGTTAAGAGATCTCAAAAGAGTGTTACTGGCATAGATGTTGAAGGCTCGGCAGATGTTTTAGTGAAATTGGCAAGGTGTTGTACGCCTGTACCAGGTGATCAGATCACTGGATTTATAACTAGAGGTAGTGGTGTCTCAGTGCATAGAAGTAACTGTATAAATGTCAATGATCTTCAGATACATCAGGGGGATCGGATGATTGGGGTGAAGTGGAATCTCTCGGCAAAAAGCACCTTCTTAGTAAATATTCAAGTTGAAGCTCTAGATCGGGCCAGATTGCTCTCTGATGTAACTAAAGCACTCTCTGATCAACATGTAAATATCCTCAGCGCTTCTGTGGTAACCAATAAAGATCAAACTGCAATTTGTAAATTTACCTTTGAAATGGCCGATGCCTCACATCTAGATGCGGTGCTCAACGCAGTTAGAGGAATTGAGGGAGTTTATGATGTGGATCGAGTATTTAATACTTAGTTTGTGAACTCAGTAAGTCCTCTTTGTGCCTGCTCTAACCAGGTACGTCGTGCTGCCGCAGCCTCTCGAGCCACCATAGCTTTTGCGATTTGGCCGGCAGCCTCAGCCTTTGC
>VGBN01000017.1 GCA_016870455.1 Actinomycetota bacterium | reverse complement strand
CACTGCTTTTATCACAGGCAGTTTTTGATTGGAGCTATGGTGAGCCAAGTTAAGGTTAAGCGGCGCTTTCCTAGCCCAAAAGATCTGGCACAGTTATTACGATTTAGAAAGATAATTTTAAATCCAAGAAAACGAAGATTAACCAGGGCCTTAACTATTTATGATTTACGCGATATTGCCAAGCGACGTACACCGCAAGCCCCTTTTGATTACACAGATGGTGGTGCTGATACTGAATCCAGCTTAAGTAGAGCAAGAGCTGCATATGAAAAGTTGGAGTTTCAGCCAAGAATTTTACGCGATGTTAAAGATGTCGATCTTTCGGTACAAATGCTAGGCAAGAAAATGAGTATGCCGATTGGCATTGCACCAACTGGCTTCACAAGAATGATGCAAACTGAAGGTGAGTATGCAGGAGCATGTGCTGCAGCTGATGCTGGAATTCCGTACACCCTTTCAACCATGGGGACTCGATCCATAGAAGATGTTGCAAGAGTTGCACCGACTGGGCGAAATTGGTTTCAACTTTATATGTGGAAAGATCGAGATAGAAGTATGGCTTTGGTTGATCGGGCAAAAGCTGCAGGTTTTGACACCTTAGTTTTGACTGTAGATGTACCAGTGGCAGGTGCCAGGTTAAGAGATGTTAGAAATGGAATGACCATTCCACCATCTTTAACTTCAAAAACAATATTAAATGCAATTCCTCGACCAGCATGGTGGTTTAACTTTCTTACAACAGATCCACTTAAGTTTGCATCGCTGGATTCTTGGAACGGCACTGTTGCTGAGTTACTTGACTCTATGTTTGATCCAACAGTCACATATGAGGATTTAAAGTGGATTCGGGGGCAGTGGCAAGGAAATCTTGTGGTCAAGGGTATTCAAACAGTTGATGATGCACTTATGTCTGTAGCAGCAGGTGCTGATGCAATTATTCTTTCAAATCATGGTGGCCGACAATTAGATCGCGCACCAGTCCCACTTTATTTATTACCAGAGGTGGTAAAGGAAGCGGGAAGCAAAGCAGAGGTGCAAGTGGATACGGGAATTATGCATGGTGCAGATGTTGTTGCAGCTCTTGCAAGTGGTGCCAAATTCACCTGGATTGGACGGGCATACCTTTATGGCTTAATGGCAGGTGGAAAACCTGGCGTCGATCGCACCTTAGAGATTCTTCGCACTCAAGTAGTTAGAACTATGAAACTACTTGGCGCAAGAACTATTGCAGAGTTAAATCCAGACCATGTTCGATTTATTGCAAGGTATAGTGATAGATAATTGATCTTTTGGCATTAGAAGTAATAAGGCTTTAGACTTTACTTCGCTTAACAATCCTGGCGGGTTGCCCGAGCGGCCAATGGGAGGGGACTGTAAATCCCCCGGCTCTGCCTTCGAAGGTTCAAATCCTTCACCCGCCACCAGTTAATTTAAAGAGAGTACTTTTTCATTAAATTGTTTAAATTTGTATCATTTCTATCCTGATTACCATTACTCCATAATCCACTCTCCTGAGTGCCCTTAATAAACTCTAATTTGTTATAACCAGGAAGTCGTTTTGAAATAACTCCAACTCGCTTACTTTGGATATACCACCACAAGTCATCGGTGTGAAAAGCAAGCTTCTTATAACTATCTGTATCTACTACATCGGGATGGAAAAATTCTTTTTTATAAAGAGTTCCCGCTCCTGAGGTTGGGAAAAGATCTTCAGCAGGGCCATTTGAGAGTGAGTAATTTTTTACCCATTTGCTGTAAGCACATGGGCGACCATCTTTTTCATAGGAAATTTTATGGACCCTAGATGCAATCACATGTCGTGGCGCTAGATGGTGCTGAATCATTAGTTGCATAGTTAAATCAGCTTCAAAGTACAAATCATCATCGACCACAATGATGGGTAGGTTGGCTTCTTGTTTTAAAGTTGGGATCAGTTTCTTACCTGGCCCTAAATCTTCACAAGGGATTATCTTAAGTACTTCACCAGACTCTAACTTTCTAACCTCATCAGGTAGTTGGGATATATCTGATTGAGCGATGTTTAGATAAACCTGTTTTGGAATTAGAATTTGATTTAAGCATTGATCTAGAGCAATTGTTAGCGTGCTAAATCTCGCCGGATGGCTTGTCAGTGAAATTACGTAGTCCCAATTAAGTGCTTTAAACTCGGATGAGTTTGGGATTGATTCAGGGTTTACTAGATTACTTCTAGTACTTGCTCGCATCATATTTATGTTCTCCATCAAATCTTTTTGATAGCGAGTAGTTTTTGAACCAAGATTTCTAGCACTTCTTATCAGGTAATACACCGTAAAAATTTGCAGAGCCAATATTGCTAGTAGTAGCAAGGTATTCATTTGGGTCTGCCTAACTTTGTTGGAGTTATACTGAATTCATGGAAAAGGTAACCATTATTCTAGCGACAAGTAATGGAATCGGCATGGGTCATCTAACGCGAGCAAGTGCGATTGCAGCCCAATTGAAGAGTTTTGCAAATCCCGTAATCATCTCTATGGCATCTGGTGTAGTGGAAGTACCAAAAATTGCAGATGTGGGTTTTGAGTATGTGCCTGGCAGAGATCGAAAATGGATGGGCAGATTTGAGTGGGACAGATATTTACGAGATCGAATTGTGGCATTAATTGATGAAACAAATGCCAAAATTGTCAGCTTCGATGGCGTGGTTCCATATCCAGGAATTATTGGATTAAAAAGTGTTAGGCCAGATGTGAAATTGGTTTGGGTAAGAAGAGGATTTTGGCAGAAAACTCCCCAACGGTATTTACTCAACTTGCAGTCAAAAATGATGGATCTCATCATCTCGCCGGGAGATTATGGGCAAAGTTATGACAAAGGCCCAACTGCAAATCGAAAAGATAGTGTGCTTGTAAAGCCTATTTCTATTTTTGATTCAAAAACAGCACTAAGTAAAGCAGATGCTAGAAATTTGCTTGGCTTAGATTTAAATCGTCCGGCAATGCTTGTGCAACTTGGTATTGGCGAAGCAGATCTAAATGCCAAAATGGCTGCCGCTTTGAAGGGATTGCTGGCATGGCCAAATCTTCAAGTGGTCCTAACCAAGGATCCGATTGATTCATCAGGAGTGAATTTCGCACCGGATGGACTTGATTTAAGGGTTGTTAAATATTTCCCACTGGCTAATGTTTTAAACGCATTTGATGCGGCAATTTGCGCAGCCGGATACAACAGTGTCCATGAGGAGTTGGCCGCAAAGATTCCAACACTATTTATTCCAAATACCAGGGGCACCGATAATCAAACTAGAAGAGCTGCCTGGACAGCTGATAACAAAGTGGCATTAACTGTGGACCAATCTGATTTAAGCCAGATTTCACTTGCCGCTTCAAAGTTAATTGATTCAAACTTACGAGCAGAGTTATCTAAAAACTGCGAATCTTTACCGGTAGTTACTGGAGCAGAGGAGGCAGCTAATCTTTTCAAAGAGCTGCTGAAACAGCCAGTAAATCCTGAGGTAGGAAAAATTAGAACATTGTTTGTGTTAAAGATTCAAGATATATTTGGTAGAGGATGGCGGGGCACTGTTTACTCTGGTTTGCAGTTGATAACAGTTTTATATCGCATGATAAAACCGCATAAAGAGGTAAAGATTTCTAAAGCTAAACAAGTGCAGGTTTATCAAGGCATTGAAGATGATCTATTAAGAAAATTAATCAAGAGTGGTAATCCATTTGAGCACCTTTTAACTGGAGCATCATCTGCTTATAAAGAGCGGCGAATTGAGATTGCAAGCAAGGCTTACTTAAAGTAATCACACCCTCAATTCGTCTTTAACATAGGCGGGTTGTATCCTTAGTCAGCACTTCGCCCCCTTAGCTCAGTCGGTAGAGTGTTTCCATGGTAAGGAAAAGGTCAACGGTTCGATTCCGTTAGGGGGCTCGAACAACAAATAAATATAGAAAATTAATTTTGGCGGGGTAGCTCAGCTTGGTAGAGCAAGCGGCTCATAATCGCTGTGTCGTGGGTTCAAATCCCGCCTCCGCTACCAGTATTAAATTAGTAATTCAAGATAAAAGTACGCAGTAATTTCACCAAATGGTGAGGGTCAGGTAACCTCACCCAACAAGGAAGTTAACTAATTAGTTAGCTTAAACTACAAGGCTAGGAGCTCAACCATGGCAAGTAAAAGTGCAGATGTTCGTCCAAAAATTACAATGGCATGTGTTGAGTGCAAAGAGCGCAACTACATTACACGCAAAAATCGTCGCAACGATCCAGATCGTCTTGAGCTTAAGAAGTTTTGCCCAAGGTGCAAATCTTCACAACTTCATCGCGAAACTCGATAATTAACACCCGCCAATGGCTGGGTCAATTCGTATCTGCCTAATTGCAGAGGGCTTTACTGAGGATTTACTAAGTTGCGTAACCTCAATTACTAATCACACCACCACGCCGATAAGTGTTTATGCAAATGGTAAAAGTAATTGGTTAGCTGATGATTTTTTTAAAACTAATCAAGTCAGCCTCATTCAAGAGAAAAATCCACTTGGCTGGGGAAATGTAATCAATTACTTTTTGAATACTTTTACTGAGGATTATTTGATCATAATGGATCCATCAACAATATTTACTTCAGATCCGATTCCAATAACAGTTTCAAAGCTTGAGTCTGGATTTCAGGGAGTTGGATGGAAGGGTGGCTTAGTTAACATTGATGATCAATGGCGCACCACCACAGATTGTGGTGCAGGTGAGGTTGATGTCTTATTCAGTTACTTTTTTGCCTTAGATCGCAAATTTACCTTAGCTGCTGGTGGAGCAAATCCAAGTGCTAAGTATTATCGAAATGCAGATTTAGAGTTATCACTGGTTATTAGAAGCGCAGGTGGGAAATTAATGCAGGTTGACTTACCACTTGAGCAAGGGCGCCATCACGGATATCACGATGTTGATCCAGATTATCGAGAGAAGAATTCACGGAAGAATTATCAGAGAATTTTAGATCGATTTCGAGGAAAAAATGAGATCCTCTCACCTCGTCGCTAGGCTTAGCTAATGGAGGCTTTATCAAATTTCACCACACTTAAAGTTGGTGGCCCTGCTCAAAAAATTCTCCATGCCCAAACCGAAGATGAATTAATTGAATTTGTAAAAACTGCAGATAAAGCAGGTGAGAAGCTCCTGATTCTAGGTGGTGGATCTAATTTATTAATTAGTGATGCAGGTTTTGCTGGAACGGTTATCAAGGTAGAAAGCAGTGGTAGTTCACTAGATTATGACCCTTGTAGTGGCGGAATGATTGAAGTCTCAGCTGGAGAAGACTGGGATAAATTTGTAGCTTTAACAATTGAAAAAGGTTTTGCAGATTTAGAATCATTAAGCGGTATTCCTGGAACTGTTGGTGGTGCACCGATTCAAAACATTGGTGCATATGGCCATGAAGTTAGTGAAACTATTGCCCGGGTCAGGGCATATGATCGTAAAAAAGGAGAGATCACAACCTTTACCAATGAGCAATGCAAATTTTCATACCGTAATTCAATATTCAAAGCAGAGTCAGGCAGGTATGTGATCTTGAGTGTGAGTTTTCAACTTAGAAAGGGTGTGCAATCCCTGCCCATTACCTATGTTGAGTTAGCAAATTATTTGTCAGTAAATGTCGGGGACCGATCCTCTGTGGTTGAGGTTAGAAAGGCTGTGTTGCAGTTGCGAGGTCGAAAGGGAATGTTGATTGACACAAGTGGTGCAGATTCAAATTCAGCTGGTTCTTTTTTTGTTAACCCAATTTTAAGGAAAGAGATTGCCGATAAGTTGCCGCCTGAAGCGCCACGTTGGGTGCAACCAGATGGCAGGGTAAAAACTTCAGCAGCTTGGTTAATGGAACATGCCGGTGTTAACAAGGGTGAAAAATTAGCTGGTGCACAAATCTCAAGTAAACATGTCCTCGCATTAACAAACTCAGGAGATGCCACAGCTGGTGACATTGTTATGTTAGCAAAGATGGCTAGAGAAAAAGTATTTGAAAAATTTGGAATAAAGCTAGAGGCTGAGGTGCAGTTGGTGGGTGTGGATTTAAATTAAATCGCTTCACTTAACAATTTTTTAACCCGGCCAATTCCTTCCACAATATCTTCATCCCCTAAGGCGTATGAAAAACGAAGATAACCAGATGGACCAAAAGCTTCACCTGGCACAGCAGCCACCTCAACCTCATCTAAAATTAATGTTGCAAGCTCTGCCGAACTCTTAGGTCGCTTACCTCGAATCTCCTTACCCAATAGATTCTTAACTGATGGATAAACATAAAACGCACCAGTTGGAGTTGGACAACTTACCCCCGGAATCTCATTTAATAACTTAACTATTAACTTTCGTCTGCGATCAAAGGCCTCACCCATTTTATGAACAGCTGATAGATCCCCACTTAATGCAGCAATTGCAGCCCGCTGTGAAACATTTGATACATTGGAAGAAAGATGTGATTGTAGATTTGTTGCAGCTTTAATTAAATCCTTTGGTCCAATCATCCAACCAACCCGCCAGCCAGTCATCGCATAAGTTTTAGCAACCCCATTAATAATTATTGTCTGATCTGCTAGTTCTGGGACTCCCACGCAAATACTTGGCGCCACCGCACCGTCATATAGAAGATGTTCATATATTTCATCGGTTATAACCCATAAGCCTTTTTGGTAGGCCCACTGACCAATCTGCCTAACCTGCTCTGGCGAGTAAACAGATCCCGTTGGGTTTGAGGGTGAACAAAAAAGCAACACCTTGGTTTTAGGAGTTAAGGCTTTTTCTAATTGAGCAACTGAAACTAAATAATTTTGTGACTCATCGGCAAAAACTTCAACTGGTATCCCACCTGCTAACTTGATGCACTCGGGATAAGTTGTCCAAAATGGAGATGGCAGTAAAACCTCATCACCTGGATCTAGTACGGCAGCAAATGATTGGTAAACAGATTGTTTACCACCGTTGGTGACTAAAACCTGATCGGCAGTAATTTCATAATTTGAATCTCGCTTAGTTTTTTTAACAATTGCATCACGTAATTCAGGTAATCCTGGAGTTGGGGTATAGCGATGATTTGCCGGAAGTTTTGCTGCCTCGATAGCTGCATTAACAATGTAATCAGGTGTTGGAAAATCTGGCTCACCTGCACCAAAACCAATTACGGGACGGCCAGCTGCTTTTAACGCCTTTGCTTTGCTATCAACTGCAAGAGTTGCAGACTCTGCAATAGCCGATATTCGTTTTGAAACTCTTGTTTTGCTCGATGCACCCATGGGGGGTTAAGTCTGCCATCTACGCTTAAAACTGGCTTCCAATTTATCTCAGTTTTACCTTTCTCTATAACCCGCCTACAATTTCGCCCCCGGCGCTTGTATTAGGTCATAATGTTTCATGCCTTAATTCGGGACGAAGGGCAGTAGCTCAATTGGCTAGAGTTGCCGTCTCCAAAGCGGCCGGTTGGGGGTTCGAGTCCCTCCTGCCCTGCAAGTAGCAGTTAAAAAGTTTTATTAGATAACGAGTAAAGGAATAGGTAGATGAGCGAAGAGATTGTCTCAACCGAGGAGCCGAAAAGCATCTTTGGTCGAATTGGCCTGTTTTATCGCCAAGTTATCTCTGAGTTGAGCAAAGTTGTTTGGCCAACTCGTAATCAATTAACTACCTACACCGCAGTGGTATTGGTCTTCGTGGGGTTTGTAATTTTAGTGGTTTCAATATTTGATTTGATTTTAACTAGAGTCACTTTTTGGATATTTGGCTAAGGCGAACGGAAATATATGATGTCAATTGATACGCCAGCTAATCCACCAGTGGATGCATTTGAGGCGGCACTAGCAGTAAGTGATGCTGCACCAAAAGTTGAAGAGGTAATTGAGCCAGTTATCGAAGATGTGGTTGCCGATGCACCACCTGAAGAAAATGATGAGAATGCCGAGTTTCGGGCTGCGCTAAGAAATGCACCAGGTGAATGGTTTGTGGTCCATTCCTACGCTGGATATGAAAAGAAGGTAAAAGGAAATTTAGTAAACCGTATTCAGTCTTTAAATATGGAGGATTTCATATTCCAAATTGAGGTTCCAGAAGAGGAGGTTCGTGAGCTTAAAAATGGCGCGATCAAAGTAGTCAAGCGCAATGTTTTTCCAGGTTATGTATTAGTTCGTATGGAGTTAACTGATGAATCTTGGTCATGTGTTAGAAACACACCAGGCGTAACCGGTTTTGTTGGTAACGCTCATCATCCATCACCTCTTACTCTGGCTGAGGTTGAGAACATTCTTGCCCCACGTCCATTGAAGAAGGATGGCAAGATTGCGATGAAGGATGTTGATTACTCAATTGGTGAGTCAATTACGGTAATGGATGGTCCATTTGCAACATTGCCAGCTACTATCTCAGAGATCATGCCAGAGCAGGCGAAGTTAAAGGTTTTGGTTTCAATTTTTGGTCGCGAAACTCCAGTAGAGCTTTCATTTCATCAGGTCCAGAAGATTTAATTAGAAGAGAAAAGGAAAAAACATGGCACCAAAGAAGAAGGTAACCGCACTTATCAAGTTGCAGATTCAAGCCGGTGCTGCCACACCAGCGCCACCAGTGGGTCCTGCTTTGGGTCAACATGGTGTGAACATCATGGATTTTGTTAAGGCCTACAACGCTGCAACAGAGAGCCAAAAGGGAAATATCATCCCAGTTGAGATAACAGTTTTTGAGGATCGATCATTTACCTTTATTACTAAGACGCCACCTGCATCAAGATTGATTTTAAAGGCTGCTGGAATTGAGAAGGGATCTGCAATCCCTCACAAAGATAAGGTTGCAAATCTAACTAAGGCACAGGTTGAAGATATCGCCAAACAAAAGATGGTGGATCTAAATGCCAATGACTTAGAGATGGCATCTCGAATTATTGCCGGTACTGCTCGTTCGATGGGTATTACCGTCTCTAACTAAGAAAAAATGTGGGAGAACCTCGCTGGTTCGCAAAAACCACAACCCCAATCTTGAAAACCCTTTCAAGATTAACCAAGAGGAGAAGAAATGAAGCGAAGTAAGAAATATAAGGCCGCTGCAGAAAAGATTAAGCTAGATAATCTTTATATGCCAGGTGAGGCTATGAAGTTAGTAAAAGAGACATCCACCGTTAAATATGATGCCACTGTTGATGTGGCACTGTTTTTAGGTGTAGATCCAAAGAAAGCAGATCAAGCAATTCGTTCCACCGTTAATCTGCCACATGGAACAGGAAAGACTGCCCGAGTTTTAGTTTTTGCAGGTGGCGAGCGAGCTGAAGAGGCTCGATCTGCTGGAGCTGACATTGTTGGCGCAGATGAGTTAATTGATGAGGTTGCAAAAGGACGTCTGGATTATGACGCAGTTGTCTCAACACCAGAGTTAATGGGAAAGGTTGGCAGACTTGGAAAAGTTCTTGGACCTCGTGGCTTAATGCCAAACCCAAAGACTGGAACAGTGACGACAAATGTAGGTAAAGCAGTCTCAGATATAAAAGGTGGAAAAATTGAGTTTAGAGTTGATAAAAATTCAAATCTCCACTTTGTGATCGGTAAGGTTTCCTTTACCGCTGAGCAATTAGCAGAAAATTATGCAGCTGCAATTGAAGAGGTTATGCGTTCAAAGCCAGCCTCATCAAAGGGTCGATTTATTAAATCCGCCACCGTCTCATCCACAATGAGCCCAGGAATTAAGTTAGACACCTCATTTGCTCGAGATGGCGGAGCCCAGATTCAATAAAAAAGTAAATTTTGACTTGGGTGGGCTTTACCGCCTACCCTTGGCTTATTCAAGTCGGACTACGAAATTAGCGACGACTAGAAACCAAAGACTGCAGGTCTTTTAAAGGAAATCTTTAAAAGGTAATTGTTGAAAGACAGCCCGCATAGGTGCCAACGACAACCTCGTGTGCATTTATGCGCCGAGGTTTTTCTTATTTAGAAAGGATGCCAAATGGCAACCCCAGAGAAGACAGCTGCTGTGGCTGAGATCGTTGAAGATTTCCGCACCGCAAATGCAACTGTGCTAACTGAGTACCGCGGTCTATCCGTTGGTTTGATGAAGCAACTACGTCGATCACTTGGCGTAAAAAACAAGTACTCCGTAGTTAAAAATACCTTAACTAAAATTGCAGCAAAAGAGGCAGGTGTTGATTTAGATCCAGCAATGCTGGCCGGTCCTTCCGCTGTAGCTTTTATTAAGGGTGATCCAATTGATGCTGCAAAAGCATTGCGTGATTTTGCTAAAGAGAATCCACTACTAGTAATAAAGGGTGGAATCTTTGAAGGCAAGGCAGTTACAACTGCTGAGATTATGCAACTTGCTAATCTTGAATCTCGCGAAATACTGCTGGCCAAGATTGCTGGTGCTATGAAGGCATCAATGTCTAAGGCAGCACGTGCATTTGATGCACTTCGTATCAAGATGGAGGCAGGAGCACCAGCACCAGTTGCTCAGGTAAAGGCAGAAGCACCAGTTGCCCAAGCAGTTACTGAGGCACCAGTTGCACAAGATGCAACACCAGAGGTTGTCGCCGAAGCAGCACCTGCTGCTGAAAGCACAGAAAACTAAACCGACCCCCAACCCCCGTACTCATACCAAGAGTTGGAGTCGGGATTAGCAGAAAAGGAACGAACATGGCAAAGCTAAACACCGCAGATCTATTAGGTCAGTTCAAAGAGATGTCTTTGGTTGAGCTAACAGAGTTTGTTAAAGCATTTGAGACAGAGTTTGATGTAACAGCTGCTGCACCAGTTGCAGTTGCTGCTGCAGGTGGCGCAGCCGCCGCAGCTGCTGATGCTGCTCAAGATGAGTTCACCATCATCCTGGAGGATGCTGGCGCTCAGAAGATTGCAGTTATCAAAGAGGTTCGTGCGCTTAACTCCAGCCTAGGTCTAAAAGAGGCCAAGGATCTAGTTGACGCCACCCCAGCAACCATCATGGAGAAGGCTGATAAGGCAACCGCTGATAAGGCAAAGGCCGCATTTGAGGCTGCCGGCGCAAAGGTCACCATCAAGTAATTACTTGAATTAGACAGAAGGGGCAGAGGTTAGATATTCTGCCCCTTCACAATTTTTAAAAACCAAAAGGTCCTCGGCATATAGCGGCTATGACCTAGCGGTAGCCGTGTGCTTTAACGCAGTTAATTACTGGAGGAAAATTTGGCCGCTTCAAAAATTAAATCTCAAGCTCCACGTCGTGTCTCATTTGCAAAGATTCGGGAACCACTTGAAGTACCAAATCTACTCTCGCTACAACTAGAAAGTATTGATTGGTTACTTGGTAACGACGCATGGCGCGCTCGCTTAGCTGATGCTGAAAAGTCACATCGCGGTGAAGTGCCAAAACAATCTGGACTTGAAGAAATTTTTGAAGAGATTTCACCAATTGAAGATTTCCAAGGATCGATGTCACTGTCATTCCGTGATCATCGCTTTGAACCACCAAAGTACTCAATTGCAGAGTGTAAAGAGCGCGATATTACTTATGCCGCTCCACTTTTCTTAACAGCTGAGTTCACCAATAACATAACTGGTGAAATTAAGTCACAAACTGTTTTCATGGGTGATTTCCCATTAATGACACCACGCGGAACTTTTGTCATCAATGGCACAGAGCGTGTAGTTGTTTCACAATTAGTTCGCTCTCCTGGAGTTTATTTTGAGCGCACAATTGAAAAAGCATCTGATAAAGATGTTTTCACAACCAAAATTATTCCAAGCAGAGGTGCATGGCTTGAGTTTGAAGTAGATAAGAAAGATATGGTCGGAGTTCGTATCGATCGTAAGCGTAAGCAATCTGTCACAGTATTTCTAAAAGCACTTGGTTGGAGCAGTGCACAAATTCTTGAGCAATTTGGTGAGTTTGAATCAATCAAATTAACTCTAGAAAAAGATAATGTGGAGACCCAAGATGAAGCGTTGCTAGATATCTACCGCAAACTTCGTCCAGGTGAGCCACCAACCAAAGAGGCAGCTCAAAACTTAATTGAAAATCTTTATTTCAATCCAAAGCGATATGACCTAGCAAAGGTTGGTCGTTTTAAGATCAATAAAAAGTTAGGAATTGAGCTTGACCTAAATCGTGGCCTGCTAACCATTGAAGATATTGTCGGAACAATCAAGTACTTGGTGGCACTTCACCGTGGCGATGCTTTGCTTGAGTATGGCAAAGAGGTTCGTGTAGAAACCGATGACATTGATCATTTTGGTAATCGACGACTTCGAACTGTTGGCGAGTTAATTCAAAACCAAGTTCGCACCGGTCTTTCTCGGATGGAGCGCGTGGTACGCGAGCGCATGACCACCCAAGATGTAGAAGCAATCACGCCGCAAACATTGATCAATATTCGCCCAGTTGTCGCATCAATCAAAGAGTTTTTTGGTACATCACAACTTTCCCAGTTCATGGATCAAACTAATCCACTCTCTGGTATGACACATAAGCGTCGTTTATCAGCACTTGGACCTGGTGGTCTATCTCGTGAACGTGCCGGCTTTGAGGTGCGAGATGTTCACCCTTCACATTACGGTCGTATGTGTCCAATTGAAACCCCAGAAGGTCCAAACATTGGTTTGATTGGATCTTTGGCAACTTATGCTCGAGTTACACCATTTGGATTTATTGAAACTCCTTATCGCAAGGTGGTAGATGGCAAGGTAACTGATCGGATTGATTACCTAACAGCGGATGAAGAGGATGAGCATGTTATCGCTCAGGCAAATGCACCACTGACAGCTGATAATCATTTCGCTGAATCAAGAGTATTAGTTCGTCGCCGTGGTGGTGAGGTTGAAAATATTCAAGCCACTGAGGTTGATTACATGGATGTTTCACCACGACAGATGGTTTCAGTTGCAACTGCAATGATTCCATTCTTAGAGCATGATGATGCTAACCGTGCGCTGATGGGCGCCAACATGATGCGCCAAGCTGTTCCATTGGTAAGAGCTGAAGCGCCATTAGTTGGAACTGGTATGGAGTTTCGAGCTGCAGTTGATGCCGGCGATGTACTACTGGCTCGCAAGGCAGGGGTAGTTACTGAGGTCAACTCTGATCAGGTAGTTGTTAAAAATGATGATGGTTCAACTGAAACCTACTTTGTTGAAAAGTTTGTGCGCTCAAATCAAGGAACTAGCCGAAACCAAAAGGTAGTTGTTTCAGTTGGTGAGAAGATTGAAGCTGGCGCAGTGGTTGCAGATGGTGCAAGTACTGAACTTGGCGAGATGGCATTAGGTAAAAACCTACTTGTGGCATTTATGTCATGGGAGGGCCATAACTATGAGGATGCGATTATTCTTTCGCAGCGCCTTGTGCAAGATGACGTCCTTACCTCAATTCATATTGAAGAGTATGAAGTAGATGCTCGGGATACCAAATTAGGGGCAGAGGAAATTACCCGTGATATTCCAAATGTCTCAGAAGAGGTATTAGCAGATCTTGATGAGCGCGGAATTATTCGAGTTGGCGCAGATGTTGTGCCTGGAGATATTTTGGTTGGAAAGGTAACACCAAAGGGTGAAACTGAGTTAACACCAGAAGAGCGTTTGCTGCGTGCAATCTTTGGTGAAAAAGCTCGAGAGGTTCGCGATACCTCACTTAAGGTTCCACATGGTGAGTCGGGCAAGGTAATCGGTGTAAGTATTCAAGACTCAGAAGAGGGATTTGAATTAGCAGCTGGTGTTAACCAGGTGGTTCGAGTTTATGTTGCACAAAAGCGCAAGATTCAAGATGGTGACAAACTTGCTGGCCGCCACGGTAACAAGGGAGTTATCTCAAAGATTTTGCCAGTTGAGGATATGCCGTTCTTAGCTGATGGCACACCAGTTGATGTTGTATTAAACCCACTTGGTGTTCCAGGACGTATGAATGTTGGCCAGGTATTAGAGACTCACTTAGGTTGGGTTGCTAAATCTGGTTGGAAGTTGGAGGGAAATGAGGAGTGGCAAACTTCTCTACGCGCAAATGGTTTTGCCGAAGCTCCAGCAAATACCAAGGTGGCAACACCAGTATTTGATGGCACTCGCGAAGAGGAGTTATCAGGATTACTTACTTCAACTCTGCCTAATAAAGATGGCATGCGATTGATTGGCGCAGATGGTAAAGCTCAATTGTTTGATGGCCGCACTGGTGAGCCATATAAGCAACCAATTTCAGTTGGTTATATGTACATCTTGAAGCTGCACCATTTAGTAGATGACAAGATCCATGCTCGTTCCACCGGTCCTTACTCAATGATTACGCAACAACCATTGGGTGGAAAGGCACAATTTGGTGGTCAACGATTTGGTGAGATGGAGGTTTGGGCGCTAGAAGCATATGGCGCTGCATACACACTCCAAGAGTTGTTAACTATTAAATCTGATGATGTCTTAGGACGAGTAAAGGTTTATGAGGCAATTGTTAAGGGTGAAAATATTCCAGAGCCAGGAATTCCTGAATCATTCAAGGTATTGGTTAAGGAAATGCAATCACTTTGCTTAAATGTTGAAGTGCTCTCATCAGAGGGTGTGGCAATTGAAATGCGCGACACCGATGAAGAGGTCTTTAGAACCGCCGAGGAGTTAGGTATCAACTTATCCCGAGTTGAGCCAAGCTCAGTAGAAGAAGTGTGAGGAGAAGATAACCATGTTAGATGTTAACTTTTTTGATGAGTTAAGAATCGGTCTTGCCTCAACTGAGAATATTCGTGAGTGGTCATTTGGTGAGGTCAAAAAGCCAGAGACTATTAACTACCGAACTTTAAAGCCAGAAAAAGATGGTTTGTTTGATGAGAAGATCTTCGGACCAACTCGTGACTGGGAGTGTTACTGCGGTAAGTACAAGCGGGTTAGATTTAAAGGAATTATCTGCGAGAGGTGCGGCGTTGAGGTAACCCGCGCCAAGGTTCGTCGTGAGCGCATGGGACATATTGAGTTAGCAGCTCCAGTAACTCACATCTGGTACTTCAAAGGTGTGCCAAGCCGGCTTGGTTATCTGCTTGATCTAGCACCAAAGGATCTTGAGAAGGTAATTTACTTTGCTGCTTACATGATCACTGAGGTTGATACCGAAGCACGTGATGAGGATATGCCAACCTTGGAGAAGAAGTACTCATCTGATTTCAAAAAAATTGAATCTCGTAGAGATCTTGAATTAGATACTAGAACTAAAAAAATGGAGTCTGATTTAGCAGATCTAGAGGATGAGGGCGCAAAGGCAGATGCTCGTCGTAAGGTGCGCGAAGCTGGCGAGCGTGAGTTAAAGACTATTCGTGATCGTTCTCAAAAAGAGTTAGACCGCCTAGAGGCTGTTTGGAATCGGTTTAAGAATCTAAAGGTTCAAGATCTTGAAGGTGATGAATCCTTATACCGTGAACTTCGTGATCGTTACGGTGTTTACTTCAAGGGATCAATGGGTGCGCAGGCTATTCAAGCTCGTCTTGAAACCTTTGATCTGCAATCTGAGTTTGATAAGTTAACTGAGCTCTCTCAAACTGGTAAAGGTCAGAAGAAGACCCGTGCGATTAAGCGTTTGAAGGTAGTTAACTCATTTTTAAATACTAGAAACAAGCCAGCATCTATGGTGCTTGATTGTGTTCCAGTTATTCCACCAGATCTTCGCCCGATGGTTCAACTAGATGGTGGCCGTTTTGCAACAAGTGATCTAAATGATTTATATCGCCGAGTTATTAATCGAAACAACCGATTAAAGCGATTAGCAGATTTGGGTGCACCTGAAATTATCGTTAACAACGAAAAACGTATGTTGCAAGAGGCGGTAGATTCACTATTTGATAATGGTCGACGTGGTCGCCCAGTTACTGGACCAGGAAACCGTCCACTTAAATCACTCTCTGACATGCTAAAGGGTAAGCAGGGACGATTCCGCCAAAACTTACTTGGAAAGCGGGTTGATTACTCTGGTCGTTCAGTAATTGTGGTTGGTCCACAACTTAAGTTGCATCAGTGCGGTCTGCCAAAGCAGATGGCACTTGAGTTATTTAAGCCATTTGTGATGAAACGTTTGGTTGATTTAAATCATGCTCAAAATATTAAATCTGCAAAGCGAATGGTTGAGCGTGCTCGCCCAGTAGTTTGGGATGTATTAGAAGAGGTAATTGCTGAGCATCCAGTACTACTAAATCGTGCACCAACACTGCACCGTCTTGGTATTCAAGCATTTGAACCACAATTGGTTGAAGGAAAAGCTGTTCAAATCCACCCATTAGTTTGTACTGCATTTAACGCAGACTTTGATGGTGATCAGATGGCGGTTCATTTGCCACTATCAGCTGAAGCACAAGCAGAGGCTCGAGTATTAATGCTTTCTAGCAACAATATTTTATCTCCAGCATCTGGTCGACCAATTACCTCTCCTACTCAGGATATGGTGCTTGGTCTTTACTTCCTAACCTCACTTCGTGAGAAGCAATTGGGAGAGGGTCGAGCCTTTTCATCAATTGCAGAGGCGGTTATGGCATTTGATCAAGGCAGCCTTTCTTTGCAGGCAAAGATTAGATTGCGCATCGATAAGAGCGGTGTTGGTGAAACTCGTGAGACCACATTAGGTCGTGCTTTATTTAATGAGGTTCTTCCGGCTGACTTCCCATTTGTTGATTACGATGTAACTAAGAAGCTACTTGGTTTAATTGTTGATAGTTTGGCGGAAGGTTATGCCAAGGTAACTGTGGCTCAAACCCTAGATGCTCTGAAATCTCTTGGTTTCTACTGGGCAACTAGAGCTGGTGTAACTATTTCCATTAATGATGTTGTAACACCAGGGCGTAAGCGGGAAATCTTGGAGGGCTTTGAAACTAAGGCTGACAAGGTTCAATCACAGTATGAAAAGGGATTGATTACCGATGATGAACGTCGCCAGGAGTTAATTGAGATCTGGACACTTGCTACCAATGAGGTTGCCAAGGAGATGGAGGATAACTTCCCTCGCACCAACCCAGTTTGGATGATGGTTTACTCAGGGGCTCGTGGAAATATGATGCAGATTCGCCAAATTGCAGGTATGCGCGGTCTGGTTGCTAATCCAAAGGGTGAAATTATTCCTCGTCCAATTAAATCTAACTTCCGTGAAGGATTATCTGTTCTTGAGTACTTCATTTCAACACATGGTGCTCGTAAAGGTTTGGCCGATACCGCACTTCGTACCGCAGACTCAGGTTACCTAACCCGTCGTCTGTGCGATGTAGCCCAAGATGTAATTATTCGCGAAGAAGATTGCGGAACAGATCGTGGTCTAACTCTCAAGATTGCTGCCAAGGATTCAACTGGTGCATTGGTTCGTGATGACCATGTTGAAACATCTTTGTTTGGTAGAAACCTTGCAGAGGATGTAACTGCAGCTGGCAAAGTTATATTGACTGCCGGCACAGATCTTGGGGATCGTAATATTGACACATTAGTTGCAGCAGGGGTAGAAGAGGTAAAGGTTCGCTCAGTTCTAACCTGCGATAGCAAGGTCGGTCAGTGCGCAATGTGTTACGGACGTTCTATGGCTGCTGGCAAATTAGTAGATGTCGGCGAGGCGGTGGGAATTATTGCAGCTCAATCAATTGGTGAGCCTGGTACCCAGTTAACAATGCGTACCTTCCACACCGGTGGTGCTCAATTACTTGGTGAAACTCAAATTACTCATGGTCTTCCTCGAGTACAGGAGTTGTTTGAGGCTAGAACACCAAAGGGTGTGGCCCCTATTGCTGAGGCTGCTGGAACTGTCTCATTCCTTGAGGATGCCAAGGGTAAGAAGATTGTTGTTACTCCAGAGGATGGTGGTGAGGCGGTTGCCTACCCAATTACTCGTCGTCAAAAACTTCTAGTAGAAGAGGGACAACGTGTGGGAACTGGCCAGCAATTAGTAGTTGGTGCAATTGATCCTAAGCAGGTACTTCGTATCTTAGGGCCTCGTCAAACTCAGATTCACTTAGTCAGTGAGATTCAAGAGGTTTATCGTATGCAAGGTGTTTCTATCCACGATAAACATATTGAAATTATTGTTCGCCAAATGTTAAAGCGCATCACAGTTCTTGAGCCAGGTGATACTGATTTACTACCAGGAGAGTTAGTTGAGCGCGGTCGCTTTGAAGAAGAAAACCGTCGAGTAGTTTCAACTGGTGGCAAAGCAGCCTCTGGTCGACCTGAGTTAATGGGTATTACTAAGGCCTCACTTGCAACTGAGTCATGGTTGTCAGCAGCTTCATTCCAAGAGACAACACGTGTTCTAACGGATGCAGCTTTGTCTGAGAAGAGTGATCCACTACTTGGTCTAAAGGAGAACGTAATCATCGGCAAGTTGATCCCAGCTGGAACTGGACTTGCTCGCTACCGCAACGTTCGAGTTGAGCCAACTGAGGAAGCAAAGGCTGCAGTTTATGCTGCATACGATGAATTCGAGTTCACTCCATTTGAATCACAAGGTTCAGGTGAGGCGGTCCGATTGGATGAGTTCGAGGTTCGTTAAAAGTAATGTAGTTTGCAGGTGGCCGGCGCTAAGTAATTGCGTCGGCTATTTTACTTAAGGCAAAAATTAACTTTTTGTGAAAACTGTAAGTGCTCCAGCAACAAAGTGGCAGATAAAGGCAGCAGCTGTCATCGCATGGAATAATTCATGAAAGCCAAACCAATTGATAGAAAAATTTGGCCTTTTAATTGCATATATCACCCCACCAGCTGAGTATAAGAATCCACCAACTATGATTAGTACAAAAATTACAACTCCACCAGATTTCAAAAACTCTGGCAGATAGATAATCGCTGCCCAACCCAGTGCAATATAACCAGTTACATATAACCATCTTGGGGCAGAGAGCCAAAAAATTCTAAGCATCGAACTTAGAATTGCACCAGACCAAGCAATAATCAGTAACGTTCTAGCTTGATTTGGCTCTAACAAATACACAGCAAAGGGTGTGTAGGTGCCTGCGATTAAGACTGAGATATTTGAATGATCAATTCTGCGCCAGATGGCTTTATTTTTATCATTCCAAGCAATTCGGTGGTAGAGGGCGCTGCAGGTAAACAAGGTAACCGCAGTTAAGGTAAAAATCCCCAAAGTGATTCGCCCACGAAGTTCATCTGCCAAGGTAATAAGTACTAAACCTGCCACCAAACTAATTGGTGACATTACTAAGTGGACAATTCCACGTAGTTTTGGACTCTTCATCTATTAACCATAGGCGGGTGGGATGAGGTTGGTTCGGCGTGTCGCAACCTGAAGAATGGTGGGGGTAGGAGTAGAGGGATCGTTTTGACCGGGGACCTCGCACTGGGCTACCCTTCCCGTCCTGCTCTTTTCTTACCTACAAGAGCTGCACAAAAACATGCAATTTCGATTGCATCTTATCTGCAAGGAATGGGCAACACGCCCGACCTCGTGGGTCGGGAAAGTGTGGTTGTTAGATGAGAAAAAAGTTTGAATAAATAATTTAAATAATTATTTATTAACAAAACAAGTTATAGGAGATGTAGTGCCAACTATTCAGCAGCTGGTCCGAAAGGGTCGCGCCGAGAAGACAGATAAGACGAGCACACCTGCATTAAAAGGTAGCCCGCAACGTCGTGGCGTTTGCACACGTGTTTATACAACTACACCTAAGAAGCCAAACTCTGCGCTTCGTAAAGTTGCACGTGTTCGCCTAACCAGTGGCATGGAGGTAACTGCATACATTCCTGGTGAAGGACATAACTTGCAAGAGCACTCAATCGTTTTAGTTCGTGGTGGTCGCGTAAAGGACCTACCTGGAGTTCGTTACAAAATTGTTCGTGGTTCCCTTGATACCCAAGGTGTTAAAGATCGTAAGCAATCACGTTCACGTTATGGTGCAAAGAAGGAGAAGAAGTAATGCCACGTAAAGGCCCGGTTGCAAAAGACCCAGTTGTTGCAGATCCTGTATACAGCTCTCCGGTTGTTACCTCTTTAATTAATAAGATTTTGACGCATGGTAAGCGATCAACTGCGGAAGCAATTGTTTATGGCGCACTTGAGAACTGCCGTGAGAAAACTAATGGTGATCCAGTAATTGTGCTTAAGCGAGCATTAGATAATGTAAAACCAACTGTTGAGGTTCGCTCTCGCCGAGTTGGTGGAGCTACCTACCAAGTACCAGTTGAGGTTAAGCCGGCTCGGGCATTAGCACTTGGTCTTCGTTGGATTGTTGATAACTCAAGAGAGCGCCGTGAGAAATCTATGGCGGAGCGTTTGGGAAATGAATTGATTGATGCCAGCAATGGCTTAGGCGCAGCAGTTAAAAAGCGCGAAGACACTCACAAGATGGCTGAAGCAAACAAGGCGTTTGCTCACTATCGCTGGTAATCAAAGAGAAATCGGGAGAAGAGAAGAAAATGTCAGTTGCCACCGCAATCGATCTAGCCAAGGTTCGCAATATTGGAATCATGGCTCATATTGACGCGGGCAAAACCACAACAACTGAGCGAATTCTTTTCTACACTGGAATCAATTACAAAATTGGTGAGGTTCATGAGGGCGCAGCCACCATGGACTGGATGGAGCAGGAGCAAGAGCGCGGAATCACAATTACCTCTGCGGCTACTACCTGTCATTGGAAAGATCACATGATTAACATCATTGATACCCCTGGCCACGTAGATTTCACAGTTGAGGTAGAGCGCTCCCTTCGAGTTTTGGATGGCGCAGTTGCAGTATTTGATGGTGTTGCTGGGGTTGAGCCACAATCTGAAACTGTTTGGCGCCAAGCAGATCGATATAAAGTTCCACGAATTTGTTTTGTTAACAAGCTAGATCGAACTGGTGCATCATTTGATCGCTGTGTAGAGATGATTAAATCTCGACTTAATGCCACACCACTTGTACTACAAATTCCAATTGGTCTTGAGGGAGATTTCTCTGGCTTAGTTGATTTGATCAAAATGAAAGCTTTGGTATGGCCAGGAGAGACTAAAAAGGGTGAGGATTATGTAATTGAAGAGATCCCTGCCAACTTAGCTGAGAAAGCAAAGCAAGCACGTCATGATTTACTTGAAACTCTAGCTGAGTGTGATGATGTTGTGATGGAGAAGTACCTAGAGGGTGCTGAGTTAACTGAGGATGAAATTATTGCTGGAATCCGTCGTGCAACCCTTGCAGATAAAGCAACACCAGTACTTACTGGTTCTGCCTTTAAGAACAAGGGTGTGCAGCCAATGCTTGATGCGGTAAATCGCTACCTACCAAGCCCGCTAGATGTAAAAGCAATTGTTGGTTACAAACAAGGTGACCCAACTGTTGAGATTGAGCGCCAACCAAAAAATGATGAGCCATTCTCAGCCCTTGCTTTCAAGATTATGCGAGATCCCCATCTTGGTAAATTAACCTTCGTTCGGATTTACTCCGGCTCATTAACGGCTGGAACTGCAGTACTTAATTCAACTAAAGATAGAAAAGAAAGAATTGGAAAGATCTATCAGATGCACGCTAACAAGCGTGAGGAGATGGAGTCAGCCGGGGCCGGAATGATTATTGCGGTTATGGGTCTGAAAGACACCACCACCGGTGAGACATTATGTGATGTTGATAAACCAGTAATTCTAGAATCAATGGATTTCCCAGCTCCAGTTATCTCGGTAGCGATCGAACCTAAGACCAAGGCAGATCAAGAAAAACTTGGTGTTGCAATTCAATCATTGGCCGAAGAGGATCCAACCTTCCATGTTAAATCAGATGAAGAGACTGGTCAGACAATTATCTCTGGAATGGGTGAGCTGCACTTAGAAATTTTAGTTGATCGTATGAAGCGTGAATTTAAAGTAGAGGCAAATGTTGGTAAACCACAGGTGGCTTACCGCGAAACACTTCGCAAAACAGTTTCTCGTTATGACTACACCCATAAGAAACAATCAGGTGGATCTGGTCAGTTTGCAAAGATTCAAATCTCAGTAGAGCCACTTCCAACTGGTTCTGAAAACCCTTACGAATTCGTAAATAAGATCACTGGCGGTCGTATTCCTAAGGAGTACATCCCATCTGTTGATGATGGTTGCCAGGAAGCACTCGCTAGTGGACCACTTGCTGGCTATCCATTAGTTGATGTGAAAGTAACTCTTCTTGATGGCGCTTACCATGATGTTGACTCATCAGAGCTTGCCTTCAAGATTGCTGGTATCGCAGCATTTAAGGAGGCAGCAAAACTTGCTGGCCCTGTTCTGCTGGAACCAGTGATGTCGGTTGAAGTTATTACCCCTGAAGATTTCATGGGTGATGTCATCGGCGATATTAATAGTCGTCGTGGTCAAATCTTGGCCATGGATGAGCGGTCAGGTGCCCGAATTGTTAAGGCACTAGTGCCACTGTCAGAGATGTTCGGCTACGTCGGAGATCTTCGCAGCAGGACACAAGGTCGCGCGAGCTACAGCATGCAATTTGATTCGTATGCCGAAGTTCCACAAGCGGTATCGA